>NZ_JBWYJA010000013.1:0-71357 GCF_056780035.1 Acinetobacter sp. ANC_7503 | reverse complement strand
CCCAATCGCAATGGACCCAGGTCTACGTTTTGCGATCCGTGAAGGTGGTCGTACAGTTGGTGCTGGTGTTGTTGCTAAAGTAACTGCATAAGTATTGATTGTGTGAAAGAAACGCCCCTTTGGGGCGTTTTTTTTATGGAATCTATAAAATTGTTAGACAATAAGAGTTGTAAGCTGTCCTTAACTGATAATGATGTGACCTATAAGGCATTTATCATAAAAATAATAAATCACTAAGATGAAGTAATGAAAAGAATCATAAAACTAGATTTGGATAGATCCCGAATAGGAGTCCAGCAATGAATGCTAAAGTAAATATTACAAATCGTGCCGGTGCATCATTTCCAGTACGTCGTATGCAATTTGATTTTGATCACGTACCAGAATATTGGATGAATGGTTCAGCAGGATTAACTCATTTCATGACAGCGTTATCTGCATTATTTCCTGCAGGTGAAAAATTCTTTATCGATTCAGTCCGTGCAGTTCGCCAACATCCAGCCATTAAAGATAATGAAGATCTCCAAAAAGAGATTTCAGCATTTATTGGTCAGGAAGCAATGCATACACATGAGCATGCTGGCTTTAATGCATCAGCACAAAAATTTGGTCATGATGTTGCTGCACTTGAAAAAGCCACAGATACGGTCATTCAAACTTTTCGTAAGTCAGCTAGCACCGTTATGAAACCATTTGGTATTTCACAAGAAATGATCGATCTGATGGGAACGACTGCGCTAGAACATTTTACAGCAACCATTGCCTCAGAATTATTGCGTAACGAACATATTCAAGCATTAATGACTGATGAAACAATGGCGACGATGTGGGCTTGGCATGCCATTGAAGAAAATGAGCATAAGGCTGTCGCATATGATGTATTTGAAGGTGTGTTCGGTAAAGGAATCAAATCTTATCTTGCTCGAACATCTTCTTTAGTGGCAGCAATGGTTGTGCTATTCATGGTGCAGACTTATTTTGTAGCGCGTTTATTGAAAGACGATAAACAGTTAAATATTGCATCTTTGAAAGATATTTATACCTATGGATATAGTCCATCTAAAGGCATTATTTCTGGTATGGGTAAGGAAATGTTGGCTTATTTTAAACCAGGCTTCCATCCGAATGATTTGGATACCGTGGGTTTATTGGCAACATGGAAAGCAAAACTCGGTTTTTAAGTATTTACTTTTGTGCATTCGGGCAGCGTAAGCTGCCTTTTTTTATTTCATTTATTTTCGAACTTTCTATAATGTACTCACTTAAAAAATGCAATGTAATGATTATGATTCGACCGATGCTGACATCAGATGTTGAGGTGGTATATGAAATTGAAAGTTTGGGGCAGACGCATCCTTGGACAAAAAAACAATTTTCAGAAGCGGTTGATTCATATCAATCCACAGTGATTGAATACCAGAATCGTGTTGTTGGTTTCTGTATTTTACAGCCTGTATTGGATGAAGCAAATTTGCTGTTGATGGCAGTTCATCCGGAAATGCGTGGAAAAGGGTTGGGATATCAATTGCTTGAAGCTTCAATGGCTCAACTCAATAATGATCCCGTACAAATCTTTTTAGAGGTCCGAGAAAGTAATAAGGCTGCGATTGCACTATATGAGAAATCCGGATTTCATCAAATTGATATGCGTAAAAACTATTATCCAACATTAGATGGTGGAAAAGAGCATGCCATCATTATGGTAAAGGCATGCAGTGATAATTTTGCAGATTTATTCAAGTGACAAAATTCAATACCCTACTTTACAATAAAGTTATTCCATTCAGAGGGAAGTGTCGTCATCAACATATGACCTAATTGATCGATTTCTTCGTTGCTGAGCATTTTATTAACACGTCGCCATTGACCATCCAGTAATAATTCAAAAGGCGCATATTGGGACTTATAGTTCATTTTGAATGAATGGGGTACCCAATATCCTAAATATACAAACTCTTGATTGTGCTGCTTTACATATTCAATTTGCTTAAGGACTGCAAAAACACCTAAAGAACGTTTGGATTCATCTGGATCAAAAAATGTATAGACGGCGGATACTCCATCATCTAATACATCGCAGGTTGAGACACAAATGAGTCGATCATCTTTCCAAAGTTCTATAAAGAAACTATTGCTACAACTGTGAATCAAAAACTTCTCGAATTGATCATAGCTAGGGGGGAACATATCTCCATCTGAATGACGCTCATTGATGTAACGTTCATAGAGTTGATAGTGTAAATCAGTAGCATCTTGAGTTTGGGTTATTCTAACTTCTAAGTCTTGATTACGTTTCCAAGCTTTCTTTTGTTGACTGTTCATTTTAAAAGCATCAACAGGTACACGACATGAAAGGCATTGTCGACACAAATGACATTCAGGTCGATAGACAAAATCTCCGCTTCTTCGAAATCCTACACGAGACAATTCTGATAAAGTTACAACGTCGATTTTATGAGCAGGATCTAAAAAGACCATCCGTGCTGATTTCTCGGGAAGATAACTGCAGTCATGGGGTGGTGTAATGTAATACTGCAGTTCATTTAATAGGGACTGGGGTTGATAAGAATTCATGTTGTCCCTCCTATTTCTCAATCCATGAGTCGTTGATCAAATGCTATTGTTTTACTTGAAAATACACCGTCTTTATACTTTTGCCAATCAATCTGAGGCTGTTTTATCACATCTTGTAACGAATTAAGGTAGTCTTGGCGAGAAATTGTGCAAGCACCTAAGCTCATGAGATGATCATTCACCAATTGACAGTCAACCCAGGGTGCCTGGTTTTCAAGGCTAATCAACATGAGGGTACAAAAAGCCATTTTTGAAACATCAGTCTCTCGACTAAACATGGATTCACCAAAAATACCCTGACCTATAGAGACACCATAGAGCCCGCCGACAATCGAATTTTCTCTGCGTACTTCGACACTATATGCATAGCCTGACTCAAATAATGCACAGTAACCCTGAATGATATCTTCAGTAATCCATGTTTCATTGGCATAACTTCGTGGTAATGAGCAAGAACGTATCACATGTTCAAAATCACGGTTAATGGTAATCGTATAATCATGTTTTTTCATGTTACGAATGAGTGATTTACTTGGATGGTATGACGAAGGGTAGATAATGCAGCGAGGTTCTGGACTCCACCAGCAGATCGGCTCACCTTCGGAAAACCAAGGAAATAAACCATGTGTATAAGCTTCAAATAATGTAGAAGGGGAGAGGTCAGCACCTATACAGATTAGTCCTTGACCTTCGGGATCGGATTCAATTGGATTAGGGAAAATAAACTCAGAAGGAGGGAGCATAGGGATTAAGTTCTAAAAATAATAATGAAAAACCGAAGATAAAAATGTTTAAAATGATTATGCCAAGTTGAAAGAATAAAAAAACCACCCGAAGGTGGTTTTTTGGGTTTTTAAATAAATATTAGTTGTCTAAATATTTCTCAGCGTCTAAAGCAGCCATACAACCTGAACCTGCTGATGTAATTGCTTGGCGGTAGATATTGTCTGCAACATCACCTGCAGCAAATACGCCTTCAACAGAAGTCGCAGTTGCATTACCACGTGTACCACTTTGAACTTGGATATAACCATCACGTAGTTCAAGCTGACCTTCAAACATTGCAGTATTAGGTTTGTGACCTATAGCGACGAACAATCCAGTCACTTCAACGTTTTGTGTTGTAGTATCAGTTGTAGATTTCAAACGAACACTAGTAACGCCATCTTGAGGGTTACCAAGTATTTCTTCAACTTCATGGTTCCAGATGATGCTAATTTTTCCTTCTTTCTCTTTTGCAAAAAGATGATCTTGAAGGATTTTTTCAGAACGTAATTTATCGCGACGATGTACAAGTGTTACATGTGAAGCAATGTTTGATAAATAAAGCGCTTCTTCAACCGCAGTGTTACCACCACCGACAACCATGACTTTTTGATTTTTATAGAAGAAACCATCACAAGTTGCACACGCACTCACACCTTGACCCATATAAGCAGCTTCGGATTCTAATCCCAAGTATTGAGCCGTAGCACCTGTTGCAATGATCAAAGCATCACACGTGTATTCTTCCATATCACCTTTTAAAACGAATGGACGTACATTTAAGTCAACTTCGTTAATGTGATCGTAAACCAATTCAGTACCAAAACGTTCTGCGTGAGCTTGCATACGCTCCATTAAAGCAGGACCTGTTAAGCCTTCAGGATCACCTGGCCAGTTATCAACTTCTGTAGTTGTGGTGAGCTGACCACCCAATTGCATACCTGCGATTAAAGTTGGTTTTAAATTTGCTCGTGCAGCATATACAGCTGCGCTATAACCCGCAGGACCAGAACCTAAAATAATCAATCTTGAGTGACGAGCGCTCATGTATAAGCATCCTTTTAATTTGATATATCGACTTGCTGAAAATTATACGTGAAACTTCACCACAGTTGTGTGGAATGAATGTGGATTATATTGATCAACTAAATCGAATTGAGCTATATAGATAAAAGTGTTAACAAGGAAACCTTAGAAAGCTGCACCTTTTTTTTATGAACAGGTGCATAATAGTAAGTTTTCTATAATGAAGAAATTGTTCCATTTCAACATTAGAACATTAATGAATAATCGTTTACAGGACAGTATATGACTGCGGTGTCGAGTGTATATGCACAGCGCTTAGTTTTAACATTCTTCTTAATATCATTTGGTATTTATCTGTTTTTAGCAACAGTGACTTATACGCCATTTGATCCGGGTTGGATGCATATTTCGAGTGATACTCAACAAGTTTCAAATGCAAGTGGTGTCGCAGGTGCTTGGATTGCAGATCTCTTATTTGGATTTCTGGGCTGGGCAAGTTTACTGATTCCAATTTATTTATTCATTGAAGCGATTCAAGTGTGGTGGCCAAGAAGTTTTTTGAGTCGCCCATTTCGTTTTGCTGCTCAATTTTTCATTCTACTTACCGTCGCGAGTTTGTTTTATTTACTTTGGTCAGTGCCTGCAGATACGCTTGCTAACGCTTCAGGTGGAATCATTGGTTACGAATTGGGTGAGAGTTTAAAACAGCTTTTGACGATTTATGGCGCCGTTTTTTTTCTGATCGTACTTAGCATCGTTCTAATCACACTGGCTTTTGGTATTCAGTGGAACAAGACATGGTCTACTTTGAAGGCGACACCCGCTTATTTGCAAGATTTATTCTATAAAAATGTACCTGAGACTGAATCAGCTTATGATTTGACGACTCAGCCAAAAGCGAAAAAAGAAATTGAACCTCCTGTAAAAGATTCAGCTCCAGTCCCTCATCAAGCTGAGCTCAATGATGTCAGTCATTTAGAAGAAATAGATCAATTACAAGCGCGTCATGAACGTACTGCTGAAAAACTATTTGAAGATATGCGTTTCCAAGAGTCTCAACAAAATCATCGTTTTGATGAAGATGATGAGGCAGAGCTCGAGCGTACCATCGCGAAAGCGCATGAGTTAGAGCGTGAGAGTCAACGTATTGTTCCAACGGGTGAAGTTTGGAAAGCCTTGCATAGCGATGAAGATCATAAAAGAGAAATTGATGAGCTTTTGCGCGCAGCAGAGGAGGATCAGCTTGATCAACGTACTTCAGAAATTAATGAATTAAGTAAAAACGTTCGAGTAGAGCAGCGCTCAACTGTTCAAGATACTGCTTTGGACTGGAATGATGATCAAATCTTTGATGAATTGCTTGAAGTTGTTCCACAAGGACAGCACGCCAAAGATATTCATACTCCTTTTCATCATCAAACAAATCCTTCAGGTCAATCTGCTGATGATCAAAATACAGCATCCCTAATCCAAAATACCTCAGCTATTGGTGCAAGTGCTGTATACGCAAGTCAATCGAGCGCAGCGGCGGAAGCGATCACTAAAGCAGATCTGTTAGCTTCTGAGCTTGATGGTCTTGCATCACTTGCGGATGAAGCAGAAGCTTTGTCTAATCCAGAGGTCAAGCGTCCAAATTTGGTGACGCCAAATATTAAATTTATGACTTCACCTAAGTCAGATACAGTCGCAGAATATGAATCAGAGCAAGGTATTATTGCTCCATCACCACAAAATATGGTTGAGCAAGAGGGATCATTAATTCCTGTTGCTAAAGTGAGTGATGAGGAAAAACAACGTATATCTTCAGATAAGGATGCTTTTAGAGAAGCTTGGCAAGAAACGGTAGGTAAGCCCGAAGTTGAAGAGGATGAGTTTGATTTCGATGCGCCATTAACAGATGCTGCTGGTCGTCCAATGTCTCGTGCAATGCAAGTTGCAGAGCGCCGTAAAGATTTATCACCACTTCCTGGTTTGGATTTACTTGATGAAGTAGACCCAAACAAAAAAGTAAACTTCACTGCAGAGCAATTATCAAGATTATCAGAACTGTTAGAAATTAAATTACAAGAGTTTAATGTCAAAGCGAAAGTGATTGAAGCTCAACCGGGTCCTGTCGTGACCAGATTTGAACTGGATCTTGCGCCTGGTGTGAAAGCCTCGAAAGTAACTAATATTTCTCGTGACTTAGCACGATCAATGTCGATGGCATCAGTACGTGTTGTTGAGGTGATCCCTGGAAAACCTTACATTGGCATTGAAGTTCCGAATAGTACACGTGAGATGGTGCGCCTGATTGAATTGGTACAAATTCCAAAATTTAAGGATCCAGATGGAATCTTATCCATGGCCATGGGTAAAGATATTTCTGGCAACCCAGTCATTACTGAGTTGGGCAAGGCACCACATATGTTGGTTGCGGGTACCACAGGTTCAGGTAAATCTGTTGCTGTAAACTCGATGATTCTATCGATGCTTTTAAAATATACGCCAGATCAATTGCGCCTTATTTTGATTGATCCTAAACAACTTGAATTGGCGAACTATAACGATATTCCGCATTTACTCACGCCTGTTGTGACTGACATGAAAGATGCAGTCAGTGCTTTAAATTGGTGTGTGAATGAGATGGAGCGTCGTTATAAGCTGATGTCGTTCTTAAAAATACGTAAATTGAGTGACTATAACCGTAAAGTTGAAGAAGCAATTGCCAATGGTGAAGATCTATTTGATCCAACTTGGAAAGCCAGTGAGTCAGTTGCTGGAGAACGTGCACCTAGACTTACACCATTGCCTTCGATTGTGATTGTTGCAGATGAATTCGCAGATATGATCATGCAGGTGGGTAAGAAAGCGGAAGAGATGATCACTCGTCTAGCTCAAAAATCACGTGCTGCAGGCATTCATTTATTACTTGCGACACAGCGTCCATCCGTCGATGTAATTACTGGCTTAATTAAGGCGAATATACCGACGCGTGTTGCACTTCGTGTAAACTCTAAAATTGACTCGCGTACGATTTTGGATGCGGGTGGTGCAGAAGATTTGCTTGGACATGGTGATATGCTGTTCTTAGGACCAGGTAAAATTGAGCCTGAGCGTGTGCATGGTGCATTTATTGCCGATGACGAGGTGAACCGTATTTGTGATGCATGGCGTGAGCGTGGTGCACCAAACTACGTGGATGAAATTCTCACCCCATTTGATGAAGAACCAGCATCACGTGGCTTTGAAGATGGGGATGGTGCTTCAGACCGTGACGCACTTTATGATCAATGTGTTGCTTTTGTTTTGGAAACCCGTAAAGCATCCACATCATCTTTACAGCGTAAGTTTAGTCTGGGTTATAATCGTGCCGCACGTATTATTGACCAAATGGAAGAAAACGGTATCGTGAGTGCAATGGGCGCAAATGGTAAACGTGAAATTTTAGTTTAACGAAGACTGACTCAGAAAAAGCAACCATAGGTTGCTTTTTTTATTTAACTCAAAAAAGTGTTGTTTTTGGGGGTAGTCCATTGGCTGGCAAATGTGATCAGTTCACTCACAGAGTGAACATTCAAGCTTTGATAAACTGACTTGACACAATCTTTAAATACCGCAGGGCTAATGGATAATTTTTGTAAAATTTCACTTTTATTCATGCCTGTAATTAACGAAAAAGCCACTTGGCATTCTCGGGGTGATAGATCAAGTGCTTCTAGTTTTTTTAAAATAATGAGGGAGCGTGGTAATGAGCGCTTTAAGTATAAGGCGATATTTGTATCGGTTGTATTTTGACTACTTAACCATTCAGCACGAAGGGTTAATATTCCATTAGGAATGGTCAAACTAAGCTTGGGGATTTGTTGCCCATATTTAAGCTCATTGATGACTTGATAGCATGATTTTGGCAACGCTTTATATGGTTCCCAAAATTCATAATGTATCGGGAATAGATTCAGTAAATCCTTTGCAGCATCAGTCATCATGACTAAATCATTTTGAGAATTCACGATTAACAACGCTTGATCTGATTCAATTACATCGTCGCCATCCTCCATTTGATTGTTAAGCGCATATTCGATATAGACACCAGCTTGTTCTAATAAATGATGATCTTGTAATTGGAAGGGGTGTGACATACGCCTATAGAGGGTAATACCTCCTGCAGGAATATGATTGCGTTCTAATCTTAGATCTAGTGTATGGTGAAGACCGCTTTGGCGCACAATCATCTGGTAGGTTAAGCTATGAAAATACGGATCATCTGGGCGTAAAAGATTTCCGACTTTGGGTAACATAGGGCAGTTGAGCCAGCGGATATGGCTTTCGGTTTTTAAGTTTAAGAATAATTCAGTATTTTCTTGGACATACCTCATCGACTGAGGGTTAAGATTTTTGTAATACAGTATATAAGGTTCACCATTTGGATAGGTCAGTGCCATACCGTAGGCATCATGTGGAATCAAAAAATTCAAATAGTCAAAAATACTGGGCGCAATGGTAAGGAGCGGAAGTTGAGTACAGCAAAGATTTCTCAGGCGATGGAGGGTGCCGAGCCTTGTTCGATCACTTTTACGAAAACTTATTGAATTCATCTTCGATTGAACTGTTTTGATTATAACAAATTCAAATTATAGATTTTTTTAAAAAAATTGAGATAAAAAAGTAAATATTAATCATTTTTTCACAAAAATATTTTTTTCATCCCCCCTTAAAGGGGGGCTTCTAGATTATCAGCTTTATGGTTTGATTTTCCTCATTATAAAAGGTCTTTCTTGCAAACTATGGAAAACCTGCAAGTGACATGATCATGTCAAAAACTAAGGGGAATTACATGAACCATATATACCGAGTTATCCGTAATCGTAATGGAAAATTAGTCGTAACAGGGGAACTTGGACGTACACGTTTTACACAATCTTTAAAAAATATTGGAATGACGACAGGTTATCTGATTTTAATTGGGGCATTAACCGCAATGACGAGTCAGGTGCAAGCTGATGAATGTGAGGGTTCAACAGGCACAGCGACGAATTCAGACACTACATCTTTCATCTGTGGTGAAAATAACTCAGTGGTTGCACCGAACAGTGTGGTTATGGGACAAAGCAATAACGTCAATATTGGGATGAATCATACTGTTTTTGGTTTGAATAATACGGTGACACCAAACGCTGTAACGACAACGCAAAATAATGTGGTCATTGGAAATCAAAACACAACGCATCATACAAGTAATATTGCCATTGGTAATAATCAAGTGGTTAAGGGGGAAGGGAGTATTGCGATCGGTAGTTCAAATACTGCTGAAGGGGGTATCTCTATAGGTATTTCAAATTTAAACTCGTCTGTAAAATCTGTTGTTGTTGGTATGAATAATATTCACGACGTCAACACTAATGGCTCGATGATTTTTGGTGGATTTAATGAGGTTGGTGCGACGAGTTCTCATATATTTGCCTCCAACAGTAATGTGCAAGGTCACACTAATGTGGCTGTCGGTGGTTCTATTATTATTCGACCAGGACCAAATTATACATCCGTAAGAGAGTCAGTCGCGATTGGTGAGCTGAGTCAGGTTTATGCGAGCAACTCTGTTGCTTTAGGTAGTGCATCGGTTGCAGATCGAGAGAATGTTATTTCAGTCGGTAGTGATCAATTAAAACGCCGAATCATGAACTTAGCATGGGGATTAGATACTCATGATGCTATTAATGTTGATCAATTGACAGCCAGTTTACAAAGAATTCTGGGTACTGGGGTGACTATGTTTCAGGGGAGTGTGATGCCCCTTTCATTTGAAATGCAAGGCTCTACATACCAAAACGTAAATCAAACAATTAGAGGGATTGATATTGAATTTACAGCGTTAAAAGACCGAGTGTCTGCACTCGAAAATAATGGTGTTGGTGGTGAAACAGGTACAGGTACCACTGGACCAGCTGGACCAAGTGCGTACGAGGTTGCTGTGAGTAATGGATTTGAGGGCTCTGAAACAGATTGGCTTACATCATTAAAAGGTGAAAAAGGCGATAAGGGAGATAAAGGTGATCAAGGTCCACAAGGGTTGAAAGGTGACAAAGGGGATCAAGGTATACCAGGTGCAAGCGGTGGACCTGGTGGCGGTGTAGGACCACAAGGTGATAGTGCTTACCAAGTGGCGGTGAATAATGGATTTGTAGGAACAGAGCAAGATTGGCTGACGTCACTCAAAGGAGATAAAGGTAACCAAGGTCCTCAAGGATTGAAAGGTGATAAGGGAGATCAAGGTGATCAAGGACTTCAAGGCTTAAAAGGCGACAAGGGCGATAAAGGTGATCAAGGACTTCAAGGCTTAAAAGGTGACAAAGGTGATCAAGGTTTTAGTGCTTTTGAGATTGCTGTACAAAATGGCTTTAATGGCACCGAACAACAGTGGCTAACGTCTTTGGCTAGTGGTGGAACTGTCGCAATATCTGTTGGAACAAATCCTAGTGAAAATGCAATATTACCAAATGCAACAGGTGAAGATGCTCTTGCAATCGGAAGTTCATCAGTAGCATCGGGTCGTGAGAGTATTGTAATTGGGGCTGAATCACAAGTCGCTGGTGAACATGCAACAGCTTTAGGAAATCACAATACGGTTACGGGTGAAAATACGCATTCAGTTGGTAATTTCAACAATATTTCAGGAAATAGTACTGTAGCTCTTGGGAATAATATAACGTCTGACGCAAATAATGCTGTTCTTTTAGGAAATGCTTCGTCTACCGATCGGGACAATACGGTTTCAGTGGGTACCTCTACGCAACAGCGCCAAATTGTTAATGTGGCAGCAGGTACAGCGGATACAGACGCAGTCAATGTAAAACAAATGCGTCAAGCAGATCAGCAAGTTTTGAGCGATGCACAGGAATATACGAATATACGAACCAATGAAATATTGAATCAGGCCAATGAGTATACTAGTCGACGTGTAAATGCTTTAGAACAGAGTTTTGCCGATGAACGACGTGACACTCGAGCAGCTATTGCAGCGTCTTTGGCTGTCGCTTCATTACCCCAGCCAACTTATGCTGGTGCAAGTATGTTCAGTGCAGCTGCTGGTACATGGGATGGTGAGCAAGGTATTGCCATTGGATTTAGTGGGGTTTCTGAAACGAATCGCTTTGTCTATAAAGCATCTGGAACCGCAAGTTCACAAGGTGATGTTGGTGGTGCTATTGCATTGGGTTGGCAATGGAAATAATCTAAGTTTCACCCAAACGTATAAGTAACCTTAATACGAAACTATTTTTTAACAGGTATAAGATAGATTTAAATCAAAAAAGCCTGCTCAAGCAGGCTTTTTTATCTGTTTTTAGGCAAATTTTGCTAAAACAGCAAGGAATTCTGCACTTTGGCGTGGGAATTCTGCGATCACATCATGAATACGTTTGCCTTCAGGATTTTGAGCGTTAAGATCTCGACCATCTGCTATAAATTTAGTGAGTAAACGCTCATAGTCATTAGCACGCATATGTTTAAAAGCATGATAGAGAACATGAAAATCAGCGTTTACACCTTCAGGAGGTAACTGATTTAAATAGGCAAAAACACGCTCGTCTGACCATTCTTCATTGAACGTGGCTGGCTGTGATAATGCCATCACAATCTCCTTGGTATTTTTAATCAATAAAAAAGGGCAAAATATGAGACTAGATGAGCGAAGCACTGCTTTGTCTAGTCGCAAGACTTGAAGCTCTGCTTCAAGTGGGCGGAATATAGCTAATAGCCTATTTCTGCCACTCTCATATTTTGCCCTGATTCAATTTGCTTGACTAATCAAAAATCAGATTAACGTTCTTCAGGCAAATTGATATTCATTTCTAGCATTTCGATATTTGCTTCTGAGCGAACCGACATTTGTATATGCTGTTCATCTACACCACGCACATAACGATTCACAACTTGCATGATTTCTTTTTTCATTAAATCAATTTTATCTTGGCTTAAACGCTTACCTAGACCATTTTCAGATGCCACGATAACTTTTAAGCGATCTTTAGCTGTTTGTGCACTTGATGGTTTGTCATCACTACTAAAAAGTTTACTCCAGAATCCTGCCATCTTTATGCTCCAAATAAACGTGCTAACCAGCCTTTCGGCTTCACAGAGATGTGACGATATGGACGTTCTTCACCAAGGAAGCGTGCAACAAGATCGTCATAAGCTTGTCCAGCTGCTTCTTCAGTATAAAGAATAACAGGCTTACCTTCATTCGAAGCTTGTAACACGCTTTTACATTCAGGAATTACACCGAGCGTTGGCACGCGAAGGATATCTTTAGAAATATCATCGACTGTTAACATTTCTTGCTTATCAGCACGTTCAGGGTTGAAGCGTGTGATACAAAGATGCTTACGAATACGACCTTCGTTATTTTCTACTTTCTTCGTTTTACTGTCCAACATACCAATAATACGGTCGGAATCTCGGACAGATGAAATTTCAGGGTTCGTTACAATGATTGCTTCATCAGCATGGTACATTGCTAAAATCGCACCACGTTCAATACCTGCAGGAGAGTCACAAATGATGTAGTCGAACTCTTGAGAAAGTTCGTCCATAACACGTGCAACACCTTCATCGGTTAACGCATCTTTATCACGGGTTTGTGATGCAGGTAAAATATATAGATTTTCGATTTCTTTATCGCGAATAAGTGCTTGTTGTAATCTCGCTTCGTTATTTAATACATTCACAAAATCATAAACAACACGACGCTCACAACCCATGATAAGGTCGAGGTTACGTAAACCTACGTCAAAATCGATTACAACAGTTTTGTGGCCACGAAGGGCTAAACCTGTTGCAAAAGATGCACTGGTAGTTGTTTTACCTACGCCACCTTTACCTGATGTTACGACAACAATTTTCGCCACCGAATCCACTCCTGTTATGTTTATCCCCAATACTATAGGGGTTCTCATGTTTAGTTATACATTAAAATTCGAGTGCTTCAAAGACAAGCTCTTGAGCATCATTTAAATAGATATGTACTGACTTTTTTAGCATATGTGGTGGAATATCATCTGCAACACAATATGTTCCTGCGATAGATACTAATTCAGCTTCTAAAACATGACAGAAAATTCGTGCTGCTGTATTGCCACCGGCGCCGGCGATGACTCTACCACGAGCAGAGCCATAAATATGTATATTTCCTGAAGCGATGATTTCAGAGCCACTATTAATTCCAGCAGTTAAAATAATATCGCCGTGATCTTGTACCAGACATTGTCCTGTTCTAAGCACTTCATTGTGATACGAAGTTTTATGTGTGGTTGCAGGAGCTATGTGTGTTGGAGCCTTCTCAGCTTCAGGGGTATTTGCTGGAGCTTCTACCACTTGTTCTTTTGTTGCTTTGATGCGCTGCAAAGGACGATCAGCCGCAAGAACTGGGAATTGGATCGCACGTGCTTCATCACCCATTAAACCATCAACGACAGCCATTGGCTGTAACCCTAAACTGATGACCAATTGAATGAGTCCAATGAGTTCTTGTTCAACGGTTGTGTCTAGAATGACAAGCGCACCTTCATAAGAGGTTTCACTCATCATGGCACTTAATTGTTGGCGGATAACATTATGATCATTGGTGTCAAAGGTAATTCGGGTAAAATTCACCATTCTACCGGTAATCCGAATATCTGCCATATTCATTCCTTGCTTGCTTCGCGCTTTATAATCGAAGTAAAAATTGTTAATTGTGCAAATGCTAGTTCAATTCTCAAGAATTCTCTAGCGGATATATTAAATTAATAGAGAAATGATCATTCCTTGACTTGATTGTTTTTTGATAACTCTATTTGCCATTGTTTTACTGCCACCTGTTTTCTTAAAGACTCAAGACTTTCATAAACGACAGATTCAACGAGTTGTTCTAATGCATGATTATCAATATTGAGCTGGCTAATTTTTTCAGCAATGAGTTGATAATGCGCATTCGGTTTATCAATGGTTCCAGAAATAAAAGGTTCAACTAAACCGTCGGTAATATTTTCACCTAATCGTTGACCAATGTTGTGGATTTGCTGTTCTATACGACCACCCACCAATGGAATCAGCTTTAAGAGCTGTGTTAGCTCTGGTGTGTCTTCAATTGCTTTAATGACAATGTGACCAACGCCTTGCGAGATATTATCTTTTTGAAGTTTTAATTCGGTTGCTAAAGATTCTTGTAAGACTTGCGCTAATGTCGTGGCAAACATGTCTCGATGGTGATTCACCAGATCATGAATGATTTTTTTATGGGTTGAGCTAGTGTCTAACTCTTTTTTTACACTATCAATGACAGTAATCACCACACGATCAGAGAGCTCTTCCATGATCACGTTATAGTAAAAATTAAGACGTCTGAACCATTTATTAGGTATGACTTTATAGCCTAGCTCATGCAGTCTATAGGCAATCACTCCGACGCGAATTAAACGTAAAAAGCGAAGGTAAGGGATAATAGCTAATATTTCATACCAATGAATGAAGGGAAAGAAAAACCAACGCTGATGATGTTTATTGACGATTGCAATCAGCCATCTTACAGCGAGTTCAACAATTAAAAATGTGATAAACCAACTTTCAGTAATGATGACCCATGGGTGAAGCTCGGATTTATAAAACTCCAGAATTTGAGGTAATTGAACCGTGTCAAATACCCATGAGCCAAAATTACTCATTAAAAATGCATTGGCACATAGACAAAACAAATTGACTAAAATAATGAGCATCATAAAGATGTCATAAATCAGGAACATCTTCCAAAATAACGTATCGTGACGCTGTGGACGGAAAGTTTTTCGAGAATTAGTCATGCGTTCTGTCATATGCAATACATTCTGAGGACAGCTTAATTTACAGATTCAGTTTGAAGCTGTTGTTTTAACTGTGTAATTAACTGATCTTTTTCTGTCCAAAGCTCATCAACCCATTTTTGGAAACGAGCGCGATAGTCGGCATCATCCTCATAATTGCCGCCATGCACCCAAGCAGGAATTTCAATTTTTCTTAAATTCACGGCGATTTGAGAAACTTCTCCTAACCAAAAATCTCCATAACCTGGCACACCATCTGGATAGACAATGGTCATATCGACTAGCGCATCAATTTCACTTCCTAGAATGTTTAGGGCAAGTGCTAAACCACCTGCTTTGGGCCTAAGTAAATTTTTATACGGAGATTTTTGTTGGGCGTGTTTTTCAGGGGTATAGCGTGTACCTTCTAAATAATTTAATAAGGTAAAAGGTTGGCTGAGCAGTTGTTCACACGATTTACGCGCTTCTTCCATATCACGATATTTCAGCGCAGGATTTTTTTCGATTTGCGCTTTGGTATGACGTTTCATCATAGGAAAACCAAGGATCTTGAATGCTTGCCCAACAAAAGGAATAAAAATGAGTTCCCATTTCGTAAAAAAACGTGTGAGCGGCATACGTTTAAGACCAAAATATTGAGTAACAGTTGTATCCACCCAGCTTTGGTGATTACAGGTCATGATGTAACGACCTTGTAGATTGAGATCTAGATCTTCATCAATCGTGATGTGCCATTTAAGCTCAGGGAGAACTTTTTCAATGAGCCAGTTATTCGTACCAATCCAACCATTGGCGATATTGATATTGGTTTCATCGATTTTTGATGATTTTTTTACGAGTTTAGTCAAACCTAATGCAAGAATAGGTGGGCCACGAAAAAATGTACTTCCTGTGATCACAGAACCTACGGTTAAACCCTTAGAAATTTTTTTTAAAATAGGTTGTTTCTGCTTCTCTGCTGCCATTGCACAGTCCTAAAAAGTGATTGCATGTGATTGAAATTTTTAAAACACTATAAATCGAGTCGCTCAAATCACAAAGCCCGTTTTCTTAACTATGTATAAAATATGATGAAGCATTAACGAAAGATGCTACAAAAGATTACATATTGTTAATAAACTGTTTATTATTAACAAAATAGTAATGGTTAAATTGTTTCTAACAAATCATTATTCATCACATACAAAAACATATAAAAGGAGTCATCCCATGCGTGCATTAGCTATTTCAGCTGCAGTGGTTGGGGCAATGGTACTTTCTGGTTGTCAAACAACTGGTAACAATATTGGTGGCGTCGAGTATGACAAAACTGCATTGGGTGCTTTAATTGGTGCAGCAGCTGGTTACGGTGTTTCTAAAGGTAATGCGAACACTAGCCGTCAAAATAACCGTGCAGCAGCGATTGGTGCTGTATTAGGTGGTGCTGCAGGCGTATATCTCGACAATAAAGAGAAAAAATTACGCCAAGCAACTGCTGGTACAGGTATTGATGTAAACCGTAATCCAGATGGCTCTATTAACTTAGTAATGCCAGGTGCTATCACGTTTGATACAAATAAATCAAATATCAAGCCAAACTTCTATGACACTTTAAACCGTGTTGCACAAGTTTTAACTGAAGACAACAAGAGCGGTATCCTTGTAACTGGTTATACTGATAGTTCAGGTAATGATGCGATTAACATCCCATTGTCACAAGCACGTGCTCAATCTGTCGCTAGCTATTTAGCATCTAAGGGTGTTTCTACAGCACGTATTAATGCTCAAGGTTTAGGTTCTTCAAACCCAATTGCTGATAACACAACTGCAGCAGGTAAAGAACAAAACCGTCGTGTAGAGATTGCTGTTTACGCAGTTCAATAATACATGATCTGAAAAAAGCCACCTTCGGGTGGTTTTTTTATGTCTGAAATTTATTCAAATATACCTTCATTAAATTTAACGTTAGTCATATTCGAAGCAGATGACTATAATCGAGCGCTGAAGGAAAAGAGGAAAGAATATGTCATCAGCCAGTCATTTGAACGACAAGCAACTTGAAGCCATGAAATACACTCAAGGACCCTTGTTAGTACTTGCTGGGGCAGGCTCAGGTAAGACCTCTGTAATCACACAGAAAATTGCATATTTAGTCAAAAAATGCGGTATACCAGCACATCGTATTACTGCGATGACTTTTACCAACAAAGCTGCACGAGAGATGAAAGAGCGTGTCGGTAAATTGCTTGGTAAAGAGGATGGAAAGGGTTTATCTGTTTCTACCTTTCACACCTTTGGTTTGAATTTATTAAGACTAGAATTAAAACATACGCCACTTAAAGCAAACTTTTCCATTTTAGATGCTGATGACTGTAAGCGTATTTTAATGGATTTAATGCACCGAGATAATTTGTCTGGTGCAGAAAGTAAAGAGCTGATCGCAAAAGCGATGAAGATGATCTCAGATTGGAAAAACGATCTAATTTTGCCTGAGCAAGCACATACGACTTGTGAAACGGCTGAAGATGTTCAATTTGCGCATCTCTATCAACTTTATGAGCGTAATTTACGTGCCTATAATGCGGTCGATTTTGACGATTTAATCGTAATGCCGACACGCCTTCTTCAAGAAAATGCTGAAGTCCGTGATAAATGGCAAAACCGTGTACGTTATTTATTGGTTGATGAATATCAAGATACCAATACCGCCCAATATATCTTGGTCAAACTGCTTGTTGGTGTCATGGGACAATTTACGGCTGTAGGGGATGATGACCAATCAATTTATGCTTGGCGGGGGGCAAAGCCAGAAAATATGGCCTTATTGAAGGAAGATTTCCCCAATTTAAAAGTCATTAAGCTTGAGCAAAACTATCGTTCAACCAGTCGTATTTTAAAAGCTGCAAACCATGTGATTGAGAATAACCCACATATTTTTGATAAAAAATTGTGGAGTGATAAAGGACATGGTGAGGTGATCCGTATTATTACTTGTCGTAATGATGATGATGAAGCGGAACGTGTTGTTAAAGATTTGCTGACTCATAAATTGATGAATGGCAAAAATTGGAAAGATTACGCCGTGTTATACCGTGGAAACTTCCAAGCACGTGTTTTAGAAACACAACTTCGTCAGATGCAGATTCCTTACAAACTTTCTGGTGGTCAGTCGTTCTTTGGTCGTGCTGAAATCAAGGATATTATGAGCTATCTACGTCTCATTATTAATCCTGAAGATGACAGTGCTTTCTTACGGATTATCAACACACCTAAACGCGCCATAGGACCTGTGACTTTAGAAAAACTAGGTTTATTTGCGCAAGAGAATAATCTTTCTCTACTAGGTGCCGCGAATGATCAGCGCCTAAGTATGGTATTACCGAAGAAGGCGACATCTCAATTGGCTGAGTTTGCTGATTTTATCGAAGGTTTTACGCGTGAACTGTTAGATGATGATGAACCTGTGCCTAAAGTCCGCCAAATGATGGTTGAGGCAGGATATATCGACTACATCAAAGAAACGGCAGCGACGCCAGCACAAGAAAAAACTAAAATTGACAATATTGAAGTGCTTTATAGCAGTATTCAAAGTTTGATCAATCGTGCTGAAGATGTCGATGAAAAAAATATCGAAAGTGTCATTCGTAAGATGGTGTTGCTGGATATGTTGGAGCAACAGCAAGAAGATGAAGATATCGATAAAGTAAACTTACTGACTTTGCATGCTTCTAAAGGCCTGGAATTCCCATTCGTTTATATTATGGGGCTTGAGGAAGAGTTGCTTCCGCACAAGAATTCAATTGTGGCTGATACCATCGAAGAAGAACGTCGACTGATGTACGTTGGTATTACCCGTGCCAAACAAGGTCTGACTTTGACGCTTGCAGAACAGCGTAAAAATGGCGGTCAGATGAAACAAATGACACCAAGTCGCTTCTTGGATGAATTGCCACAAGATGAAGTCGATTGGCTAGGTCGAAAAAAGAAATTGGCTGAAAATATCGATCCAAAATTACAGGCACAGCATTATCTGCAAAATCTGAAAGCTTTACTCAAACGTTAATTACATTTTAAAACAGGATTGAATATGAAAGTTCAAGTGAAAGTACTCGACCAACGACTTGGTCAAGAATGGCCATTACCTACTTATGCAACAACAGGATCGGCAGGTTTAGATTTACGTGCATGTGTAGATGAAGCGATCACTATTGAGCCTGGTCAGACTGTTTTAGTTAAAACAGGTATGGCAATTTATATCGAAGACCCAAGTTATGCGGGTTTGATTTTGCCTCGTTCTGGCTTAGGTCATAAACACGGGATTGTATTAGGAAATCTCGTCGGTCTAATTGATTCAGATTATCAAGGTGAATTAATGGTTTCAGTTTGGAACCGCAGTCAAAATGCATTTACATTAGAGCCGGGTGAGCGATTGGCTCAATACGTATTGGTTCCTGTTTTACAAGCTGAATTTGATTTAGTTGACGAATTCAAGGCAAGTGAGCGAGGAGCTGGTGGATTCGGACACACTGGAAAACAATAGTATTTTGGATAAAAGCCTGTAAAATCAGGCTTTTATTTATATGTTGCAAAATATTAACAAAGATTATATAAATTGAAATTGGTACACGTTATATAAAGAATAACGATATTTTCTATTACTCAATATATTCAAAATTTATTTGGATCAACTCTCATCACGCTGTTCTGTCTCAGCAGTCAACGGTGTTAATTAAGAATGAATACCCAACCACTTATTTTTCCAAGACAAATTTTCCGCGCTTATGATATTCGCGGAAAAGTCAGTCAATTGGATACAAGAACAATTTATGCGATTGCGCATGGGCTCGCTGCTCAGTATCAATCACGTGGCCAGAAAAGTATTGTGCTAGGTTACGATGCTCGATTGACTGGTCCTACTTTTGCTTGGATTATTGAATCAGTCTTCAAAAACCAAGGGATGAATGTCGAAAACATTGGATGTTGTTCAACCCCACAAATGTATTTTGCTGCTCGACATAAAAATGGAAATGGCATCATGGTGACCGCGAGTCATAATCCTAAACATGATAATGGGATTAAATGGATTATTGAATACGAACCGCCTTGTCCAGACATGATTCAAAATGTTGGGGAATATGCGGAAGGTTTCTATTTTCAACATGATCACTTTCCAACGCCACCTCAACTGACACATCAGATTAAATCAGAGTATTGCTTGGCTTATCAGCATGCTTTGCTCAAGGATATTCAATTAAAGCGTCCACTCAAGGTTGTATTAGATGGTATGCATGGTGCCGCTGGGCGTTGTGCTGATTTAGTACTACAAAAAATGGGATGCGAAGTCATTTCAATACGTTGTTGTGAAAATGGAGAGTTTCCAGATCATCCTCCAGACCCTTCACAAGCGAAGCATTTGACGCAGTTAAAAGAAAAAATTTTGTTGCATCAGGCGGATTTAGGGATTGCTCTCGATGGTGATGGTGATCGTGCCGTCATTCTGGATGAGAATGCTCACATTGTGTCTGCTGATCGCTTGTTGGCATTATTCGCATCATTGTGTTTAACTCAGCATCCACATCATGAAATTGTTTATGACGTAAAATGTTCAACGATGGTGTCAAAAACCATTGAACAATTACAAGGCATCGCAAAAATGATTCGTACTGGCAGCAGTTTCATGCGCCGTTATATTTCCCAATCCAAAGGTCGAGCTGTTTTTGGGGGAGAATATGCGGGTCATTATGTCTTCAATGATGGTCGTGGTTTTGGTTACGATGATGGTATCTATGCAGCATTACGGGTCATGGAGGCATTGAGTCAACTTAATATCACGCTATCTGAATATCTCGCTCAATTCCCAGATCGCTTTGGTACTGAAGATACCTATATTGAAACTCAAGATGCAACTCCGCAAGACGTCCTAGCCTTGATAGAGCAGAATTGTAAAAGTACTGGGGCTAAAATGAGTAAAATCGATGGTATTCGCCTTGATTTTGACTACGGATTTGGCATTATGCGAGCATCAAATACTGGTGAATACTTCACGGTACGGTTTGATGCAGATAGTCCATCAAAACTTTATGAAATTCGCCAGCATTTTGTAAGAATTTTAAATGAAAAATATCCTGTGCTTGCTCAAAGTATTTTGAATGCACACTAATGTAGGAATGAAGGAGAGGCGAATGCCACACCAACAAACTGGCATCGACAAAGCTCAAATTTTGACAGAAGCTTTGCCATACATCCAAAGATTTACAGGTAAAACACTTGTAGTGAAATATGGCGGCAATGCAATGACTGATCCTGCATTAGAAAGTTCGTTTGCCCGTGATATCGTGCTTCTGAAAACAGTTGGTCTTAATCCGGTTGTGGTTCATGGTGGTGGTCCTCAAGTCGATTCATTTTTGAAACAACTTGGGCGTGAATCAGACCGTATTGATGGAATGCGTGTAACTGATCCTGCAACTATGGAAGTTGTAGAAATGGTGTTGGGCGGAAGTGTAAATAAGTCTATTGTGAATTTGATCAATCAACATGGTGGTCGTGCAATTGGATTAACGGGTAAAGACGGTAACTTAATTCGTGCTCAAAAGTTGTTGATGGAAAAAACCCAAGAGGATGGATCTGTTCAACAAATTGATCTTGGGTTAGTGGGTGAAGTGGTCGGTGTAAAAACTGACGTTCTGGAAATGTTCACTCAAAGTGATTTTATTCCAGTGATTGCGCCACTTGGTGTTGATGAGGAGGGTAATACTTACAATATCAATGCAGATTTAGTTGCTGGTAAAGTTGCTGAAGCTTTGGGTGCAGAAAAGTTAATTCTTCTTACGAATATCAGTGGTGTATTGGATGAGAATAAAAACCTACTCACTGGACTAACAACACAAGAAGTCGATCGCTTGATAGATACAGGTGTGATCTACGGCGGTATGATTCCGAAAGTGGGATGTGCGCTTGATGCGGTGAAAGGGGGTGTAGTGAGCGCGCATATTGTGGATGGTCGTGTTCCACATGCGACTTTGTTGGAAATTTTTACGGATCACGGTGTTGGAACATTGATTACCAATCGTTCTAAGTCGGCGCACTAATTCATAATCACATAATAAAAAGTCACTTCGGTGGCTTTTTTTGTTTGATAAGAATAATCGTTTTATGTCCCATATATCCAGCATAAAACATATTCAATTGCTATATTCATATTTGCAAGATCTATAAGGCTGATGCACAATAAAACTGATAATTAAAGCAAAATGAAAGATTATGTGCCAACTACTTGGAATGAATTGTGCCACCCCTACGGATATTACGTTTTCTTTTCGTGGTTTTTCTCAGCGCGCTGGAATAACGTCAGATCACTCAGATGGTTTTGGCATCGCTTTCTTTGAGGATAAGGCATGTCGCTTATTTGTTGATAACCAATCTGCAGTCGAGTCTCCAATTGCAGAATTCGTTCGTAATTACCCGATTAAATCGCGTAATGTCATTGCCCATATTCGTAAAGCAACACAGGGAAAAATTACTTTAGAAAATTCTCATCCATTTATTCGTGAATTGTGGGGGAGACAATGGATTTTCGCGCATAATGGTGATCTGCATAATTTTCATCCAAGGTTGTCGGGACAGTTCACACCAGTAGGTAATACAGATAGTGAGCTTGCATTTTGCTATTTATTAGAACATCTCGTACAAAAGTTTGGTTATGTAGAGCCAAGTGTCCACGATGTATTTCATGCATTAGAAGAAATTTCACCAACAATAGCAGAGCATGGGACATTCAATTTTTGTTTATCAAATGGACAGGCTTTGTATAGTTATGCGACCACAAAATTACACTGGATTGTTCGCGAATATCCATTTCAACCTGCACGATTAATTGATATTGATGTTGAAGTCGATTTTAGTCAGGTCACGACACCTGAAGATCGTGTGGCTGTAATTACGACAGAACCATTAACAGATAATGAAGCTTGGTTTGCATATACGCCCGGCGAAATGATTTTATTTCAGGATGGTAAGCCAACATTACGTACAATAACTCACGTTGAGCGATTGGTCAGAGAAGCCCGTGACCCAAGCTTGAAGCGTGTTACTCGCGCGGATCAATATTAAAAATTTAATTTGAAGTGGCTAAGATCTACACTTACTTTTTTAACGCCAGACTTTGATTTTAATGATTGAGCTAGGCAAAATAGCGTAAAACTTTTTAATGGAATACCTCATGCAGGACACCGCTATGTCACGATGGTTATCGCCGCTGATGGCATTTTGTTTATCATTTATCATTATTGTGGGTCTGGCACCAAGCTTAGGCTTGCAAATTGATCGACAACTCGATTTTTGGTTACTTTGGTTTGCAACGATGTTGTTTTTAGCGTTGCCAATTATTTATTTAGAAATTGGATTGGCGAAACGAGCTCAAACTTCAGCGCTGAACGCATTATCAAAATTGACCCGTGAAGCCGATGCAAACCAACGTTGGAGAGTAGTGGGCTGGCTTGCTGTTATTTTTATTCCATTCTTAGCAGGCGGTATATTACTTAATACTTCTAATGCTGTAGCACAACAAAATGATTTTGGTATTGGTTCAAATATTTTGATGGGTATCGCAGCATTCATTGCATTTGGTTTATCATTTCTTCAACGTTCTGTATTGGTTGTACTTACTGCGATTGCAACGATTGCAAGTTTAATCGCGGCTCAGGTTTTTGGTGTCCAAGTCAATGATTGGCAGCTGACTCCTGTTGAGTTTAAAGAGTGGGGTAATGCAACTATTCTCGCTTTAGTAGCTTCAGGTCTCGGGCTTGGATTATATTGGCAGACAAATCTCAATCAAGAGAAACAAGATGCTGCAACGCCAAAAACTTTACCGATTTGGCTAGCGCAACTGGTGGCTGTGGCTGGATTTGGATATTTTGCAATTAGTGCTGCAATTCCAGCATATATCGTTTTAATCGCGACAATATTTGCAGTAGCTTTACTCCTGCAACTTGGGAAGGAACAACTCGCACATCGTGGATTAGCACAAGCGGTGCAATATTTTTTATTGCTTGCACCACTTTTAATTTGGGTATTCCCTGCAGCCGATCTATTTTTAACTCCGATTTTAATGCTTTGGGGATTAAGCATTTGTTTAATCTATGCAATTTTCGTGGGTTGGATCATGAAAATTAGTCATTTACGTAAAGCGCTGAATTTTAGTAATGAAGCTTTTTATAATATCTGGCGTGTGGCTGTACGTATTGTGACACCTTTAGCAATTGTGGCTGCAATGATTTCTTACTTAGGTCAATTGTTACCATGATCCAAAATGCAAAAGTTTGGGTTGCTTATGCTGCTGTAGACCAGCAGTTTCACATTGAACTTGAATTTGTGGAAGGCATGTCTGTTGCGGATGCTATTACACAAAGTGGTATCGCGTCGTGTACGCAGTTGCCAGACGAGTATGCTGTTGGAATTTTTGGGACGAAAGTACAAGATCAATCGCATGTTCTGCAAGCAGGTGATCGGGTGGAAATCTATCGGGCATTAACGATTAATCCAAAAGATATTCGCCGTAAGCGAGCGGCAGCGAATCCAGTTGGGCGCTATTGTCGTGGCAATCGCTTTAAACAATTGAAATGATATGAAAAACCCCTCTTTGAGGGGTTTTCTTTTATGTCTAATTCTTTATAGTGGTGGCGCGTTCAAAATCGCATCTTTCGAACCTGGTAAACCAGGTTGAGTTTCTGGGATAGTTTCTAAACCTTCGATTTTATTCACGACGCCAGAACCATCGAAATATACTTTTAGATGCTGACCTTGAGTTGCAGGAATATTTGCTTTTTTAGCATATGTACCTGGGGTATAATTGTAGATGTAATCCCAACGTAAAGGATTCAAAGGATCTGAAATGGTTGGGCTACCAAGTAAAAAACGAACTTGTTGGTAAGTCATCCCGACTTGAATTTTTGAAGCTTGCGCTTGGGTTAATGGTGTTCCTTGAGGAATATCAACTTTGTATACACCAAAGACAGAACAACCACCCAGTAAAGAAGCGACGAATAACGTCAGCATGATTTTTTGCATTTTGCTACACTATCCCAAATTAATTATGATGCAATTGATCCAAGGATAGATCATACTGCATCTCAACTCTGTTGCATATTCCAACTTAAAATTTGTTGAGAGACCTTTTTATATGCCTATTTCAAATCAAGATTTACGCAAAGCTGGACTTAAAGTTACCCTTCCACGAATCAAGATTTTGGAATTATTAGAAAATTCAAGACAGCATCATTTGAGCGCGGAAGATATCTATAAGACCTTACTTGAGCAGGGCGAAGATGTCGGTCTAGCAACTGTATATCGTGTGTTAACTCAGTTTGAAGCTGCTGGTATTATCCAACGTCATCATTTCGAGAATAATCACTCTGTATTCGAAATCATGCAAGATGATCACCACGATCATATGGTCTGCCAGAACTGCAACAAAGTTGTTGAATTCCACAATGATTTGATTGAACAAGAACAACATAATGTTGCTGAACAACTTGGTTTTGTTTTAACAGGTCACTCTTTGAATTTATATGGTTATTGCGATGCGCCTGAATGCCAAGAAGCATACCGTAAAAAATAAATCTTGATTGCATTAAAAAAGGAGCAATGATTGCTCCTTTTTTATTCACTATTGATTAATCATCTTGACCATCAAAAGTGAGGCGGGGGCCAGAATTCAACAGATAGTTTGGATCTTCTTCAGAGAGTTTGATTTGTAAGCGTAAATCGTTGGCAGAGTCAGCATGACGTAATGCTTCGTCATAAGTGATTTTCTCAGCTTTATATAAGTCAAATAGAGCTTGATCAAACGTCTGCATTCCAATTTCACGGGAACGCTTCATGACTTCCTTAATTTCATGAACTTCGCCTTTACGCACTAAGTCTGAAATCAGTGGAGAATTGATTAAGATTTCAATTGCAGGATGACGTGATTTTTTATCAGGAGTCGCAATTAACTGTTGTGCAATGATCGCCTTCAAGTTCAGTGAGAGGTCCATAAACAGTTGGCTGTGACGATCTGTCTCAAAGAAATGAATAATACGATCTAAGGCTTGGTTGGCATTATTGGCATGTAAGGTCGCAAATACTAAATGTCCTGTTTCAGCAAAACTAATCGCATAGTTCATGGTTTCACGTGAGCGAATTTCACCAATAAGAATGACATCAGGTGCTTGGCGGAGTGTGTTTTTCAGTGCAATTTCAAATGAGTCTGTATCAATTCCAACTTCACGTTGAGTTATGATACAGCCTTGATGTTGATGAATAAATTCGATTGGGTCTTCAATGGTAATGATATGACCTTTAGAATTTTGATTACGATGACCGATCATTGCTGCAAGCGAAGTCGATTTACCTGTACCAGTAGCACCTACAAATAAGATGATCCCGCGCTTAGTCATTGCTAGATCTTTAAGGACGGGCGGTAGTTTCAGCTCATCAATACTTGGAATGACAGTTTCAATCCGACGTAAAACCATGCCAGGTTGATCACGTTGCTGAAAAGCACTTACACGAAAACGTGCAGTTTTATCACGATTGGCAATAGCAAAATTACATTCGTGTGTTGCAGCAAATTCAATTCGTTGTCTTTCACTCATAATCGAGTGAATCAATTGACCTATGATTTCACCAGTGAGTTTTGTTTTAACTACAGGCACAATTTCACCATTAATTTTCATTGATGGTTCAATATCTGCACTGATAAATAAATCTGAAGCCTTGCGCGCAATCATCATGTCGAGCAGGTCATTAAAATCCATTTTGATTCCCCTAAATCAAATGACGTCCATTTTTATAAAAATGATTCTGGTTGTTTAGCCGCAGTACGTGCAACTTGCGGGGTAATAATGCCTTTCGCGACAAGATTTTTGAGACTTTGATCGAGAGTGGTCATGCCATAATTTGCACCGGTTTGTATTGCAGAATACATTTGTGCAACTTTGTTCTCACGGATGAGATTTCGAATCGCTGGAATTCCAATCATAATTTCGTGAGCAGCTACCCGACCGCCACCTGTTTTCTTTAAAAGTGTTTGAGAGATGACGGCTTGAAGCGATTCAGAAAGCATGGCACGAACCATGTCTTTCTCATCGGCAGGAAACACGTCGATAATACGGTCAATTGTTTTTGCGGCAGATGTGGTATGCAGTGTTCCAAACACCAAGTGACCAGTTTCCGCAGCAGTAAGTGCAAGTCGAATGGTTTCGAGGTCACGCATTTCACCGACGAGAATAATATCTGGATCTTCACGCAGTGCAGAGCGTAGCGCCTCATTAAAACCGTGTGTGTCACGATGCACTTCACGCTGGTTAATCAAACACTTTTTGGATTGGTGCACGAATTCAATTGGATCTTCGACGGTTAAAATATGGTCGTAACGGTTGTCGTTAATGTAATCCATCATCGCCGCAAGCGTAGTCGATTTACCTGAACCCGTTGGTCCTGTGACTAAAACAATTCCTCGTGGATAGGCGCAAATGTCTTTGAAAATTTGCCCCATGCCCAAGTCTTCCATAGAAATCACTTGAGAAGGAATGGTACGGAATACCGCGCCAGCGCCACGATTTTGGTTGAATGCGTTGACACGGAAGCGTGCTACACCGGGTACTTCAAATGAGAAATCGGTTTCTAATTTTTCTTCATAATCGCGACGTTGTTTATCATTCATGATGTCGTAGATTAAGCGGTGTACTTCTTTGTGTTCTAAGGCTGGTAAGTTAATACGACGAACTTCACCATCAACACGAATCATCGGTGGCATTCCTGCAGAAAGGTGCAAGTCAGACGCCCCGTTTTTCACTGAAAATGCCAGTAATTCTGTAATATCCATAAATTCCCCGAACGCATTAAAATCGTAATTATTTTGATAGAATAATAAGGCTTTCCTACAGCTTAACCAACAGTTAGCGTGCAAGAAAGTAAAAAAAGATAAATTAACTGAGATAGCTATACATGATGAGTCTAGAGCAAGCGAGAAATAGTGTCATTCAACAAATTGAACAAGCCTGTGAAGTTGCTCAACGACAATTTAACGAGGTTAAACTCCTTGCTGTTTCCAAAACGCATCCAGCGGATATTTTGAGAGAAATGTATCAGACTGGTCAACGAGCATTTGGTGAGAATTACCTGCAAGAAGCATTAGATAAAATCAAAGCGCTGAATGATTTAGACATCGAATGGCATTTTATAGGTCATGTACAACGCAATAAAACCAAACAGTTGGCTGAACAATTTGCATGGGTGCATGGGGTTGATCGCTTTATTATCGCAGAGCGACTCTCTAATCAACGCACAATCGAACAGGAGCCTATCAATATTTGTCTTCAAGTGAATATTGATGCTCAAGAAAGCAAAGATGGTTGTGCAGTTTCAGAGGTCGAAGATCTGGTTGCTCAAATGAGCATATTACCTCGACTTCGATTACGAGGGTTAATGGTCATTCCAGCACCTGGCAATGTAGATGCACTCTATGATGCCAAGACACTTTTTGATCAGATGAAAGAGCATCATGCACATCCTTCTGATTGGGATACCTTGAGTATGGGAATGTCGGGTGATTTACAAGATGCGATTAGCGCTGGATCGACTATGGTTCGCATAGGGACGGCCTTATTTGGGGCGCGAGATTACTCAAAATGATTGGATTCAGTCTGCACTGAACTTTCGGGTTCAGTCGCTGTCATTGTAAATACAACTTTTTATGTATAAAAATAAACCAATATATTTCACATAATCATAAAACAGGGAAGAATTGGATGAGTTCGTATTATCAGCTTTTAGAACGAAAAGTGTGTGATGATGGATCAGTACTGGCTAAGTATAAGTCGACTATACATGCTCAAGGTGCATGGAATGCGCACGAACAGCATATGGCGCCCGCAACAGGGATTATTTGTGCAGAGTTGGATCACTTTTCTGCTCGGTCTGACCTACGGATTGGACGTATAAGTTTAGATATTTTGGGCCTGATACCCGCTGGGGAGTTTCAAATTGAAACTCGAATTATTCGACCTGGAAAAACCATTGAATTGATCGAGTCGACCATGTCTGCACATGGTAAAAGCTGTATTCAGGCACGTACTTGGCGAATGATGATGAGTGATACTCAGGCAGTCGCAGGATTAGAAGATCAAAAAGTTGCTGATCCTGACGAGGGGATCTTATGGGAAGAAATTAGAAACTGGCCTGGAGGCTATATTCAATCACTTGAGGCACGCCGTTTAGATCGACGGGCAGGCAAGGGCATTGTATGGCTAACCAATCCTTATGACATGGTTGAAGGACAAATACATTCAGACTTTGTGAAGTTGATGGGAATGGTCGATACAGCGAATGGAATTGTCACACGACAAGGTTGGCCGTTTAACTATACTTTTCCAAATTTAGATTTACAGATACATCTCTATCGTATGCCAATAGGTAAGTGGCTAGGTCTGGAAACAGTGCAACAATATGGTGATGACGGTATCGGGTTAACTTCATCTATTCTTCATGATCTGAACGGACCTTTTGGACGAGCTGAGCAAATTTTAACTTTAAGAAAACTGGCTTAGATTAAAGCCGTCATTTGACGGCTTCAACTTTTTATCATTAATCATTAACCGACAATATTAATGGTACTGGCACCTGCACCTACAGGTTTGACCTGAATCTGTACTGGAATGCGTTCATGCATTTCCTGTACATGCGAGATCAACACCACTTTACGTCCCTGACTTTGTAAATGATCTAAGGCATTCATCACCATATGTAGTGATGCAGGATCGAGCGTGCCAAAGCCTTCATCAATAAACAGTGATTCAAGTTTCATTGAACCTGATGCCATGTTAGCAATCGCTAAAGCAAGGGCTAAAGACACTAAGAAAGTTTCACCACCTGATAAGGACAACACAGGTCGAACTTCGCTGTTCATATCTAGGTCAATAATGGCCAAACTTAAACTGTCAGGAATACGATGCAACTGATAACGTGGCGCAAGCGGCTGTAATTGCTGATTGGCATATTCCACCAAAATATCTAAATGATGCTCTTGAGCAATCTTTTTAAACTTGGTGCCTTCCTTATGCCCAATCAAATCGTAGATACGTCCCCAACGATATTCTTCCGCCTTGATTTGTTCTATTTGGCTTTGATACTTAGCATAGTTGGCTTGATTGGCAGCATTCATACGTAACTGAGTTTCTGTATCGGTGAGCGCTTCTTGTTGAGCGAGCTTTTCCGTTTGCAAGTTCGCAAGTCGCTGCTCGAGCATGCTGAGATCATGTTCAGGCTGATGTTTTAAATGGGCTTGATAACGTTCTTCTAAAACTTGCCAAGCGGTTTTGGCATTCTCTAAAAGTTGTCGCTGCGTATTTAACTCATGGCGTATTTGTTGATGTTGGGCTAAATCAATGCTTAACCATGTTGTGATTTGATCTGTGGTCACGGTCGGATGGCTCAGTTGCCATTGCTGAATAGCCTGTTGTACTTGCTGTAATGCCTGTTCAATATGATGTAAATCACTGAGCAACTGCTGCTGTTGTAAATTGGCTGCATTCAGCTGTTGTTCAGCATGTGCAGTTTTACTGCGTTGTGCATGCACCTCATTGGCATGGGCGACAGCAGTTTCCTCTAAATGTTTTTGCCAATCCGCAGCATAACGGTAGCTTTGACCGGCATAGTCTTGGGTCAGTTCCGCAAGTTTCGAGCGTAACATTTTGCCTTGCTCAATCAGTTGTTCAATCTGGTGAGTCAGGTGTTGTTCGTGCTTTTGCGCTGCTTCAAAGCGCAGCGTCATTTTTTCAAGTTCCTGCTGTGCCTGCAGCAGTGATGTGTCTACTTGTTTTTGCGTCGTGAGCAATGCAACACGCTGCTGCAGCTGTTGTTGCAATTCGGCAATCCAATGTATTGGTGTGTCTTGCTGATAGCGAGCAGGCAGTAACTGCACAATAGGTTGAATACCTTGTTCAAGCTGTACACGACGTTGAATATTCAATAGTAATTGCTGTTGTTGCTGCTGATCTTTACGCCATTGCTCAAGCAATTGACTAAGTTTTTGTTCTTGCACCTGTTGTTGTTCGATATGCGATTGCAGTGTTTGGATCTGCTGCATTATGCGCTGCTGCAACTGAATCGGGTCTGCCGTGTAGAGATTTGAACCCAGTTGTTGTAATGCTGCTTGAATGTGCTCGAGCTGTTGCTGAGTGAATTGCGTGAGCTGTTCCATACGCTGTTGTTGCTGTTCAAGTAAGGTCTGTACTTTGGATTGCTCAATCTGTGCTTGCTGTACCTCATGATTGACCTGTTCCAATTGTTGACGAGCCTCTTGCAATTGGTGCTCGTGTAGTTGCAATAAACCTTGTTCTAAGCGTTGATGATGGTCTAAAAACGGATGTTCATGGCTACCACAGACCATACAAGGTTGATTGGCTTTTAGCTGTTCACGTAAATGCTGCACGTTTTCGCTATGTAATAGACGCTGTGCCTCCAAGATGCGTTGTAGTTGAGTATAAGCAGCTTCTTGTGTGGCTTTTTCGCTCAGGCGTTTTTCAAGGGTCTGTTGAATAATCTGCAGTTGCTTTTGTTGTTCAGCGATTGAGCCTGTCAGGTCGTGTATTTCGCTGATATGGGTAATGACTTGATCAAGCTGCTGCTGTTGATGTTGCAGTCGTAATACCGTACTTTGCTGATGTTCACGCTGTTGTTGGATGTTTTTTAGCGATTGTGTCAAAGCGTCAAGACTTTCATGTTGAGCCACATAGCTTTGCAGACGTTGTACAATGGTTTGCTGTTGCTGTTCTAACGTTGCAAAGGATTGTTGTAATAGTTCTGGCTCTTGTTGATGAAGCAACTGATATTGCTCGACATAATGTTGTAGCGCCTGCAAAGTACTTTGTGGTTCTTGGTCAAAGCATTGTAAAAATTGGCTTTGGGTTAACTCAAAGTTGATTTGTTGCTGTTTGTTTTGCCAAGCCAATACGCTGGTCTGTTGTTGTTCAACAGCATGTTTTGACGGTTCTAATTCATTGCGTACAAGCTGATCTTTATCTACACTGAGTTTTTTATACTGTTCAGAAATACTGTGAATGTCATGATCCAACTTTAAGCCTTGTTCAAGATGAGGCTTAATATCCAAACGTTGCTGCTCAAATTGCGCTTGGGCATGTTCATAGGCTTTTAAGCGCTGTTGTTCAGTAGTAGCTTGTTGTTGTAAAGAGACAAACTCAGCTTGAAAGGCCAGTTGTTTTTGTTGCACCTCAAGTTTTTGTGGTTCTAAACGTGCACGCTGTACATATTGTTCACGAATGGCTTGAAATGCATCAAGCTGTTGTAGCAATTGTTGTTGTGCTGCGGATTTATTTACGGCATCAAGCTGAACTTCATAAATCTCTTTTTTGCCATGGACTTCAGCATACAATTGATCACGCTCAAGATACCATTTACGTTCATTTTCAAGCAGCTTTTCTGATTGTGCCAAATGTACGAGTTGTTGTTTTAAATGCTGATGTCGTTGATTTAAGGCTGCAAGTTGTTCTTCACTCAGAATATCAATATGACCGAGTTGCTTTTCTAAATCAGTACGTTGCTGTTTAATTTCACTAAATTTATCAGCGGCTTTTTTACTGACTTCACTAAAAATTTGCGAATTGGTTAAATATTCGAGTAAATCTGCACGTTCATGGTCTTTGGCTTTTAAAAATGCCCCCACTTCAGACTGTGCTAACAGGACTGCACGGGTAAATTGCTCAAAACTGAGACCAATCAGCTTTTCAATCAGTGGCGTCACTTCCGAGATTTTTTGCGTTAAGGTCGCGCCATCATCTAAACATTGAACAAAGCGCTCGACTTTTAAATTGCCATCAACTTTTTTACGCGCACGGCTAATGTCCCACCGCGCCAAATAGCGTTTACCATCAAGGGCAAGAAATTCAAGTTCAGCAAAACCAGCGGTGGTACCACGACGCAGAATATTCTTCGAATCTTTAATTGAAATGTCTTTACCGCCTACATCTTTCATGCTGCCAGCTGCGCCACGTAAACGTGGGATTTCATCGTACAAAGCTAAACACATGGCATCGAGCAGCGTCGATTTTCCTGCACCTGTTTTACCAGTAATGGCAATCAGACCTGCCTGAGCCAATGGCGCTTGTTCAAAATGGATAAGTTGTTCACCGGCTAAAGAGGCCAAGTTGTTTAAACTGAGTCGAATAATTTTCATGACCTGTCCTTAGTGCGCTTTTTGATCCAAATCGTGTTGTGCCGCTTCAAGCAAAGTTAAGAAATCGCGCTTCACCGATTCATCCTGCTCATAGCCCATTTTTCCCCACAAGCTTAAAAATAATTTTTCAGGGGTGGGGGGCGCTAAATCGACTTTGTGACTTTCATCGTTTTGCTCCGTTGCTTTTTGATAAATTCGAGCTATACGCAGTAAACGATAACGATTTGGTGGCAGTGCCAGTTCAATCTGCTGACGTAAGTCTACAGGCGGTGGGGCATCTGTCGTATATTCAATCTCTAGAAAATGTCGTGCATTGAGATTGTCAATTTCGCCTTTTGGCAGGGCATGTACCGTAGTGATTAATTCAGACAAGGGTTCACGAATTCGAATCAAATCCACGGTACGTGGAATAATGTGCGCTTGATATTGAAAATGATTTTTTTCATCAGCTTCGGGGTCAATGGTGACTTCAACCACTTGATGTTTATAGTTGCGTTCACTAAAAGACAGTGGAATAGGTGAGCCACTGTAGCGAATATGTTCCTGTCCAACTTTTTGCGGTTTATGCAAATGACCGAGTGCCACATAATCAATCACATCATCAAATAATGCAGTGGATAAAGCCTCTTCGTTACCAATCACAATTGGACGTTCGGAATCTGAGGTTTCACCGCCTTGCATATGGGCATGTGACATCAAAATTAAGGCTTGATTGGGTTGTTTACGCGCTTTAGCTTCCGCAATAATTTGTTGGTGTAAATAGGCAATCGCATTTTGGCTGTTGGTGGTGTTTTCATTTAAGCCTGTAATTTCGGCACTGCGTAAATAAGGCAGGGTTAAGCACCAAGCAACGATATTTTTATCAGCATCATAAATAGGTACCAACAAACGATCGAGATCAAATTCACCATCCTGTTTGCCAATAATACCGATCGCTTTGGCATTGAATTTCGCTAGAAAAGGTTCAACCTGTTCAATACGGTAACCGGAATCATGATTACCTGCGATCATTAAGGTTTGCATATGCGGGGCAATGGCATGGGCATCGGTGAGAAACTGGTATAACTGTTTTTGAGCAGATGATGCAGGATTGACCACATCAAAAATATCACCGGCAATCAGCAGGGCATTCGGTTGTTTTTGTTGAATTTGCGCAAGTAGCCAGTTTAAAAATTGTGTGTGTTCATAGTCACGATCATGATTGTGAAAAAATTGCCCCAAATGCCAATCTGAAGTATGAAAAAAACGCACTGCCATTACCGAACCCCAAAACATCTCAATTGTCATCTTATCCAATATCGGACTTTAAAACATCGAAATTTTTAACATCTCTATAAGACAGCTTTTAATCGCTATTTTTTATTCGATTTACTCTTTTTTCGTCTTTTTCTCTTGTTTCTATTTTTGATTCTCGAGTTGATCGAGATTTGCTTATGAGAAGAGGATGCATGCAGTTTAGCTGCTGTTAACGATTGATCTACTTTATGATGAAAAAAAGATTGGATGACTAAGGGTACCAATAGAATGCTTAGCCAAATACTCATATTGATGGGAATTATTTGATAGATATAATTTAAAGAATAGACTGAAACCGTAAAAATGAGTGCAAACCAAGCTTCTGTTTTAGAAATTTGATCTTCTGAAAAACGTTTGATATGGATCAGCGTATTTTGTTTGACATCTGAAAAATAAGAGCGCGTGTATTTATTGGGAAAATAGCTGAGAAGCAGCATTAAGTTTTGAAAAAGATATAAAGACGATAAACCGAGTAAAAAATATCGAAATAATAAAATTAAACGCTCAACCCAACGATGCTCAGATGTAATATCGCCCTGTGAATAAAGTTCTATAATTTGATCAATAGACAAAATTAAAATTGAACAACAAGTAAAGAAACTCAGTAGAAAACGGCTTAAATGATGATGCTCAATTTCAAAAAAGGCATGTAAAATCGAATAGAGTAAAAATATTAACAAGATTATTGTGATGAATGTCGATAATACTGTATCAACACCAAGCATCTGTTTTTCGAAAAACCAATAGCAAATTCCAAGTGCGAATAAAAAACTAAGCCCTTCACCAAAAGGTGTGGTTAAACTCTGATGATGCTCTAGAGAAAAAACTATTAAGTAAGCACCAAGATAGAAATAGACCCAAATTATTAATGGATTCGAGCTATTACTCTGTATAGAAATAAATGAAAGTGCACTCAAAAATAGGCTTAAAATTGAATAAATTAAGATTTTTTCTTTGTTTCTAATGATTTGATAACTTTGATAAAAAACACCACAGAGTAAACTGATGATTGTAAGCGGTATGTGAAATTGATGATTAAGAAAAGCTTTAAGAAAAACAAAGCAATAGCAAACTAATACGATACTGATAAGAAAGCGAGTGAAGGGATAATTCAATACATCCCAAAAGTCTGATTTAAAATTTAGACGTTTTTTTAGACTAATTTTATGTTTAATTTTTTCTTTATACATTGCGACTAGGATTTATTCTGATTGTTATCTCATCTTTATGGATAAAAGTATATTTAGAAAATTTATTAAGTTCAAAAATAAAGCCGACGATTCGAGTGATGTGAAATCGTCGGCCAAAATACTTCAGTCATTCAAATTTAGGCTGCTAAACTAAATTTTTCTGCAAGAAGCATGATTTATAGGTCTCATTGGGGTATAAGGTCACCGTGTATCATTGCGGATGCCGGTGCAATGACTACGCGGTTGCTACTGACCTTGTACCTTATATAACGCATAAGGTTGTGATTCGGTTGACAAGAAAATTAAAAATATTTGATTTATTTTCGGTTATGCTTTGTGACAGGAATTTATTGCGTCTGAGAGTTATGGTTTCTTTAAGAAAATATTTTTTATGGTTCTTTTTACTTTGCTTAGGATTAACGCTGGTTGCAGGTATTTTGGCAGCGTTATTGCCTTCGGCAATTGCAGGAATAGTCACTGCACTTCCATATTTAATAGCGATGATTGTTGTTTTATATAAATTTATTGATCAACAACAACGTGCACCTTCGGATCAAGAACGAAAAAAATTCACATTAGGTTTTACGTTGATCTTTTGGGGCTATAACTTTCTTGGTGTTTTTTTAAGTATTTTATTTTTTTCGAGAAAAGACCCTGAAATTTGGCAGAACTTTTTACTCTATGTCCAAAATTCCAGTTTCTTAAGTCTCAGTGTAATTATGATTTTGATGCTAGCGATACCATTATATTTAATTACCTTTTGGTTTTATGGTCCACAAGCGAAGCGCATGGCGAATAAATTGGTGGTAAATAAGTAATCATGAATTGAGCTCAAAGGCATCTTTCACCATGATAGAGAGATCAGATCATAAGAGTATTTCTATGTATCATCCTTGCGTTTTGGTTACTGGTGCAACAGGTTTTATTGGATCTTATTTGGTTGCATATCTGCTAGATCAAGATTATCAGGTGATTGGTTTAAGCCGACAGTCCAATCCCAAAATGAAGCATCCACGTTTGACATGGGTTCAATCTTTCGATGATATCCAACACGCTCAAATTGACTATGTTATTAACTTAGCGGGTGAAAGTATTGGTGATGGTCGCTGGACGCAAAGGCGAAAACAAAAACTCATCGACAGCCGAGTGAATACGACCGATGCATTATTACATTATCTGCTGACCCATCAGCAACATCCCAAGCGAATTATTTCTGGTTCTGCTGTAGGATATTATGGTATTGATCCTGATCAAGAATGGTCAGAAAAAAACAATGAGCAGGGATCATCTCAACCGATCTTTATGTCCGAACTTTGCCAAGAGTGGGAGAGGTCGGCTCTCCAACACAAAAATCAGTTTGATATTAAGGTCATTCGTTTAGGCGTGGTGATTGGGCATGGCGGAGGAATTTTACAACAATTACTCTTACCGATTCGATTTAATCTGGTAGGTAAAATTGGTTCAGGTCAGCAGCCCTTAGCATGGATTCATATTCAGGACGTGATTCAGGCGATTGAATTTCTGATGTTGAATGACACTCCAAAAGAAGTTTTTAATTTCGTTGCTCCTGAACAAACGAATCAGGTGTATTTTGTTCGCACCGCAGCAAAAATTTTAAACAAGAAACCGCTTTTAAGTCTGCCTGATTCATTGTTTAAAATCATGTTAGGTGAGCAGTCTCAATTGGTTTTAAATGGACAATACGTTATACCAGAAGCACTTATTCAAGCAGGTTATACATTTCAGTATCCAGAACTCAAAATGGCGTTGGAGCAACTACTTCCATCACATTAAACTTGAAACTTCAAAGATGGGTCATAGGGTCTAGGATCAACGAGGGTGGTCTGATTCAGCATGAGTTGTCGTAGTAACTGCGCTGCAGCTGGCCCCATGCATAAACCATTTCTAAAATGACCAAAATTCGCCCATAAGTTTTTCATTTCAGGCATTAAACCGATATACGGAATTCCATCAGGTGAGCTAGGTCTCAAGCCTGCCCATTGACGCACAATCGGGAAATTTTTAAGTTCAGGTATGAGTTGAATGCATGCTTGGTAAATGGATTGTTGTGTTTTCAAATTTGGGCGATGTTCAAAACCTAATTCCGCCATACTGGAACCACAGACGATATGGCCATCTCGACGTGGAATCATATACATGACATTGTACATACACATCGTGGGTAGCCAGTTTTCAGGGGTTTTGAATAGGATCATCTGCCCCTGAACAGGTTGAACAGGGATATTGAAATCGAGTTGTGATGCCCAATGTGCCGACCAAGCTCCAGTAGCGATAACATACTGATCAGCTTTAATTTGATGTTGATCATGCAGAACAATGGATTGCACTTGCTGATTTTGAATCAGTAATTTTTCTACCCACTTATGCTCGATAATCTTTACTTTTGAATGTGATTTAAGATAAGTCAGAATAGACTTTAAAAGACGAGGATTACGAACATTAGACAATTGTGGAAAATGCAAAGCCTGCTTGAAAGTATTAGAAACTCGTGGATTCAGATTTCTTAATTGAGTCTCGTCGAGTAAATCGCAATGCTGCATCGGCTCGTTATATTGCGCCTTATAACTGAGTCCAATCTCAAAATCATCTTCATCAAAAATTAACATGCCTGAATCGTGAATTTCGAAATCAATGCCACTCAATGGTTGAATTTTTTGATTCCAAGATTGATATAACGATTTACCATGTTGTGCCAATTGATTGACTGCTTTGGGATAACGCCAAGGATACATAGGTGACAAAATACCACCACCTGCCCAAGATGCAGCTTTAGCTGCTTGTTTTTGATCAATGAGGGTAATTTCACAACCTTGGTCGAGTAATTCAAGCGCTGTTAGTAAGCCGCTAATTCCACATCCAATGATGGCAACGTGCATTTTTATCCACCTTCAAAATGACGGGGTGTATTAGACCATATTCAAGCTCTAATCGTGCAAATAATCTCAATGATGTAAAGAGATCGATGAGATGTAAGATGTTAAATGAGTGAGTTAAAAGTTGGGTCTCGAATACAATGATGATGATTTTAGTAGAAAAAAAGCGCTTTATGGAAAAGCGCTTTTGATTCAATAGTGTATTACAGATCTTTAAGCATTTTTGCAGCATCTTCAGCAAAATAGGTCCAAATTCCATCTGCACCAGCACGACGACAGCTCATCAATGATTCTAAAATCACACTTTCAGAAAGCCAGCCGTTTTGGATTGCTGCTGCCAACATGGCATATTCACCACTCACTTGATAAACAAATGTTGGAATGCCAAATGTGTCTTTAACTTCACGTACAATATCTAGATATGGCATCCCTGGTTTTACGATCACCATGTCTGCACCTTCTTGAATATCTAGTGCAATTTCGTGAAGAGCTTCAGCTCGGTTGCCAACGTCCATTTGGTAGTTATACTTATTACCACCTTTTAAATTAGATGCTGAACCCACTGCATCACGGAAAGGACCATAGAAGCTTGATGCATATTTGGCAGAATAAGCCATGATATTGGTATAAATATGACCATTTGCTTCAAATGCTTGACGAATCGCAGCAATACGACCATCCATCATATCACTCGGTGCGAAAACATCGGCTCCTGCTTCTGCATGGCTTAAACCTTGTTTAATCAGACACTCAACAGTTTCATCATTCAGGACATAACCTGTTTCATCGATGATGCCATCCTGACCGTGTGTTGTATAAGGGTCTAAAGCGCCATCAGTGATGAGTACCATTTCTGGTAATTCTTTTTTTAGAAGACGGACAGTGCTTTGAACTAAACCATCATCTCTCCATGCTGCTTCAGCAGTTAAACTTTTGTCTTCTTGTGGGGTAACTGGGAATAAAGCTAATTTAGATACACCTAATTCTAAAAGTTTTTCAGCTTTGTTTAACAACAAATCAGCTGAAAGACGGTGAATATTTGGCATACTAGGTATTTCTTGGGTTTGATTTTGACCTGGTAGAACAAATACCGGATAAATGAGATGTTCAGCAGAAAGATGTGTTTCTCTCACCATCGCTCTGAGTTTGTCATTTTTTCGAATACGGCGCATGCGTGTTGCAGGAAAAGCAGGGCGATTAAACGTATAAGTCATCACAATCTCGATGTTTGGTATTTTACTTGGGTCTAATTGTAGCCCCCTTAAGGCGGTTTTTGGGAAAATGCTGATGGTTTTTTCTCATGATGTTAATTTGAGTTTTGTATGAACGATTCCCAAAAAAAATGGATGGGTAACCTCCATTTAGGTGCTAAACCAGATCTTGAAGTGGTATTAAATCAACTCACTCAAGTATTTAATACCTCTCCTTATTTCGCTTACAACGAAATGCAAATGCGTGTCGTAGAAGGTGAAATCCAAGGTTATATTGAGATGAAACCTAATCTCATTGGTAATATTTCTTTCCAAATTTTGCATGGCGGTGTAGCAGCAACATTACTCGATAGTATTGGCGGGATTGTTGCAATGGGCGAGCTTTACAAGCGTGCAGAGCCTGATATGTTGCCTGAAACTTTAAAGAAAGTTTCACGTTTAGCAACAGTGGATATGCGAGTGGATTATTTATCACCAGGGCGCGGAAAGTATTTTATTGCCACTGCTGAAGTCCTACGCATGGGTCGCAAAGGTTGTACGATGCGCATGAATATGGTGAATGATGAAGGTAAAGCAATTGCAACAGGTATTGCTTCATACGCATATTGAAAAATCTATGTATCTCTTATAAAAAAACCGCCCTTGTAGGCGGTTTTTTATACTAAACATCTGATCTTGAACGTTTTAACGCACTATTCCATTGATGTAAATGAAATTGACGTTGATCTTCAGACATTGTTGGCTCAAAGGCTTTTTCCAATTTCCATGATGCCGCAATATCAGACGGATTTTTAAATACACCTGCAGTTAAACCTGCCATTGCCGCAGCTCCCCAAGCCGTTGACTCCAAAAGTTGCGGTCTTAATACAGGAACATTCAGTAAGTCGGCTTGAAACTGCATCAACATATCATTTTGACTCGCACCACCATCTACACGTAATTCTTTTAAAGGGTTTCGAATATCAGATTGCATGGCATTCAAAACGTCAGCGACTTGAAATGCGATTGATTCGAGAGCTGCTCGCGCAATATGTGCTTTATTTGTCCCTCTAGACATACCGCATAATAATGCGCGGGCATCCGTATCCCAATGAGGTGCTCCTAAGCCTGTAAAGGCAGGAACAAGTACGACACCATCGGTACTGTTAACTTGACACGCCAATTGTTCAACTTCTTGGCTACTTTGAATAATTCCAAGTCCATCACGTAACCATTGTACAATTGCACCAGCCATAAAAACACTACCTTCAAGCGCATACGAGGTGTGTTCTTTACATTGCCAAGCTAAAGTGGAGAGAAGCTGATTCTGACTCAGTTGAATTTGATCACCTGTATTGAATAACATAAAGCAGCCAGTACCATAGGTGTTTTTTGCTGAGCCTATATCAAAACATGATTGACCAAATAAGGCTGATTGTTGATCACCTAGAATCCCTGTAATTGGAATTTCTGCACCTAAGAGACCTTTGGCTGTATTGGCAATATGGCAATCAGAAGCCACGATTTTGGGTAGTATTGCTTTTGGGATGTTAAATAGTGCGAGCAACTCATCGTCCCATTGCTGGGTATGCAAATTCATTAACATGGTTCTTGAAGCATTAGAAACCTCAATTACGTGTTCAGCACCTTGAGTGAGATTCCAAACTAACCAACTATCAATGGTGCCAAAAGCCACTTCGCCTTGTTCCGTACGAGCTCTTAAACCATTAATATTTTCAAGTAACCACACTAATTTTCCAGCACTGAAATAAGGATCAATGCGGAGTCCTGTGGTGAAATTTATCTTGGTTTGTAAGTCTTGTTGAATGAGGGAATTACACCAATCACTTGCTCTGCGATCTTGCCAAATAATCGCAGGGGCTAGAGGTTCACCAGTTTTTTTATCCCAAATCACTGTCGTTTCGCGTTGATTGGTTAGGCCTAAAGCTTTGATATCTTTAGGCAGTAATCGCGCATCAGCAATTGCTTGCTGTACCACTGCGATTTGTGAGCTCCAAATCTCTTGTGCATTTTGCTCTACCCAGCCTGACTTTGGGGTTCGTATTTTAGTTTCTCTTTGAGCTGTTGCATGAACGTTTCCATGTTCATCAAAAATGATCGCACGACTTGAGGTCGTCCCTTGATCCAGTGCAAGTAAATAACTCATAAAATATGCAATTTTGAACTTGAAAAAAGGGATTTTATCTCAATTATTGAAATAAGCGCATGTGTATGTGTAATTGTTGTGAAATTAGAGGTCGTATTTTCAAACTTTTATGCTATGATTGCGTTGTACTTTGGGGATGTTCCTGGCTTCGACGCTGGTGATGAAACTCATAGATGCATGCCGAGAGCGCATTTTCTCTCGTAAATAAAATTTGCATTTTAAATAGTCGCAAACGACGAATCTTACGCTCTAGCTGCCTAAGGGCAGCTTGTCCGCATCTCTGAATACTTGTGGTTAGAGATCCCGACTGAAGCGCACGCACACAAGTCCGTATAACATCAAGCCTTGGGGTGTTGTACTAAACTTAAAGGATCGCTCTCTTAACCCTGTTCGTCGGGTCTTTGAGGGTTAAAACAATAGACGATATCTAAGCATGTAGTAATCTCGAGTGTAGTGCTTGCGGACGCGGGTTCGACTCCCGCCATCTCCACCAAAATTCTTGTAATAATTAAGCCACTTATTTTAAGTGGCTTTTTTATTGCTAATTAAAACTGATAAAACGAAAAAGTACGATGCTTATTTAATATTCGTATGGGTAGGGGGAGGCATATGGAACTGAAGCAACTTAGATACTTTATTACGATTGTTGAGTCAGGAAGTTTAGGTAAAGCTGCGCAGAAGTTAGATGTGGGCACATCAGCACTTAGCCAGCAAATTGCAAAGTTAGAAGATGAGCTGTGTACACGGTTATTGCAACGTAACTCAACAGGTGTGACTCCAACGCCTGCAGGTTTAGCGTTTTTCAAACAGGCACAACTTTCACTTCGTCATGCGCAATATGCAATAGAAGCGGCGCATTCATCACGCTTGACAGGTCATGTGAGTGTGGGATTTTCACCCAGTATTGCATCAGTACTCGGCATTCCCTTCATGCAACTAATGTCGGAGCGTTATCCCGATATAAAAATTCATTTAGTCGAGAGCCTATCTGGTAATCTCACCAATTTAGTCAATGCAAGGCAACTAGATATTGCGATCATTTTTACTAAAGATGTCGATAGTAACTGGGCTGTTCAACCTTTATTGAAAGAGCAAATGTTCATGATGGCCAATTGTGCTTTGTTAAAAGAGCAGGGTTATGAACAGTGTATTTTAGAAGGAAAAATTGATTTAGAAAAAGTGAATCGCTTACCACTTGTATTGCCAAGTCAGAGACATGGTTTGCGTAAATTTCTTGATCAAAAAGTTGAATTATTAGATGTTGACTATGAAGTAGATGGTCTACATCTTCTGATGAATTGTGTTAGCAATTTAAACATGGCAACCATTCAACCTGTCAGTGCACATTTTGATTATCTAAAGTCGGATATTTGTTTATTAAAAGTGGTTGAACCAGAACTTGATCGAATTAATTATTTAATTAGTTTGGCTGAAGAAGAGCTTTCACCCGCGAGCTTAGCAACTAAAGTGGCGATTAAAAGCACAGTTAAAAGCTTGATTCAGAAAGGACTATGGCCAAGTGCTGAATTATTAGACTTTTAACCTATTTAATTTTATTAAACACCTATTTAAATTCTGCCTATCACGTTAATTCATACTTTTAGTCTTAAATTACATCAAATTCGAGAGGGAAGACATCGAATGCATGATGTAATTGTGATTGGCGGTGGGAATGCCGCATTGTGTGCTGCACTGACAGCAAGAGAACAAGGCGCATCTGTCTTATTATTGGAAGCTGCACCCAAAGAATGGCGTGGGGGGAACTCTCAGCACACTCGTAATTTACGTTGTATGCATGACGCACCACAAGATGTTTTGGTGGACGCTTATCCTGAGGAAGAGTACTGGCAGGATTTGTTAAAAGTTACCGCGGGCAAGACCAATGAACATTTGGCACGCTTGGTGATTCGAAGTACAGCAACTTGTCGAGATTGGATGCGTAAGCATGGGGTGAATTTCCAACCACCGCTGTCAGGGGCACTGCATGTCGCACGTACTAATGCATTTTTTATGGGCGGTGGAAAAGCTTTAGTTAATGCCTATTTTAGAAGCGCACAAGATTTAGGTGTTGAGGTTCGCTATAGCACCAAAATTGTTGACTTGGACATAGAAGACAATACTTTCAAAGCTGCTATTGCTGAAGATGGTACACGTTTTGAAGGAGCGGCTTGTGTTCTTGCTGCAGGTGGTTTTGAATCGAACATCGCATGGCTTAAAGAAGCTTGGGGACAAAACGAAAATGGTGAGTGGCCAGCGGATAATTTTATTATTCGTGGTACACGTTTCAACCAAGGCAACTTACTCAAATTTATGATGGATCAAGGAGCCGATATCATTGGCGATCCATCTCAATCGCATTGTGTCGCTGTCGATGCACGTGCTCCTTTATATGATGGTGGAATTTGTACCCGTATAGACTGTGTATCTTTAGGGATTGTCGTCAACAAAAATGCAGAGCGTTTCTACGATGAAGGTGAAGACTTCTGGCCAAAACGTTATGCGATTTGGGGGCGTTTAGTTGCGAAGCAGCCGAATCAAATTGCCTATTCAATAATTGATTCAAAATCCGTTGGACGTTTCATGCCCCCCGTATTTGAAGGCACGAAAGCAGATAGCATTGAAGAGTTAGCAGCAAAGCTAAATTTAGATGTGGCGACCCTCTCGAAAACGGTGGATGAGTTTAACCAAGCCTGTGTTGTTGGTGAGTTTAATCATACTGTGCTTGATAATTGTCATACTGAAAATTTAAGCCCAGCGAAAACCCATTGGGCTGTTCCGCTGAATCAACCCCCTTTCTATGCTTATGCACTTCGTCCGGGGATCACTTTTACTTATCTCGGCTTAAAAGTAGAGGATGATGCGGCCGTTCGTTTCAATAATCGGCCAAGCCCAAATTTGTTCGTTGCAGGTGAAATGATGGCTGGCAATGTGTTAGGTCAGGGTTATACCGCAGGTGTGGGGATGTCAATTGGAACGACATTTGGTCGTATTGCAGGAAAAAATGCGGCGAATGCTGCACTGATGTTGGGAGTTTAATTATGAATGCCAATGCAAAAAATTTAATTCCTATCGTGCAGTTGAGTCAGAACGAAGATCAAGTCAAACAAGCCTTACAGATTTGTAATGCTTGTCGTTACTGTGAAACATTTTGTGCGGTTTTCCCTGCCATGACCAAACGTCTTGAGTTTACGCAGGCGGATATCCACTATATGGCTAATCTTTGTCATAACTGTGGCGCGTGTTTACATGCTTGCCAATATGCGCCACCGCATGAATTTGGCGTCAATATTCCGCAAGCCATGGCACAAGTTCGATTAGAGACTTATCAAGAATTTGCAGTCCCTGCTGCATTTGGATCAATCTATCAAAAAACAGGCATTCCACTGGTTTCTGCAATGTCAGTACTATTTTTCTTACTGATGTTGGCAGGGGTTTGGATTAATGGCACCGATCTATTTGGTCGCTACCAAGGTGATTTCTACGCCATTTTTCCTCACAATTTCTTAGCAGTGCTGTTTGGTTTAGTGTTTATTTTAGCGTTTGTGCTATTGGGTTTAGGCATTGCAAAATTCTGGAAGCAAACCTCTAAAATTATTCCTGAAGGCGTGGCGCAGCCAGATATTCTACAAGCATCTAAAAATGTTCTGACGCTCAAATATTTAGATGGTGGGCATGGCAAAGGGTGTAATGAAGAAGATGATCGATATACACAAATCCGTCGTGTTTATCATCACTTCACGATGTATGGCTTTTTACTCTGTTTTGCAGCAACAAGCGTTGCAACGTTCTATCACTATTTTCTTGGTCTTCAAGCACCATATGCCTACAGCAGTTTACCCGTAATTTTAGGTACGTTGGGTGGAATTGGCTTAATCATTGGCCCAGTAGGATTGTTATATCTCAATATTAAACGTCATCCTTTACATGGTGATGTGAAGCAAAAGCCAATGGACCGTGGATTTATTTTCTTGCTTCTGCTGATCAGTGTCACAGGCCTATTATTGTTGGCATTCCGCGATACTTCAGCCATGGCGTTATTGCTGATTATTCATCTAGCGACTGTCATGACTTTCTTCCTAACGATTCCTTTTGGCAAGTTTGCCCACGGTTTCTACCGCAGTGCAGCTTTATTAAAGTTTGCTGTCGAAGAGCGTATTGCAAAAAATCGAGCGAAAGCGAAGTAAAGACCCAAACCAATCTAGGCCAGAGGTTAGATTGGAAATAGGTAAAACATGGACATACATCAATTAATAATTCAGCAATAAGGATAGTTTGCTATGAAAAAAATGAAATGGTTAGCATTGGCATGTACTGGCGCTGTGTTAATGGGCTGTGGTACAGGAAATGCCTCCAAAGAACCTGGTCAACCTAAGCGTGCAGAATGTATTGCACCTGCTAAGCCAGGTGGCGGATTCGATATGACCTGTAAATTAATACAATCTGGTTTTAAAGAAACTGGCGTGATGACTGACCCAATGCGTGTGACTTATATGCCAGGCGGTGTAGGTGCAGTGGCTTATAACAAAATCGTCAACAACGATCCTGCAAATAACAACGCTGTTGTAGCATTTTCAACGGGATCGCTATTGAACTTAGCTCAAGGCAAATTCGGTAATTTCACAGAGAAAGATGTGAAGTGGCTTTCAGGCGTTGCGGTTGATTATGGTCTTGTCGCTGTTCACAAGGATTCACCTCTTAAAAACCTTGATGATCTAATGAAAGCGTTGCGGGACAATCCAAAGAAAATCAGTTTTGGTGGTGCTGGGAGTGTCGGTGGTCAGGACTGGATGCAAACCGCAATTTTGGCGAAAAAGGCAGGTATCAATCCTGCTGATATGAGTTTTGTTGCTCTAGAGGGTGGGGGTGAAGTTCTCACTTCACTTTTAGGTCAGCACATTCAAATCGGTGTAGGGAACGTCAGTGAAATTGGCTCACATTTACAGTCAGGTTCAATCCGTGTACTGGCTGTATTTTCTAAAAATCGTTTGGAAGGCAAATTTGCAAGTTTGCCGACAGCACTTGAACAAGGCTATGACCTGGAATGGCCTGTGATACGTGGTTTCTATATGGGACCTAAAGTCAGTGATGAAGCATATAGTTGGTGGAAAAATGCCTTTGACAAGATGATGGTAGATCAGAAATTTGATGCAGTACGTGAAAACCAAGATTTACTCCCATTTGAAATGACAGGCGAGGAAATCCAAGCATACGTCTATAAACAAACGGATGAAATGCGTCAATTATCGGAAGAATACAAATTATCAAAATAACAAACAAACTGAGTTGGGGCGCATGTTCTAACTCAGTTTTTGTTTAGAGGGAAGATGATGAAATCTGAACGCATTCTTACAGCCATCATTTCAGTTATTGGATTGGGATTATTGATCTATGCGTGCAATTTTGAAGCACCGATTTCTTATGATCCTGTTGGGCCGAAAGCCTTTCCAATTCTTTTGATGGGGTTGATCACTTTTAGTGCTGTTTATCTAACTGTTCGTCCAGCCATTATGTTTGAGCCTGTAGAGCTGGGCTGGACCAAACATTTGCTCGGTAAATTAGTACTGTGTGCTGTCGCACTCACCATTTACGCGATGATTTTCGAATTCTTTGGTTTTGTCATTGCAACACTGCTCATGACGATTGCACTGGGTAAATTATTTAGCGGGAAAACCATTACGACTGTGATCACAGGGATTGTGCTGAGTTTAAGTACCTATTATCTCTTTGATCGCGTACTTGATGTTCCATTACCACTTGGATTCTTTGGTTAAGGATAACACCCCATGGATGTATTAAATTTTCTCATGATGGGTTTTGAGGTTGCACTTCAGCCTCAGAATCTATTAATTGCCTTTATTGGTGCGTTTATTGGAACGGTGGTCGGTCTTTTACCGGGTTTAGGTCCAATTAATGGCGTCGCGATCCTGTTACCGTTTGCTTATGCCTTAGGTTTACCTGTAGATAGCGCACTGATTTTATTAGCAGCAGTATATTTAGGCTGTGAGTACGGCGGTCGTATCTCCGCAATTTTGCTGAATGTACCTGGAGATGCTGGTGCGATTATGACCACTTTAGATGGTTACCCGCTAGCACAGCAAGGTAAAGCGGGTATTGCACTTTCTTTGTCCTCTATTAGTTCTTTTATTGGTAGTACGATAGCATTTGTCGGGATCGTATTATTTGCTCCAATTTTAGCACGTTGGGCGGTGTCTTTCGGTCCTGCAGAATACTTTGCACTCATGGTATTTGCGATTGTGTGTTTGACAGGTCTAGTCAGTACACAACCGTTTAAAACCCTCATTATGGCTTTAATGGGTTTAGCACTTTCAACTGTTGGGATGGATGCGATTACAGGTGTTTATCGTTTTACCTTTGATAGTGTTGGTCTGAGTGATGGTATTGCGTTTACCACAGTTGTTATTGGTCTGTTTAGTATCAGTGAAATCTTACTTTTACTTGAGCGTACTACGCTAGGAAAAGTTGTTTTAGAACAGGGTAAGCGTTCTTTATTTAACTTTAAAGAATTCATGAGTACATTAGCGACCATGATTCGTGGTTCATTGTTGGGCTTCTTCTCAGGAATTTTACCAGGTGCGGGTGCGAGTGTTGCCAGTGCAATGGCGTATACTACTGAACGTAAAATGGCGAGTGATGGCAGTAAATTTGGTAAAGGGGATCTACGTGGTCTGGCTGCACCTGAAAGTGCCAATAATGCAGCAGCGTGTGGCTCTTTTGTGCCAATGTTAACGCTGGGTGTGCCAGGTTCGGGTACGACTGCTGTGATGATGGGTGCATTAACCATGTATAACATCACACCTGGCCCTCAACTGTTTGCTGAACAGCCAACACTCGTTTGGGCACTCATTGCATCTTTGATGGTTGGTAACATCATTCTACTGGTATTGAACTTACCATTGGTAGGCTTCTTTGCACGATTACTCAGTATTCCGAGTTATATCTTAATTCCTATTATTGCAACTGTAAGTTTCGTTGGTGTTTACGCAATTCATAGCACGATATTTGACTTATTGCTGTGTATGGGTTTGGGGATCATTGGCTATATCTTACGTAAGTTTGATTTCCCACTTGCACCACTCATTTTAGGTTTTGTATTGGGTGAATTGATGGAATCGAATTTGCGTCGTGCATTATCGATTTCTCAAGGTGAACTCAGCATCCTGTGGAGTAGTGGTATTAGCATCGGTCTGTGGATCATGTCGGCATTGCTTTTAATCCTTCCTTTTGTACGTAAGTACTTATTCATCAAAAAGCAAAAAACAATCTAATCCAAACATGAAGGTCAACGCTATGTTGACCTTCATTGGTGAAGAATATGGAAAACATAAAATCGAATGCCAAAGGATTGGCAATTGCATTATTAGGTGCATGGCTTGGAATACTCGTTGGTCTCCCATTGCCCTGGCTATTAGGTCCACTTCTCATCACGCTCATCATTGGTAGTTTTGGTATTTCGAATCCATGTCATGTTCGTTGGCGTCAAACTGGGCAAGTGATTATTGGTATGGCTTTGGGACTTTATTTTACCCCTGCACTTATGAATGCCTTATCAATTTATTGGGTATTTATTTTCATTGGAATTTTATGGTCCATAGTGCTGAATCTGCTTTTAGCCACGTTGCAGTATCGTTTTAACCACTTGGATTGGTCAACGGCATGGTTTGCATCAGCGATTGGTAGTGCCAGTGAAATGGTCAATATTGCAGAAAAGTATCAAGCGCAGGTCGATAAAGTTGCAGCGACACATAGCTTAAGAATTGTGATTTTGGTGGTGTTAGTCCCCATTTTTATGAGCCTTTATTTGGGGGTTGATTGGAAAACGTCTTCTGTGACTGTGCAATATTTTGATGTGGTTTCTACACTTTTAATTTTTGTTATAGCTTTATTGGTTGCCAAGTTATTTGATTATTTCAATGTCCTGAATGCTTGGATTTTAGGTCCGATTTTAATTATTGGTTTGCTGTCTTATCTCGGTGTACTTGAGCATAGCTTACCGCATTGGCTGATTGCTTTGGGGCAGCTGTGTATTGGTTGGTCTTTGGGCAGTAAATTTCCATTTAGCTTTTTAAAAGACAGTCAGCGATTTCTCGTTTTGACCATTTTATTTAATGTGCTGGCACTGATCCTTTCAATTTTATTTGTACTTGGACTGATTCAACTTATTTCTGTAGATGAAAAAGTTTTACTGCTCGGGCTTTCTCCAGGTGGCATTGCTGAAATGTCTTTGATGGCAAAAGTTTTGGGCTTGTCTGTTCCGATTATTGTGGCATTTCAATTATCACGCTTGATATTTGTCATCCTCACAACACGTTTTTTCTATCGTTTAAGTCAAAAATTATTTTTTTAAATATGGTGAGATTTAATTGCCGGAGTGCGTATGAATATTAGTGTCTACGAAAGAATTTCTTATGCAGATAGTGTGTATAGAGTCAAAAGAGATTGATGATTTTTAAAACTCATTCAAAACCAAGATGGGGAAATATGTCTTGAAACTATCAAAAATAATCCTCCAGCTTTAAAATAAGCACAATATCAAAATGAAGCCATGTGTTTAATGACAGTTTCAAACTGTGGCGACCTACTCAAATATGTACATCAGCGCACTACCCTCATTTGTTTGGAAGCCTTAAAGATGAAGGCTTAGCGATTCGGTATATTGATCAGACGAGTGCTGAAATTCTGAGATCGGCAATGAAAAAGAAATCATACGTGATTCAGTACTTAACAAAACATTCTCCCATCATTTAGTAGGAGGTGATACGATTCAATCCTAAGGTGGGGAGAGATCTTCAACATCATGAGGCCCATTTTGGGGAACACTTAGTTGAATCAAATCTATAAGTCATTGACTATTTAAAGGATCCATCTCAATAAGTCATAGATCTTGCTTAATCCTTTAGATCTAAAAAGACATGATTTTTTTAAAATAAAAAATCAGTTTGTGATCGATATATGCTTAACTACATACCGCACCAGTAATCGGCTGATTCCTATTTTCGAAGTGCTTAACTGAACTTGCAATACTGATTGAAAGTTGATCAATGGCTTTTTGCGAAACAGTGACTAAAGTATTTAAGTCTTTAGATTTTTGTGGAATTTCTTCATAAAAACTCATCCGACAACTGAGTTGATGACGTTGAGGTAATGTTTGAGCGTTTTTGGGTGTAGATAAGGGGCGATTGGGATCATCATATCTTAAAGTCCAAGTCGTATTCATGAGTATAAAGCGTTGCTGATTTGATTTTTCGATGAAATCAAAGTTAGAAAAATCTAAGGCAATTCGATAAGCTGCTTGTCCACCAGTCATACCACTATTATAACGATCCACTGCACCTAATGTTTGCTGTAAACGCGCAGAAACAGCATCTCTCAATTCAGCCGACAAAGTAGAAGTCCAACGATCATCGAACAATACTTTAGCCTGCCCATTTTCTTGTTGAATCACCAAGGGAATTCGGTTTAAACGATCAGATAATCCAACAGGAAGCACCTCAATCATCCTCACTTTTTGATTTGACGAAGATGATGTTAGCGTTTGAGTACTCAATGAATAGAACTTAGGCGTAGGGGATGAAGAGCACCCACTGACGATGAGTGCAAACAAACCAACACTCAAGCTTGAAAGGACTTTTAGGTAGCAGCGTTGCTGAGTTTTCAATAATTTATTCTCTGTCATCTTTCTTCGGCTCCGCTGTTTTTCCACGAATCAATGACTCAGGATTTTGTTCTATTTGATCTGCCATTAACTGCAATGAAGCTGCGGCACGGGTAATTTGTTGTAAAGCACGACGTAGATCTTGTTGTAATGGTGCATCACTTGCCAAGATGGTTTCAGAAGACTGAACTGTTTTACGAACATCATCCAAAGTGGCTTGTAAATTAGGCGCAACTTTGCCATCCAGTTGATCGACCAAACTTTTTGAAGATTGTATAGTTTTATCTAAGTTTGCCAAGGTTTGACGAACGTCCTGACCAATTTCAACCAATGGAAATTTAGATACATTATCGGCGATTTGGGACACTTGTGCTTGAAGGCCTTTTAATTCTGTAGGAGTTGTTGGAACTTCAACTACACCATCATTTCGACGGATTGCAGTGGCATATTTAGCTTTAGGGAAAAGATCAAAGCTAATGTAGTTTTGACCTGTAAGTAAATTGCCAGTCCGCATTTGAGCTCGCCAACCACGCTCAACAAATTGCTTGAATACTGTACCTTGCGGGTCCAACTCATGACCTCCAGCAATACGTGAAGGATAAACTTCAGCATCAACACGCATTCGAATTTGCGAGTGATTATTGTAGAACTCAGTGTTGATTTTTTTCACAGTACCGACTTCGACACCCATGAAATCAATTGGAGCTCCTACTGATAAACCTCGCAATGACTCATTGAAATACATTACGATCCGTCTTGGATTAAGATCAGGCTCTTTAAGCGCAAGCTTTTCAGAGTCAAATAATTCAAATTTCATTTTATTCGGAGCAGGAGCTGCATCAGAATTTTCAGGATAACCGAATGCGATCCCTCCCGAAATGATGCTTGCCAAAGATTGTGTGTTTAAACTAAAGCCCGAAGCATTCAAATTGACATCTACACCACTGGCTTGCCAGAAACGCGCATCTGTGGTGACAAATTTGTCATAAGGTGACTTAATGAAAGTTTGAAGTTCAACGCTTTTTCCATCATCAGCCAGTTGGTAAGAGGTCACTTGTCCAACGTTGATTCTTCGATAATAAATAGGTGAGCCGAAATCGAGCGAACCTAAATCTTGTGCCTTTAAGAAAAAGATTTTTCCAGGAACATCGGAAGTTACAACTGGTGGAGTTTCTAGCCCTTTAAATGAAGTGGTTTTGACATCTGATTTACCGCCATCTACTTCAATATATGCGCCAGAAAGTAAAGTATCGATACCTGAAACCCCACTTGCACCAATACGTGGTCTCACTACCCAAAAACGTGAATCTTCCGTGGCAAAATTACTGGCATCTTTCCGAAGTTCAATTTTAGCAATGATATGAGACCGATCTTCCGAAAGGTCAATTTCACGCACTAGACCCACATTGACTTGACGATAACGAACTGTAGTTTTGCCAGCTTCAATGCCTTCTGCAGTCCTAAAAGAAACCTCAATAACAGGACCAGTATTCAAATACGCCTTGAGAGCTAATGAAAATGCAATGAGTAATGCCACAATTGGAATAATCCAAATGAGAGAAGGTTTCCATTTGCTACGTTTCTTATCAGGTACACCGACCTGACTCAGAACTTGTTCATCATGAGGATGACCATTACTCGATTGGTTTTCTGACATAGTTATTGATCTTATTAAATCGTAATGTGGTTGTTGTTTGTACGCTTCATCATATGAATATCAAGCAAGAAGTGAAAGGGTTTTATGTAAATCTCAATGTTCTGAAGCGTCATTTTTTTTTTCATGCTGACTCAGAATTGAAACGTAATAGTTGTCCCAAATGATTCTAGGATCAAAACTCAGTGAGGCTAACATGGTCAAAACCACCACTGCACCAAAAGCGACTGCACCTGTGCCTGCTAAAATAGTTGCCAATGATTGAATTTGGATTAGTGCTGCGAGCATGGCGACAACGAAAACATCAATCATTGACCAACGGCCAATAAACTCCACGACTCTATACATGATCGAGCAATGCTTCGGTGAGAGGTGAATTTTTTTTGAGGCTTGTAAATGTACAGCACTGAGCAGGAGAGCAAGGATGACCAATTTCAGTAGTGGAATAAATATACTGGCAATAAAAATAACGGACGAAACGAAATAGTCACCACTTTTCCAGAAATAGATGACTCCACTCATAATCGTGTCTTGTTGACGACCAAGAATAGATTCTGTAATTGTCATCGGTAAAACATTAGCTGGTATATAAAGAATACTCGCTGCAATTAAATAAGCTAAAGTTCGTTCTAAACTTCGGGTTTTTCGGGTATGTAAGGGGCTATCACAACGAGTACAGCGGGATTTTCGTGCTTGTTCCATGGCCGACAAGGACGTCATGCGGTTGAGTGTTCCACAGCAATGACAAAGTGTGAGCTCAAGATCAATTGCACGCGGTGCAAGCGTTTCTAATGAGGCGGGTTTCTGCACAGGGTGTGGCGAATGCTTCATCTGATCGGGTTGATTCGTATGAGTGGAAGTAATGGTCATGAGATTTGATTTCCATCAATTACATTCCATAGATCCTTGATTTTGATTGATACTAAATAGACCAACAAAACACTTAAAATGGCAAATGCCCATAAGGCAATTCCAGGAATCACAACCACCATCCCCACTAATTTCACTAAGGTGACTAAAACGCCGATCAGAAAGACTTCAACCATTCCCCAAGCTCTCAATTGAAAAAGTGACCGTAATGCGAGTTTAAGTGATGCATACTGTTGGGTTGCAATAATATTTTTATTGAACATGGCCATCAAAAGAATATATCCCATCAGAAGTAAGTAGGCCAAGGGGACAATAAAAGTGGTCATCAGAATAAGAAAGCCTACAAAAGCACGATCTGCCTCGAACATTGCCCAAGCCGCACCCAATAATGTGGTTTCTGAATAAATGCCTTGGAGTTCAACTTTAACAATTGAAAAACTATTGGCAATCGCAAAGATAATTAACGCAGTACAGACTAAGGCCAACAGTGTGTTAAATGTTGGAATTTTACGATAGAGCTCGGAACCGCAAGCCGAACAATAGGCACGTTCATTCTTATATAAATCGGATTTACGAAAGAGCGTATCGCACTCTTCACAAGCAACATAATTTTGATTGATTTGCACCATTCTTACATCAGGAGCGAGTTTAGAATCCGATACAGTTTCTACATTCGTTTCAGACATCGTTGTCTCAACTTTTTCATCAATATTCTTGGTTTTTTATTTCTCCTTATAGTTTATATCGAGATTCAAAAGGTTTGCCTATGATTATTTTGTTGAATCGAGATACATACCTTTTTGGTTTGGCTTATCAGTGTGCAGTCATGTAACTCAACGAGGGTATAAAAGGGATTGAAATGCTAATTGATCAGCATTTGTCTAGTCAAAATGAGAGTGAGTCAAGTTTATATGATGAAATTAAATTAATATTAAATTCAATGATTCAGCATGAAATTCAAGATGTAGCGTGTGCTTCACATAAACTTCATATATCAAGAACTAGACTTTATTTAAATGATAAAGATCGATTGCTTAGTTTGGGATGACTGTATGTTGAAAAGCCTCATGCAATGGCTGGATAGTTGGTCCGTAAGCGTACCACATGATGCATTGACCTCTGAGAGTAAACAGATTCAATGGCTCAGAATAATTCCTTTTATCCTACTGCATCTTGCTTGTCTGGCAGTATTTTGGGTCGGGTTTTCTTGGTTTGCTTTTGCATTTATGTTGTTTTTTTATTTTATTCGCATGTTCGCAATCACGGCTTTTTTTCATCGTTATTTGTCACACAAAACTTTTCAAACTTCGAGATGGCTGCAATTTATCTTTATTTTAATTGGCACAATGAGTGCGCAGCGTGGACCATTATGGTGGGCAGCACATCATCGTTATCATCATCGTTATACAGATACTCCTCAAGATCCACATTCATCAACGCATGGATTTTGGTATAGCCATGTCGGTTGGTTTTTAAATGAATATAATTTTTCAACACGTAAAAGAGTCATTAAAGATTGGCTGAAGTTTCCGGAGCTGATTTGGTTAGATCGTTTTAGTTTGATGATCGTCTTAATAACGGCTATCGGAATTTATGGTCTTGGGGAATGGGCTGCTTGGATGTGGCCGCATTGGGGAACCAGTGGTTTACAGTTATTGGTATGGGGAGGCGCAATTTCAACTGTTCTGCTTATTCATGCCACATTGTGCATTAACTCACTGGCTCACCATTATGGAAGCCGAGATTTTGAGACGAATGATCATAGTCGCAACAACTTATTTTTATCTCTAATTACACTTGGTGAAGGCTGGCACAACAATCATCATTTTTATGCAGGAAGTACGCGCCAAGGGTTCTATTGGTGGCAGATCGATGTGACCTATTACATCTTAAAATTTATGTCATGGTTTGGCTTGGTTTGGGGAATGAAACCCATACCAGCTCGAGTTTATGAAGCAAGTAAAATTACGCGTTCGAAAAAGGCAAAACTCCAACATTCTCAAGTTCAGTCAAAGGAATCAAGATGAAAATTGCAATTATTGGATCGGGTATTTCAGGACTTTATGCTGCTTGGAAGTTGAGTAAGTTGCATGAGGTGACCGTATTTGAAAAGAATAATTATTTTGGGGGACATACTGATACTCATCAATTAAAGATCGATGGTGAGCAAGTTGCAGTGGATAGCGGATTCATTGTTTTTAATGAACACAACTATCCTTTATTTTGTGAGATGTTGAAGGAGCTTGGTGTACAAGCTCAAAGCAGCGATATGGGGTTTTCAGTTAATAATCAGGTCACAGGACTGCAATATAACCCTTCCAAGAAATTCTCATTATTGTTCAAACCACAGAATTTTTTAAAGACCCGCTTTAGAGCGATGCTGTCAGATTTATTCAGATTTTATGCAGCAAATAAAGATCTTGATGTGGATGAGACCGACCCGCATTACACTATTGAGCAATATCTTAACGAGCATGGATACTCGGATGCGTTTAGGCAAGAGCATCTCTATCCGATGTGCGGTGCATTATGGTCATGCCCAGTGGAGCAAGCAGGTCAGATTCCATATAAATTTGTAGTCAGTTTTTTTCAACATCATCGTATGTTGCAACTCAAAGATCGACCACAATGGTTAACCGTAAAAGGCGGGTCTTCTAAATATATCCGTGCAATTCAAACTCAAGCAAAGCATATTCAGTTTAAAAAAGTAGAAGTGAAGTCAGTTAAGCGCTCAGCAAATGACGTGAGTATTGAAACGGGGGAGGGAGTTGAACGGTTTGATTGGGTAGTATTTGCAAGTCATGCAGATGACACATTGAAGTTGCTCGCTGAACCAACGTTTAAAGAATCAGAAATATTAGAAAAATTTCAGTATCAAGACAATCATATGGTGTTGCATTCAGATACCAGCATTATGCCAAAATCAAAACGTCAGTGGGCAAGTTGGCATGTGCATGTCACACCGAATAGAGCGGGTCAAGTCACTCCATTTCAGCAAAGTAGTGTCCATTATGGATTTAGTTATTGGATGAATCAGCTACAAAATTTGAAATGTGAAACTCAGATTTTTGCGACATTAAATCCGAATTTTGATTTAGATCCAAACAAAGTCTGGGTTCAGCGTCACTATCGTCATCCTGTATTTAATGCGGAATCCATTGCAGCTCAGTCAAGATGGTCTGAAATAAACGGTTTAAATCGGACCTATTTTTGTGGTGCTTATTGGGGATGGGGCTTCCATGAAGATGGTGCAAGAAGTGCGTCATGGGTGGTTGAAGCCTTATTAAATTCATCGAATCAAGCCACTTAGGAGTACTTATGCAGCTGTATCCACTTGCAATTGCAGTTGCTGACATTCGTCATCGCCGTTACTTGCCTAAGCCTTATGCTTTTCAGAGTCAGCTGACGTATTTGTGGTTTGATCCAGAACAGCTCAAACACTTCGCGCAAACTTCGATACTTTGGTCAACGAAAAAATGGAACTTTCTGAGCCTCAATCCTGATGACTTCTTGGCAAACTATCAAGGCACGATTCGAGAGAAGGTTCTGCATGTGTTGGAAGAGCATACTTTAGAAGAGCCGACGGAGCTCGCTGAAATTCGGGTGTTGGCTTTGCCGCGCACGCTTGGCTTCAGATTTAATTCGGTGGTTTTTTATTTTCTATTTAATGCCCAGCAAAAATTACAGTTCATTCTCAGTGAAATCACCAATACACCCTGGTTAGAAAGACAGGTATATGTTCACGATTGTCGCACCGGGGGGGAGCAGCATTCCGAATATACGAGCTTCCACTTCCAGTTTGACAAAGCTTTTCACGTGTCACCCTTCATGCCAATGGATCTGAAGTATCAATGGACGTTTAGTTTGGCTGAAAAACAAAATTATGTGCTTATGCAATTGTTTAAAGAGGAAAAATTACAATTCGATGCATCAATGCGTTTTGAGTTAACTCCCATCACACTTCCTTCACAACTTCATCGCTATGCTGTTTTTAAACTATTTGAGCCGATCAAGATGGTTGCAGGTATTTATTATCATGCCTTTAAGCTTTGGATAAATAGAGTTCCATTTTATCGGCATCCCAATAAAACGAAGGATAAGCTGTGATATGAAATCATTGTTAATGGGAGAGCAATCTTCACTACCGTTGGTATTACGTCATTTACTGAAATTAAAACACGGCCAAATTCATTTTAAAGGGATTTGGGAGGGTTCAGTCGGTGAGGTGAGTGATCTAGACGCAGTGATTGAGGTCCATGATGCAAAGTTGATGGATCTACTTTTTCGTCAGGGGGTTCTTGGTGCAGCTGAAGGTTTCATTCAAGGATATTGGACGACACCAGATTTAGTGAAGATTGTGCGAATTCTTGCGAGAAATCGCGATATTTTAGATCGTATGAACCAAAGTGCCTTAGCAAAGGCGAGTCAACTCTTGCTCAAAACTTGGTATGCATCGCGTAAAAACTCATTGGAAGGTAGTCGCAAAAATATTGCTGAGCATTATGATTTAAGTAATGACTTTTTTAAGTTATTTCTTGATCCGAGCATGATGTACTCCAGCGCGGTATTCAAAGATCAATCTATGACTTTGGAACAAGCATCCGATTATAAAAAAGAAATCATATGCCAAAAATTGAAACTTCAACCGATGGATCATTTGGTTGAAATTGGCAGTGGATGGGGTGGTTTTGCGATCTATGCTGCGCAAAACTATGGTTGTAAAGTGACTACTATTACCATTTCTCAAGCTCAATATGACGAAGCTAAAGCTAGAATTGACGCTGCGGGTCTGTCTCATCGTGTTGAAGTTAAATTAAAAGATTATCGTTTACTTGAAGGTAAATTCGATAAATTGGTTTCAATTGAAATGATTGAAGCCGTTGGTGCTCAATATCTATCGACATATTTTGAAAAGTGTAGACAGCTGTTAAAACCTAATGGTTTGGCGCTTATTCAAGCCATCACCATTGAAGATGCGCGATATGAAAAGGCATTGAGTACGGTCGATTACATCAAAAGATACATTTTCCCAGGTAGTTTTATTCCTTGTATCAGCGTGATGACCAACGTTGCATCAGAACAAAAATTACGTCTAAAGCATCTTGAAGATATTGGTTTAAGTTATGCACAAACGATTCACTGCTGGCGTGAACGTTTTCTACAACAGCGTGAGCAAGTTTTAGCACTGGGTTTTGATGAAAACTTTATTCGCATGTGGGATTTTTATTTATGTTATTGCGAAGGAGGTTTTCTCGAAGGCGTCATTAGTGATGTGCATTTATTGTTTGAAGCAAGTCCATACTAAATCAGTGAGAGGACATCTCGATGTTGCTCAATTTATTTGTGATGAATGTTTTCCTGATGCTTTGTGCATGGATTTGGGTGACATTTAATCATCGTGCAGGTTTGGTCGATGTCATTTGGAGCTTTGGAATAGCTTTAAATGTCCTCATCGCAGCAAATGTAATGAATGAAGCCCCTACATCTGTTCGCATTTTTCTAGCGATCGCGAGTAGTCTTTGGTTTCTCCGTTTAGCATGGCATTTATTCAGAAGATATATCCGAGAAGATGCTGAGGACACGCGTTATGCCAATATGCGCCGTGCGATGGGAGACTTTCAACATTTAGGTTTTCTTCTCTTTTTTCTATTTCAGGCTGGGTTGATCTCCTTATTCTCATATCCAATGATCAAATTGCTCAGTATACCTGCGATGCAGTGGAGTAACTCGACAGAACTGCTGCTGCTGATTTCAGGATTAATCATGCTGGTTGCATTTATTGGTGAGGCACTCGCAGATCATCAGTTGTATCAATTTAAATTGAACCCGAATAATCGTGGCAAAACGATGGATCAAGGGTTATGGAAATATTCACGCCATCCGAATTACTTTTTTGAATGGATACATTGGTTTGCTTATCCAATCTTAGGTATAGCGGCGGGAACGCCTTGGTTGTGGATCTATCCAGTGTTGATGTGGCTCTTTTTGTACTACATCACGGGTATTCCATTTAGTGAACAGCAAGCGCTCAAAAATCGTGGTGCAAACTACAAGATGTACCAACAAAAAACATCAATGTTTCTTCCTTGGCCACCGAAAAAGTAGGTAATTACATGGATTCAATCGTTCAACAATCGTTAAAACTCATTGAAAGTGGCAAAGTTCCAGATCAAGTTATTCGTCTTGGTATCCAAGCACTTTGCAAAAAACGTCTTGAGCAAGAAGGTCGTTTTGACCCTGTATTCGCTTCACAGCGTTATATGGATGTATTAAGAGACTTGAAAAAAAGTGAAATCGCGATTGATACAGACAAGGCAAATGAACAACATTATGAATTGCCTACAGCATTCTTTCAGGCCGTGTTGGGCAAGCGTTTAAAGTACAGTGCCAGTTTATTCCATGATGCTAAAACCAGTTTAGATCAAGCTGAGGAAAATGCCCTGCAGGTCTACTGTGAACGTGCGCAGTTACAAGATGGTCAGGACATCTTAGAAATAGGCTGTGGTTGGGGATCACTCAGTTTGTATATGGCAGAGCATTATCCAAATGCCAACATTACGGTAGTATCAAACTCCAATACTCAACGTCTTCACATTCAACAACAAGCCAAAGAAAAGCAATTTAACAATTTGACAGTCATCACCTGTGATGTAAATCAACTCGAGTTGGAGCAAAACTCTTTTGATCGTGTTGTATCCGTTGAAATGTTTGAGCATGTTCGAAACTATCAGCGATTATTTGCCAATATTAGCCAATGGCTCAAAGCAGATGGTTTATTGTGGTGTCATATTTTCTGCCATCGATTTATTCACTATCCATTTGAAGTTAAAAATGATTATGACTGGATGTCTAAATATTTTTTTACAGGCGGTTTAATGCCTGCTGTTTCGACTTTCCTGCACTTTCAGGATCATTTACAGTTAGAAAACCAATGGCAATGGTCTGGACAACAGTATGAACATACAGCCAATGCATGGTTAAATAATATGGACCAAAAAAAGGACTTACTTAAACCACTATTTAAGCAAACTTATGGTCAAGATGCGGAAATCTGGTGGCAACGTTGGAGAATCTTTTTCATGGCTTGTGCAGAACTGTTTGGTTATGACAAAGGTCGTGAGTGGGTGATTGGCCATTATTTGTTTAAGAAGCGAGCTGTTTGAAGTTCAAACTAATTTTAGCGATAAGGTGAAGAGGGTACATGTCCATGATGAGGCTATTTAGGGATAAACGCGATCATCCTTTGGGTGAGGTGTTTAACCGCTATTATTGGCTACAAATTGGTCTTATTGCCTTGTCTATTGTGATTGGGATTGGTTGCAGTGCTTGGGTCATTAAAGGAACATTGCTGACCACAGCGCTCGAACAGGAGATGGAGCATTACTGGCAGCGTATGGAGCGTAATCCAGAAGCTGCTTTACCCGACACTAAAAATTTATATGGATATCGTTGGTCCGATGACGAGTTAGCCCCCTCTGAATTTCGTAATTTAAAACTCCAATCGGGTGTACATCGACACTATATCGATGGTAAAGACCGGATGACGGTTTATGGGACACGCAATGGTGAACACGTTTTTTTAGTGTTTGGTGAAAGTAATGTTAATAAGCTTATTTGGCTGTTTGGTTTAGCGCCACTCATGGTCAGCTTATTTTTGCTATACAGTGTGCTGTGGTGGTGGAATCGCCGTGCACGCCGCTATTTTTCGCCCATCACACGCTTAGCCAATGCACTCGAACATATCGATTGGGAACATCAGAATAATCGAGCATCACCATTTAAAGAAATTAAAACAGATTCTAATTTGGAGGCTGAATATCTCAAGCAAGCACTTGAAAAATATCATCAAGTTCTAAGCGAATTCATTCAGCGTGAAAGAGAGTTTACTGGCGATGTTAGTCATGAACTTCGAACACCGCTCACAATATTGAAGGGTAATGTACAACTTTGTCAGGCCCGTTATGGTGATAACAAATCCTTTACTCGATTGCAAAACACAATTGAAGATATGCAGTTATTGGTCGATACACTTTTGGCGATTGCTCGAAATACCACAAGTAATTTACAAAGTGAAAAAACACGCTTATCAGAACTGCTTCAAGATGTTGTAAGCGACTTGAATAGTGTCAGTTTGGCTAAAGGAATGAGTATCGATTTAAACATCGAAGTTGATGAGGTCAAACGTCATTTATATCCATCGATGACGAAAATGGTATTCAGCAATATTTTAAGAAATGCATTGAATTACTCTCAAGGCACAAGTATTAATGTCATTCTTGAAAAAAATAAAGTGTTGGTCGCAGATAATGGTATCGGGATTGATTTGCCGAATAACTCTAAGGTGCAAGAGTTAACGAATCAGCAGCTGCAACTCGATATCAAAGGTCATGGTATCGGGCTACAACTGGTTCAAAAATTATGTAAACAACTTGGCTGGAGAGTAGAGTTATTTGATCGTGAATACTATTTGATGACTCATCCAAAAGTTGACTTGTCACTCAGTTCAGGACTGATTGTGGTCGTTTACTTGAATGATCAGCCTCCAAAATAGTGTATTTGGGGGAATTTGATCTGAAGTGTGAATTCAGTAGTAACTAGTTTTATTCAACTGCGATCTTTAGACCTACCCCTGAAACGGTGTGTATTAATTTTTGTTCAAACGGCTTATCGACCATTTTTCTTAAATTATAGATATGGCTTCTGAGTGCATCGCTTTCTGGTTCTTCATCCCCCCATAACTCAAGCATGATCTCCTGTTTAGTGAGCACTTTAGGTGAGTTTCGCATAAGTAATTTTAAAAGTTTGAATTGAATAGGTGGCAGTTCGATCATTTGACCTGCACGTGTGATTTGTTGTAAAGCAGGGTCTAATGTGAGATCGTGAATTTTGATTTGGCTGTTAGATACTTCTCCTAATGAGCGTTTGATCAGTGCACGAACACGATAAACCAATTCATTGAAATCAAATGGTTTCACTAAATAATCATCTGTACCTGCTCGGAAACCTTTTAATTTATCATCCAAAGTATCACGAGCAGTCAGCATCAGTACTGGGAGGTCGAGTCCCTGTTCGTTGCGAAGCCATTTACACAGGTCATAACCTGTACCGTCAGGTAAATTAATATCTAACAGCAGAATATGATAAGGATGTTGTTTAAGCAGTTGACGTGCCACATCCAAATTACGCGCATGATCAACCACAAAATTATGCTCTTCTAAAAATTCACATAATGTTGAAGCAAGTTCGTAATGATCTTCGACCATTAAAATAAAATGTTTAGTCATGTCGACACGATTAGTCCAATAATTGCTTTTTTAAAGTATCACTAAATGGAGACGAACCCAGCCAAATATTAAAATAATCATTGGCATTCATGTATTGAATTTTACCCAAAATTTTTTGATTTAGACTCAAAGTTAAAGTCTGGGTCGTATGGGTATAGCTTAGACTGTAAATATCACCAGATCGAACGGGTTGATACAATTGTGTGATCTGGTCAAGCTGTTTCAACGTATTGGCTTGTTTGACATTTCGTTTGAGAAAGTGCGTTGCAGCCTTTTTAAAAGCCCATTCTGGAATATTTTGAGTATAAGCAAAGTCCATGCGAATATCTTGATTCTTCCAAGTGCTTTGACAATTTTGAGCGAAATAAGTTGCTTTACCGACATTTTTTTGTCCGACTTTGAGGTCTCCTTGACCACACTCACGCACACTTTGTGCATGCGCGAGTGGTAAGAAGAATAGATTCAAAGCAGAGAGGGCCATTATTGCGATTTTTTGAAAGGTAATAACCATGCGTATAACCCTCCAGCATATGGTAGTGAGCGAAATAAGCCATCAGCTGGGTCCCAAAAGTCTTGCTGGAACACAATTTTGTCTTGCTCATTGAGTTTTATTTCACTAATTCCATGTGATTCCATGCTTCGAGTCGTGCCGAAGATTTTAAAATCATATGCCATACGCCAATGCACATAGGCTGAGTCGTCAAAATGTGATGTGTTGAGCAATTTGACTGAAACATTACTGACACGGTTATTCATACCTTTGAAATGTTCGACTAGATTTTCACGCTTACTAAATTGTGAAAGTGTGTCATTGATATATAAACTGTCAGCATACAGATTGCTTGCTCGGTTAGTGAATTCAGGTGTACCTAAAGTATTGAATGCACTGGTAAAACGAACCCCTATATCTTGAGCTTTGGCAGGCGTCATGGTGATGCCTTGAACTGTCGATCTTGCTTGAGCATAATCATCAGAGTAACTTGGAATGCTTGCACAGCCTGATAAAAAGAGTAGAGGAAGGCTCAATGTCGCAGCCACAATTTTTTTGACGTGTTTCATGATCTCAATCCACTAATTTATTCTTATTTTTTAATCTACTGGCAATCTTGTGAAATGGATGTGAAATTAAAATATGAGCTGTGTTCGATGAAAGGTATTTGTGTTAAAGGGAGTTCCGTTGAACTCCCTTTAACTTTGTTTTATTTAAATTTCCAAGTGTAATCAATGTTGACACGCATTTCGTCATCCGACTTAAATGCCATACCTACTGGTGGGATATCGTTACGGTAGCGACTATAACGTGTACGAATATTTAAACCTTCGAGTTTACCCGTTGGAACACGATAGCTGAGCTCGAAATCAAGAGCATCTTGTTCAAACGTCTGATTGTCGGTGTTACGAATTTCAATATCATCGCCTTTACTATAACGAGTCATAAACTTTAGACCTTTCAATGAAGTGTCTTTAAAGTCATAGTCATAGCGTGCGTGATAGACTTTTTCATTAATGTTGGTGAAATCAGCACTCATACTATCTAAGAACACTGCTGGCTCTGAACCCGCTAAGGTCGGAAGAGCTGTATCACCAAAAGACTGCATATAGCCCAAACTGAAAGTATGATTGTTACGGTTAAGCCCAAAAATACCGCTCAAATGTTGATTTTCAATATGTCCTGCACGAGCTTCACCTGAGTCTTCACTCACAAACAGGCGTACATCCCCTAATAAATGCCCAATACCTATATCATGTTTGCTTTTTGCACCAATGAAATTTTGGTGATAAACATCATGAAGGGTGGCATGAAAGAGTTGCGCACTAATTTGATCGTTAAATTTATATTCAGCACCAAGCATGTGTAAGCCAGATGATTCAGCAGCAGTCTTAAATCGATTATTAGGATTGCCAACTTTAATTTTTTCATAATCTGTTGAATCACGTTGATTCACACGATCCACATACAGGGCATGAATTTTCAAATTATCCACTTCATTGATTTGAAGATGTGTACCTCGATAATTTTGCTGGAATAAACGAGCTGGTGAAGAGAACAAAACAGGGAACATTGGTGCGAGTGTACCCCCATGTAAAGTCGATTTGCCCACTTTCGCTTTTGCCGTCCAGCGAATTTCTCCATACTGATCAGCTTTACCTGATGGACTGCTTGGCAGTAATCCCGAAGCTGCATAATCATCGGCATCACTGCCTAAAAGATTAAAACCTGCCAGTGCCATAATGTCTAAACCTAGTCCTAAGGTACCTGGTGTATAGCCTGAATTAGCTTTAAAGATAAAACCTTGAGCCCAGTCTTTCTGATCTTTACCTGATGCATCTTGTGTATATGCGCGATCAAAATAAAAATTGCGAGCTGTTAGATTGACTGATGAATCATCTATAAATGAATTTGCTTGCGTTGTTGATAGAAATCCAGACGCAATTACCCCTAAAAAGATTGCAGAAAATCTCATTATTGTCCCTATATGAAAAGTGGAGCTAGACGTCTTGTCTAGCTCTAAAGTATTTAAAAAATGATTATGCAGATGTTGGTTGTTGGAAATGCAATTGTGCAGTTTCTTTATTTTTGAGTTTTGAAATGCTTAATACCATGATAATGGCTGCAACGAATGCCAACGCATAATAACCGTAAAGTACAAGTGATGAGATACCACTGTCGAGGAAAGCACCTGCAACTAGTGGAGACAAAATACCGCCTACACGACCAAAACCAATCGCATAACCTACACCAGTCGCACGAACATCAGCATCATAGATTGCAGGAGACATCGCATATAGACCTGCGACACATCCGTTTGACATCATGCCAAGGAATAAAGCAAGAATGAATGCGATCATGAGTGAACCAGTACTGTTCACAAATAACCAGATCAAGATTGCAGTTAAGGCAAGGAAAGCCGCTTGAACATAGTAAATACGGATACGTGAACTAATCAGACCTAACAGCGCAGCACCAAACATACCGCCAGCACTAATCAGGACACCTGCTGTTACACCTTGTTCAGTGGTCATCCCATTTGCAGATAAGATTTTTGGTGTCCAACTCATGACGAAGTAGAAACCAAACATAACGAAGAAGAAGCTAAACCAGATACAAATCGTTTGAAGTGCCAATTTAGGGCTGAACAAACGTGCCAAACCACTCTTTGCTTGTTCGCTGGTCATAGTGACCGTAGGAAGTTGCTGTAATGGGGTAATATTGATTTTCTTTGCTAAAACATTAATACGTTCTAGAGCATTTTTTGGCTGTTTAACCAAAAGGTAATCAAGTGATTCTGGTAAGGTGAAATAAGACACGACCAACATGAATAAAGTCGCTAAACCACCTGTTAAGAAGACTGCACGCCATCCGAAATTGCTGATAAGCGCAATTGCAATAATCCCACCAACGGTTGCACCAATCGCGTAACCTGTACATTGTAAGCTGACTGCGAGACTTCTCCAACGCAGAGATGCGTACTCACTTGCAATAACATTACTACTTGCGAGAATACCGCCGATGCCTAAACCAGTCACAAAACGCATCATGCCAAGTTGCATTGCAGTCTGAGCAAATGATGCTGCAACCATACTTACTCCAGAGATAAGTAGGCAAAGTAAGATGAGTGGGCGGCGACCGATTTTGTCAGCCCAAGGTGCAAGAAATAGTGAGCCAGCACCCATACCAAATAGGCCAGCACTCAATAGTGCACCAAGTTCAGCGCCAGTCAGTCCCCACTCGGCAGAAACAGATGCAGCAGTAAAGGCCATGACAAGAACGTCAAAGCCATCAATAACATTTAATAAAATACAGATACCGATAACAAACCACTGAAACCCATTCATGGTCTTGTTATTCATTTCCTCACGCGGGTTCTGAACCATTTACTTTCTCCATGGAATAAGACCTCATTGAAAAGCACTACGTGTGGCATGTGATTACATGTCATAAACGTAGGCAGACTTCAGAAGTCATCCTAGTAATGTTTAAGGTGTTCATCGCAGTCAGAACCCGTCCATATTCTGGTATTGATGAAATAATCAACACGTCTGCAATGTGCATGAATTTAGCATTATTGGATCCAAATTCAAGCAAAAAAATATTAACTTAGATATATTTTAGATTAAATGGATCCATATTTGCGAAGAAGTACTTGAAAAATATACTAAAGTACTAGGGATTAAAAAAATGAACGCCTCAGTTAAAGAAAGGAAAAAAATCTTAAAAGTTCATTCGAATCTTCCGAATTTTATAAAATAGCGCGCAAATCATGAGCTACTTGTTTAAGCTGGGGCAAAATATTTTGGATTAAATATGTTTCTGTAATTCTGTGGCTGGATCCGATACAGTTGAGTGCGGCTACAGTATCACCTTGCATGTTGAGAATAGGGACAGCTAAAGCAATAATTCCCAATTCATGTTCTTCTGTAGAAATGCAATAGTCCTGTTTTTGAACAGTTGCAATAGTGTTTATAAACTTTTGATGATCTATGATGGTAAAAGGCGTTAATCTCTTGAGTGGATATTGTGCAAGCCATTGATTAAGTTCATCATGGCTCAATCTTGAGAGTAGTATTTTACCTGTTGAGGTGGCGTAGGCTGGAAGGCGATTACCTAGATGAATACCCAACGGACTCATTTTAGATGATTCGTTCTGTTGAGGAACACTTTTCGCAACAGGTACTACTTCATGTTCATCGAGTACCGTGACTGAATAGCTCAGTGCAGTTTTGATACTGAGTAAATTCAGCATAGGTTGAGCGACTTTTGGCAAATATGCAGAGCTTAGATAAGCACTTGAAAAGCGTAAAACTTTGTAGGTGAGCCAATAAAAATGTTCATCTGTGTCTAAATAACCTAAAAATTTTAAAGTTCTTAAATATCGTCGTGCTGCGCTTCGACTCAATCCTGTACGTTCAGCAATTTGGGTGACATTTAATTTTTGACGTTCAACACCAAAGCACTCTAATAGATTCAAACCTTTAGCAAGGCCTGCAATATAATCATCATATTGAATTACTTCTTTATTTTTAGCATTTGAAATCAATTCATTGCGCATGATATTGCTCTGATTTACACCCTTTAATTCTGATATCTTGTCCGATGATCGGTCATTTGTCACTAAATTCGGTCGTATTTAGGGCTAAAGTCTAGTACCTCAGTTGGAATTTCATTAGGTTTTACAAAAGGAAAAAAATTGAGGGTGTTTGCAATATGGAAATTTTAAAAACCAAAGTCGCGATTATTGGTTCAGGTCCAGCAGGTTTATTACTCGGTCAACTGCTATATAAAGCGGGTATTGATCATATTTTAATTGAACAGCGTAGTGCTGAATATGTTGCCAGTCGTATCCGTGCTGGGATTTTAGAGCAAGTTTCAGTAGATTTATTGACTGAAGCTGGTGTAGATCAGCAACTCCGTGAAAAAGGGTTACCTCATCAGGGTATTGAAATTCTAACCAATGGTGAAAAGCACCGTGTTGATTTAACGCAGTTGACGGGTGGTAAACAAGTTACGGTATATGGCCAAACTGAAGTCACCAAAGATTTAATGCAGGCTCGCACAGCGGCTCAACTCACTTCATACTATGAATCAGCTAACGTTCAAGTACATGATTTCTACGGTCAACCAAGTGTTACTTTTGAGCATAATGGTCAGCAAGTTAAAGTTGAATGTGATTTTATCGCAGGTTGTGATGGGTACCATGGTGTGTGCCGTGCCAGTGTGCCAGAAGACAAAATTAAAACTTTTGAGAAAGTCTATCCATTTGGCTGGTTAGGGGTATTGGCAGATGTACCTCCTGTTGCGGAGGAACTAATTTATGTGCAATCTGATCGTGGATTTGCATTATGCAGTATGCGTTCTAACACGAGAAGTCGCTATTATCTACAAGTACCGTTAACGGATAAAGTTGAAAATTGGTCAGATGAGCAATTTTGGGAAGAGTTAAAAAATCGTCTAGATCCTGAAAGCCGTGAAAAGCTCGTGACTGGTCCATCAATTGAGAAGAGTATTGCGCCATTACGTAGTTTTGTCACTGAGCCAATGCGTTTTGGTAAAATGTTCTTGGCGGGTGATGCTGCTCATATTGTACCGCCAACAGGAGCTAAAGGTTTAAACCTCGCTGCATCTGATATTGCGTATCTTTCTCAAGCTCTCATTGAATATTATCAAACGGGTTCTGAGCAGGGGATTGAGCAGTATTCTGAAAATTGCTTAAAACGTGTATGGAAAGCAGAGCGTTTCTCTTGGTGGATGACTCATTTATTACATCGTTTTGAGACAGAAACCGAATTCGAGCATAAAATCAAACAAGCTGAATTAAGTTATATTCTTGGTTCAGAAGCAGGGCAAACTACGCTTGCTGAAAACTATGTTGGACTACCACTCCAAAAAGCGAGTTAATCCTCGAAGTTAAGCTTAATCCATTGGCTAATTTTTAGCACACACCAAATTGTTCCACAATTTGGTGTGTTTTTTTATTAAACAAATTGTCTAAATTCAATCGAGGTTTGCTGTAATAAGGGCAGAATATACTGAATTAAATATTCCTTACTGGTTTTACCTGTCGGTGACACAATGTTCAATGCTGCGACAACATCAGCACGATGATTGTGAATAGGTACAGCCAAAGCATGTACGCCTAACTCATGTTCTTCAGCTGAGTAACAATATTCATCAGCTCTAACTTCTGCTAATAATTTTATAAATTTCTCATTATCGGTATACGTATATTTGGTGAGTGCTTTGAGTGGATATTTTTCCAACCATTCTTGTTGTGCTTCCTTGGATAAATAACTTAATAAAATTTTCCCTGCAGATGTCGCATGAGCGGGTAGTCGGTTACCTAAATGTAATCCATAAGGATTAACACGATCAGTCTGTTGATGCGCTGCACTACGTGCAATCGTAATAGCTTCGTAGCCATCTAATACCATCACGGAATAAATGAGAGAGGTTTGCTGAGTAAGTAAATTCAACAATGGCTGAGCAATTTTAGGCAGCTGTGCACCACTTAAATATGCACCTGAAAATTTTAAAATTTTAGGTGTTAAATAATAGTAATGACCATCAAACTCTAAATAACCTAAATATTCTAAAGTCATTAAATGTCGCCTTGCAGCGGCTCGAGTCAACCCTGTTTTTTCTGCAGCCATGGTCACATTTAAACGGTGACGGTCATTTGCAAAACAATCCAAGATAGCAAGTCCTTTGCTGATACCTGCAATAAAGTCTTCATGACGAATCCACTTTTTATTATCTGGATTTTGAAGTTGTCTGTTCCTTGAGTCTGATTCTGTAGACACAGCATTTTCCTTGCTATTTTAAAAATTGAATTATTGATGCTGATTTAGAATCTTGAGCAATATACTCAAGATATTGTTCGATCATCGAACAAAAAATCTGTAAATCGTACAAAAACCTTTTTTCAAGGTAGCTCAAGCTTTTTAATTTATCAAGAATGGAGTGACGGAATCCAAGCGATTTAGTTGCATATTTCAATCTCCGTCCAGATTGAAATTGCGCTAATCGTGGATTCCCCAAATATTAAAATATGTTGTACAGAGGGAGTTGTTGGATGATCGATAAATCGTCACAGTCTTTAGTTGAAGCTTTATTCCAAATTAAAGACGGTTCAACCATTATGATTGGTGGGTTTGGTACTGCAGGTCAGCCTGCTGAACTCATCGATGGCTTAATTGAACTCGGTATTAAAGACTTAGTGATCGTCAACAACAACGCAGGTAATGGTGATT
>NZ_JBWYJA010000012.1:0-115108 GCF_056780035.1 Acinetobacter sp. ANC_7503 | reverse complement strand
TCTATGCAGGCAAAGGCAAGATCGAGATTCAAGCTCAAGGGGATGGTGCTGATCTGATTGCAAGAAAGGGTGTGCAGATTATTTCGACGGAGGCAAATGTCGACATCACGAGTGCGAAAGAAATCGTACTGACCGCAGGCGGTTCACAGCTAAAAATAAATGCTTCAGGGGTATTTCCTACGACTGCAAGTAAGTTTGAGGTTAAGGCAGGGCAGCATCAGTTTGTGAATGGAAAGAATGTATCAGCAAAATTTCCAGCTTTACCTACCTTTAAATTATTACCTAATAAAGTGGAATTAAAATACATTTATGATGACTTAAAACCTGTTGCACAAGCTCCATTTAAACTGATTTTTGCTGATGGTTCTGCCCAAGAAGGTGTATTAGATGCCGAAGGTTATGCCAAAGTCACTATTCCTAGTGATAAAACTCAACCTAAAGTCTACTATGGCTTTAGTAGTGTTGAGGCGAAACCAGATAGAGAAAAAATTGATAATCCTTTTAAAGATCAAAAAGTGATGAGTGTTAGTGAAGCTGAACAACTTATTGAGCAATACAACCAACAAGAATTAGATGCATTATTAGATGAATATTTCCCTGATGAAATTGAAGACATGCTCATGTCGAATAATATCGAATACGATGATCATGTAAGCGATTATGAAGAACAATTAATACCACAACAAAATAATGTAGATGATGCAATAGCAGATGATTTAGAAGAAATTTTACTTACAGATGATTCTACTTCTAGATTAGACCTAGGAGATAAACAATGAATACTGCCGTAGCCAAGGGTTCAACGCAAGCTGTAAGAGTAACAGCTAAAGGGGAAGAATCGGCGGCTCAATGGATTAAAGGTGTACTTGATGGTAGTGGCTCCAGTCCCGCTCAAATTATTGTTGCAGTTGTGATAGGTTGTATACCCTTTGTTGGTCAAGGCGTTGATGTCGGGAATGTGATTGTCTCAGTCGTTAAAATATCAGAAAAGCCAGATAATAAAGAGAATTGGTTTGATTTGGTATTTAATCTTGTTGCATTTGTTCCAATTGCTGGTGATGGATTAAAAATTGTTTTTAAACAATTGCGTTCAGGTAAAGCTATGGGAGCTATTTTGGATGCAATACCAAGCAAAACATTACGTGGTGATGTAGATAAATGGTTTAGAACCTTAAATTGGAATACATACACAAGAGAGCTGCAAACAACTAGTAATAAAATTATTGATGGTTTAATTGGCGTTTTTGATAGTTGGATGACACGAGCTGTTCTCGGCAATGCTAAGTTAAAAACATTAGTAACTCAGCTTCAGCAAATGAAGAAAGTTGCCAATCAAAAAATTGATATGGTTATGAAAGAAATGCAAGCAGCCCATAAAAAGGCACTAGCAACTCCTTATCCTAACACTACAGCTAGAGCTCCAATTACGACTCGAACACCGACAACAACCAGTAGACCAAATCAAAATCCAGCCCCACGCACTCAGCAAAATGGCAATGTATCAAGAAATACTGGAGGAAATAATGTAAGCCCAGGTCGTCAAAATACTTCAACACGACGTCAACAATTACAGCGAAAAAGAAGATCGAATCAAGAACTTGGTTCAGGTGGTGAGCACATTACGGATTATTACTATGTAAAACGCATGAAAAGTCGCTCTAAAATTAATAATAATGGCGTGCTGTACGAATATCACGATACGGGTCATAACGGACTTGATCATGTATGGCATAGTGCTCGACTAGCACATAAGTATCGTATTACAGACAGTAAAGCGACCAATGCACTGAGTCATCGAACACTGATGACACCAAAGGCAGCCATGATGGCATTGAAAATGGGTCTCGATGTTTATATGGCATCAGACCAAGATGATAAAGTGAAACGCTCCGTTGGAACAACGGTGAGTGATGGCGTACAAATGTCACATTTATGGATTTCTCGGAAAATTAAAAGTTCAGGTTTAACAATAACTCACCGACGTAGTTTAGAAAGTGCAATTGATGCATGGGAGCGTGTTGAGTTTAAACCTGCTTCTGAAAGGGTCATGGTAAATGGAAAGGGTCAAACCGTAGCAGTACGTTGCCCATATGATCGCAGTTTGGTCACCATTACTGGTGATAAATTTGATCATCATGAAAAATGTAAAGGCTTAAATAAGCCAAAATGTACACGTACAGTAACCGCACATGGTATTAAGTTAGAATTTGTTTTACCTAATGATATGTTACCGGAGTAATAAAATTGACTAATCAAGTAACTGATATAGATATTAATTGGGAACAATGGTTTAAGTTCGAAATAAATGATACGAATTATTATCGTGAAAAACTATTACCAGAAGAAATATATCATGAACGCTATTCAATTTTTCTAAATGGTATTTACTCTGTGACTGATGGATTTCAGAAATATAAATCTGGTGCTAAATCCAGTAAGAAAATGGCAGCGGGTCGAAGAAGAGTAATTGATGTACTAGATTTAATGTCACTACAATATTCAGCAGGTGGTGATATTGCTTTTATCCAAGAGCTTTATCCTTATTTATTAAATTGGACAGAAGAATATGCAGATGTTCATACACAATATCATCAAAGCCCAGATGCAGGCGGACGTTATGTTTGGCATATTGCCATGGGGACTGAAGATTATTGGTACATTGCTTTACGTTTAATTTGTTTTGGATTATTGACTGGTAATGCAGATCAAATGACGAGAATTATGCCAATTATTGATTACACGGAAGCAACGTCTGAAGGACAGGAAAAAGATGGCTTAATTGAGCGATTGGTTGCGCCCTTTGTAGAAGACCGTGGATTACCTCCTAAAGATGCACGTCGTCATTTGCCTTATCGTAAGCTCATTAAAGTATTTGATGCTACACCTGAAAAACGTCCAGCAATGATGTTGCAATACTTAGAAGATTGGTATGAAGCCAGTCGTCGTGAACCTTATTATGATCAACATCCTCAGGCTGATATTAATGAGGGTTTTTCATTTTTTGGCTATTGGTCATGGGAAGCAGCAGCAGTAACATGGCTATTAGATATTGACGATTCAACTTATCGAGAGCATCAATTTTATCCTAAAGACTTAGTTGATTTTGCTAGATCGCAAGCTGAATCGGTTTCAGCTGAAACAACTATTGAAAAAATTAAAATCAAAGGTGGAGAGCAATCCACGAAAACAGGTTTTTGGACGACACCTGCGCAACCGAATGGACGCCAATATTTCAAAAAAGGTGAGATTTTACCAATGCTTTCAGAGACAGATTGGGGTGAAGTATATTGGTATTTTGATGGTGAAGAATAATTTTAATTTGCCCTTCGGGCATTATTTTTTATTTATAATAATATTCTCAGTTAGACATTTCAAATAACAAAAGTTTAGACATAACTAAATTTTATCATCATGAAAAATGTAAAGGTTTAAATAAACCCAAATGCACACGGACAGTTACGGCACACGGGATTAAATTAGAATTTGTTTTACCCAATGAGATGTTGGAGAGATAAAAGAATGTCGATACAAGTAGGTGATCAAGAAATAGATTGGCAAAAATGGCAATTTTTAGAGATTAATGATGAAACAAAATTTAGAGATAATTTTTTAAATGCCCAAGATTATCATGAAAATTTTGAAGAACTTATAAATGGACTATATACCGTTGTAGATGGATTTAGTCATTATAAAAATGATTCTAAGTTTAGTGGATATATCGCAGCTGGTCACCAAAGAATTAGAGATGCTTTAGATTTGATGTCCTTACAATATTCAGCAGGTGGTGATTTAAATTTTATAAAAGAACTTTACCCGTATCTTCTTCATTGGACAGAAGAATATGCTGAAACGAGTCATCTTTATAATTTAAGCCCTGATGCAGGTGGCCGTTATGTCTGGCATATTTCCTTGGGAACTGAAGATTATTGGTATATTGCTTTACGTTTAATTTGCTTCGGCTTACTTGCTGGCTATGCAGATCAAATGAAGCGAATTATGCCAATTATCGATTATGTGGAAGCAACGCCTGAAGGGCAGGAAAAAGATGGTTTAATCGAGCGATTGATTGCTCCATTTGTAACAGATCGAGGCATACCACCGAACGATGCACGTCGTCATTTGCCTTATCGTAAGCTCATTAAAGTTTTTGATGCTGCACCTGAAAAACGTCCAGCAATGATGTTGCAATACTTAGAAGATTGGTATGAAGCCAGTCGTCGTGAACCATACTTTGAACAGCACCCAGAAACCGACTTAAGATCTGGTAGAAGTTATTATGGTTATTGGTCATGGGAAGCAGCAGCAGTAACATGGCTATTAGATATTGACGATTCAACTTATCGAGAGCATCAATTTTATCCGAAAGATTTAGTTGATTTTGCTAAAGCACAATCAGAAAAAGTACAAGCACAAGATTCGATAGAAAAAATTAAAATCAAAGGTGGTGATAAATGTCCAAAAACAGGTTATTGGACGACTCCTGCCCAGCCAAATCAGCGTCAGCACTTTAGTAAAGGTGAGATTTTACCAACGCTTTCTGAGCAAGATTGGGGTGAAGTATATTGGTATTATGATGGTGAAGAATAGAATTAAAAATGCCCTTCGGGGCATTATTTTTATATGGATAATATTATTGCCCATTCTTAATATCATAAGTCCAAAGAAAAAAATAACTTCAACCATTATGAGAAATGTAAAGGCCTAAATTAGCTAAAGTGTACACTGACAGTAACCGCACACGGTATAAAATTAGAATTTGTTTTACCAAACGAGATGTTGGAGAGATAAAAGAATGTCAACACAAGTAGGTGATCAAGAAATAGATTGGCAAAAATGGTTAAGTTTAGAGGTAAAAGACACAAGTTTGTTTAGAGATAATTTGCTTGAACAAGAAATGTATCATAAACGATTTGACATTTTAGTGAATGGTATATATTCCGTTACAGACGGTTTCAATAAGTATAAAAATGATTCTAAATTTGGCGGATATATCGCAGCTGGTCATCAACGCTTACAAGATGCTTTAAACTTAATATCTTTACAATATTCCGCGGGTGGAGATTTAAATTTTTTAACGGAACTTTACCCATATATTCTTCATTGGACAGAAGAGTATGCTGAAACGAGTCATCTTTATAATTTAAGCCCAGATGCAGGTGGACGTTATGTCTGGCATATTTCTTTAGGAACTGAAGATTATTGGTATATTGCTTTACGACTGATATGCTTTGGTTTACTGACAGGGTATGCAGATCAAATGAGTCGAATTATGACGATTATCGACTACACAGAAGCAACACCTGAAGGACAAGAAAAAGATGGCTTAATCGAGCGATTGATTGCTCCATTTGTAACAGATCGAGGCATACCACCGAACGATGCACGTCGTCATTTGCCTTATCGTAAGCTCATTAAAGTTTTTGATGCTGATGCAGAAAAGCGTCCAGCAATGATGTTGCAATACTTAGAAGATTGGTATGAAGCCAGTCGTCGTGAACCTTATCATGATCAACATCCACAACCTGATATTAGATCAGGCATCAGTTATTTTGGTTATTGGTCATGGGAAGCTGCAGCTGTGACATGGCTATTAGATATTGACGATTCAACTTATCGAGAGCATCAATTTTATCCGAAAGATTTAGTCGATTTTGCTAGATCGCAAGCTGAATCGGTTTCAGCAGAAACCACTATAGAAAAAATTAAAATCAAAGGTGGAGAGCAATCCACGAAAACAGGTTTTTGGACGACTCCTGCCCAGCCAAATCAGCGTCAGCACTTTAGTAAAGGTGAGATTTTACCAACGCTTTCTGAACAAGATTGGGGTGAAGTATATTGGTATTATGATGGTGAAGAATAAAACTATATCGCTCAAGGGGAAACTTTCGTATTTATCGAAGTTTAATAAAAAAACTTTAGCGAGGGTTTTAAAAGACATTACATATTCGAATAGCTCATACTAGCTGCACCCTCATGTATAACCTAAGTAATTTTTTATAACGGATCTTTAGTTAAGATTAATTTGGCTGCGGAAAAATATCACCGTTTAATGTTGGATGATAAAGGCGTGTCTTTTTACATCAGGAATTAAAACTAATAACGAGGTGGAGTCAGAGCAAAGCAAACTTTCTCTTTGGAATACATCCAAGTAGTAATGAACGGAAAAATAACGATTTTTTTAACAAAAGTTTCAATATGAAAAATTATCTGAGTTTAATTTTTGGATTTTCGATATGTTGCCTATTATTGGCTTGTACTCCAAATACGAAAAGTAAAGGAAATGAAATCATGCCACCACAAAGTGCTATTTTACATTTTGGACAGCAAGGATTAAAAGATTTTATTCAATATAGTTATGCGCCATTAGACCGCCAACCTGCGGGGATGAATTTTTTGTCACTAGATTGGAGACCGCCCAAACTGGGACAGGTTAAAATTGTAACTGAACAAAGTAACTTTGAAATTGATAATGTTATTAGTGTAATGGGGACGCAAATTGCACGAATGGGCAATGATGGTCTTTTGATTATGGATGTAACCGCTAGTTTACATGCTAATGAATATACGACTAGAGAAGATGCATATCAGGCTTATGTAAAACTTATGAAGCAAATGAGTGAGAAAAACTGGAAGCAATATTTTTTACCTTATTCGGAACGTATAGATAAAAAAGATAATTTAAAATATATGAGTCAAAACATGGGAGAGGTTATTGACCCTAGCTATATTTTAAGTTTTAAAGAGTGGCAAGAAATGATGGATCTGACTAATGGCCATATGTATTTTAATTTATATAATAGTAATATTAATTTGGCGATATCTCTTTCTAAAACATATAAAGATGATAAAAAAGAACAGTATATGCTGAGATACAGTTTTGAGCATTTTAGATATACTGGTTTCAATGCTATTTCTAACTCAGATGAAATGACAGCAGAACAGTTAAAACAAGCCTTTTTAGATGAAAGAAGAGACAATGAAAAAGATCGTAAATTTAAGGAAGAAAAAATTAAACTAGAAGGCTATCATATTGATGACAGCTATGTAGACCCTGATGTTTGGCAATATATGAAATAGGATATTTGGTGGGCTTTGTTTTAGAAAGTTGTTTGTTAGGTTTGATTTAGCAATATAATTGTGAGACGAGTAACCCCACACCTAAAATCTATTCGACATCCAACTGGCCTAATTACAATAAAAAGATTTAATTAATCGTGGAAATATTTCGATTTGTTTCGATCTTCAGACTCAATACCTTCGCCTTCAGGCAAACTCTTGGGTAAATTAAATAGATTGGACTTGATCAGGAAAGCCTCTACGTGGCGGACGATTCTTGAAGCCGTAGGCTCTGACACGCCATAACTCGTTGCGACATGAAATAATGTTCGATATTCACGCCAATAACTTAAGCTCAGAAGGATTTGATCTTCTACACTTAACTTAGATGGTTTACCTTTAGCAGGTACAAGCATTTTTAGCTGTTCAGCCATTAAATCAAAGGTTGGCCATGAGATGCCTGTATATCGCTTAAACTGTGTTTCAGAAAGCTTTTTTTAGTCGATGTATTTCATTCGCAAATTATGCATGAATATTTAAAATTATTCGGTACACATAGTCAGCAAGTGATAGATCGTTTTTTGATTTATGAAAGAGATCTATTGATAAAGTTATTAAAATTCAAAATACAAATTGGAAGGATGCAATCTTACCTAAGGATACAACCGAAACTGTTGAATACCTATTAAATCGAGAAGCTTCAAAGAAAACAGTACAGCAGGGACAAATATTACATGCGACATCAAGTACTAGTCGTGCTAATTCAAGAGAGAGTAGCTCAAATAAAGCAGATAGATAATGAAAGTTGATCAAAAACTGAGATTTAGAGTAATTAATTTTTTAAAAATGATTACAAGTTATAGTTTTTTAAAAAAAATTTACTATCTCAATAAGGAATTTACTGTTGCTTTTGAGAATGCTTTAAGAAAATCTAGTGAAGAGTTTGAATTATTAACTAGACATGAGAGAGAATTATTAATGTATCTCTATGTTCTAGATATTGAAGAAAAAACTTTATTAGATTTTCTAGGAAGTAAGTTCAAAAAAGAAGTCTATTCAGATTTTATATCTGAAAATATACACTCTACAATTTTTGGAAGATATGGTGATGAGCGCGGGCTTGAAAATGATCCTCTATATAAAAAATTAGGAATGGTCGGAAGGGATTCTGGTTGGATATTCGAAAATCTACATGAAAATGAAATAAAAAAGATATGTATTGCAAATGAGTTTACAGCATTTATAAAAATAACCCTATCTGATTTTGATAACGAATATTATATTCCTCATTATCCTTTTTTGTATAAAAAATGGAATTTTGAATCATTTAACAAGTTCGTGTATTGGAGTTTCATTCGCAGTTTTAAAGTTGAATTAATTTTCGACAATAATCAAATAAATAGTGATATTGAAATTTTTTCAGGTGAAGAGATCCAAATTTCAGGTATATATGAACCTTGGTTTGAAAAATCCGTCTATCAAAAATTAACCAATGACCCTGAATATAATGTGTATGTTGGTTGCCCAAATTATTTTTTGGAAGGTTCGGAAGCTACTCAATATAAATTAGAAGGCACAGATGATTGGTATGATGTTAAATGGCGTTTAATTTGGGAAGACAATCGCTATATAGATGGAACCATACCCGAGGAAGAAAAGAATTATATTTTTGATATAGAAAATATAGGAAAACAATCCAATCAACCCGAAACTGAATCAACTGAAAAATTAAGTATGGCGGCTGGGCAGGTTAGCCCTAAAGCAGGCTATTGGTATACAACAGCGAAATTAAATTCACGGCAATACTTTAAAAAAGGCGATATTTTTCCTGATTTTGAAAGTGATTGGGGCGAGGTGTACTGGCAGTTTGATGGTGAAGAATAATTTTAATTTGCCCTTCGGGGCATTATTTTTTATTTATAATAATATTCTCAGTTAGACATTTCAAATAACAAAAGTTTAGACATAACTAAATTTTATCATCAAGAGAAATGCAAAGAATTAAATAAAATTAAGTGCACACGGACAGTAACTGCACACGGTATTAAATTAGAATTTGTTTTACCAAACGAGATGTTGGAGAGATGAAAGTATGTCAATACAAGTAAATGATCAAGAAATAGATTGGCAAAAATGGTTGAGTTTAGAAGTAAAAGATGCAAGTTTATTTAGAGATAAGTTGCTTGAGCAAGAAATGTATCACAGAAGATTTGATACATTTGTTAATGGGTTATATACAGTTGTTGATGGATTTAGCCATTATAAAAATGATTCTAAATTTGGTGGATATATTGCTTCTGGAAGAAGACGGATTATTGATGCATTAGATTTGATGTCCTTACAATATTCAGCAGGTGGTGATTTAAATTTTATAAAAGAACTTTACCCGTATCTTCTTCATTGGACAGAAGAATATGCTGAAACGAGTCATCTTTATAATTTAAGCCCTGATGCAGGTGGCCGTTATGTCTGGCATATTTCCTTGGGAACTGAAGATTATTGGTATATTGCTTTACGATTGATATGCTTTGGTTTACTGACAGGCTATGCAGATCAAATGAATCGGATTATGCCAATGATCGACTACACCGAAGCAACGCCTGAAGGGCAAGAAAAAGATGGCTTAATCGAGCGATTGGTTGCACCGTTTGTGGAAGATCGTGGTACTCCACCGAAATATGCTCGTAGACATTTTCCATATCGTAGACTCCTTAAAATTTTTGATGCAACCCCCGAAAACCGATCAGCAATAATACTACGATACCTAGAAGATTGGTATGAAACAAGTCATCATGAACCTTATCATGATCAACATCCACAACCTGATATTAGATCAGGCATCAGTTATTTTGGTTATTGGTCATGGGAAGCAGCTGCTGTGACATGGCTATTAGATATTGATGATTCAACTTATCGAGAGCATCAATTTTATCCGAAAGATTTAGTTGATTTTGCTAAAGCACAATCAGAAAAAGTACAGGCACAAGATTCGATAGAAAAAATTAAAATCAAAGGTGGAGATAAATGTCCACAAACAGGTTATTGGACGACTCCAGCCCAACCAAATGAGCGTCAATATTTTGATAGAGATGACATTTTACCAATGCTTTCAGAACAAGACTGGGGTGAAGTATATTGGTATTTTGATGGAGAAGAATAAAACTATATCGCTCAAGGTGAAAACTTTCGCATTGATAGAAGCTTAATAAAAAACCCGCTTACGCGGGTTTTTTGATCTCAAACGAGATTACATATTCGGATAGTTCGGACCACCCGCACCCTCAGGTACAACCCAAGTAATATTTTGTGACGGATCTTTAATATCACAAGTCTTACAGTGAACACAGTTCGCAGCATTAATTTGGAAACGCTTAGAACCATCATCATTTTCCATGATTTCGTATACGCCAGCAGGACAGTAGCGCTGAGCAGGCTCATCCCATTGAGGAAGGTTAACGTTTATTGGAATTGATGGATCAGTTAATTTTAAATGCGCTGGCTGATTTTCTTCGTGTACTGTATTCGAAACAAACACTGAAGATAAACGGTCAAATGTAAGCTTACCATCTGGTTTTGGATAGTTTGGTTTGAAGTTCACAGCATCAACAGTTTTTAAAGCACTGTAATCAGGTGTCAAATCACGTAAAGTGAACGGAACTTTAAATACATTTTGATCGATAAAGTTGAATGCACCACCGAAGAATGTACCAAACTTATGCATTGCAGGGCCAAAGTTACGAGCATTATATAACTCTTCTTTTAACCAACTGTTGTTAAATTTCTCTGTATATGACGTTAACTCTTTAGCAAAGAAATCTTCGCCTTCTGTCACACGAGCAATTGCAAGGTCGCCGCCTTTTTCTACACCAGCTTTAATTGCTTCAAATACAGCTTCACCACATAACATGCCTGATTTCATAGCAGTGTGTGAACCTTTAATTTTTGCAAAGTTCAAGAAGCCAGCATCATCACCAATTAAGCTTCCACCTGGGAAGGTGAATTTAGGAAGAGAGTTAAAACCACCTTTAACCACTGCACGTGCACCGTAAGAAATACGTTTACCGCCTTCCAATACATCTTTAATTAATGGATGTGTTTTCCAACGTTGCATTTCCATGAATGGATACATATGAGGGTTTTGGTAAGATAAGTCGACAATCATACCCAATGATACTTGGTTATTTTCAGCGTGATATAACCACCAACCACCAGATGAACCAGTTTCAGTTAAAGGCCAACCCGCACCGTGCATGACTTTACCTGGTTTGTGCTTCGCTGGATCGATTTCCCAAAGTTCTTTAATACCGATACCGTAATGTTGAGGATCAGCGTCTTTATCTAAGCCGAATTGAGCGATTAGGCGTTTACCTAAATGACCACGGCAGCCTTCAGCGAATAACGTGTATTTCGCATGGAGCTCATAGCCTGGGGTAAAGTTATGTGTTGGCTCACCATCTTTACCAATACCCATATCACCTGTTTGGATACCTTTTACAGTACCATCAGCATGATACAGAATTTCCGCTGCTGCGAAGCCCGGGAAAATGGATACTTCAAGCTCTTCAGCTTTTTGTCCTAACCAGCGTACGACGTTACCAAGAGAGATGACATAGTTACCGTCGTTGTGCATTGTTTTAGGCACAAAAGCATGAGGCATTTTTTGAGATTTTTGATCTGAAAGAAGGAAGTACGTTTCATCTTCTGTAACAGGTACGTTTAAAGGCGCACCTTCTTCTTTCCAATTTGGGAACAATTCATTAATAGCGCGTGGTTCAAGCACAGCACCAGAAAGAATATGCGCACCTACTTCAGAGCCTTTTTCAACGACACATACAGATAAATCGTTGAGGTTGTTTTCAATTGCAAGTTGACGGATTTTGATCGCAGCTGAAAGACCCGCAGGGCCCGCTCCAACGATTACAACGTCAAACTCCATCGATTCACGTTCGATGTGTTCCATAAAGGACTCCTCATAAAGTAAAGGGTGGCAACCGATAATTCCGACGGTGCTGCCATGAGTGTTCTTAGTTGCAGGTACAATTTTGCTCTCGTACCTTTTATATATTTTGCGCTAGTATAGGTTCAAACCTTGATCAAGCCAATTGGCTGAGTCGCTTTATTTTCCGTCAGCAGGGCATAAACCATGGTAAAACAAAATGATTCTATAACAGCACAGCCTGATTCACTTGTACCTGATGATAAAAACTTAATCAATATCGTACAATATCTAAAAGATGCACAGTCAAGTCACAAAAGGTCAATCCCACCTCTTGAACAATGGAACCCAAAGCATTGTGGCTCAATGGATTTGAAAGTAAAAGCGAATGGTGAATGGTGGCACGAAGGTCAATTGATTAAAAGACAAAGCCTCATTGACCTATTCTCGACAGTACTGTGGAAAGAAGACAACAAATTTTACTTAAAAACACCCGTTGAGCAAATCGAAATTGAAGTCGAAGATGAACCTTTATTGGTCAATCAGGTAGATCAAGTCGAGATTCAAGGGCTTTCTTATCTACAGCTAACAACGACCACTCAAGATCTCATTATTGTGGATCAAGATCATCCAATCTTTATGCGAGATTTTCAAGGAGAGATGCGTCCTTACGTGCATGTGCGTTTCGGCATCAACGCATTGATACAACGATCAACTTTTTTTCATTTAGTTGAAATGGGGGAGTTGAGCGAAAATGAGCAAGGTGAATCAGTTTTGAATTTAAAAAGTGGTAATCTGCTATTGCAATTAGGGACTTGAGGTTTAAGCTTAGCCCATTCATTTAAGCATTATAAAAGTAGTCGTTGAGATGTCTGCAATTTTACCCCAACCGAGCTCTAATGAGCCTATGCCTCATGCACTTGAACATGCCCCTATTGGGATTTTCGACTCGGGGATTGGTGGTTTATCAGTTGCATTGGAAATAGCAAAATATTTACCCAATGAGCATATCCTTTACTATGCAGATACAGCTCATGTCCCTTATGGTCCGCGCGAAGATCAAGATATTCGTCAGCTCACAGCACATGCAATTGAGTGGTTGTATCGTCAAGGATGTAAAGTTGCGGTTGTTGCGTGTAATACGGCATCAGCTTTTAGTCTGGATTACTTAAGGACACATTATGGTGAGCGATTTCCGATCATTGGGTTGGTTCCTGCGTTAAAACCTGCAGTTTTACAGACACAGTCTAAAGTGGTGGCTGTATTGGCGACTCCAGCGACTTTTAGAGGCCAGTTAATCAAGGATGTAATGCAGAATTTTGCAGATCCTTTAGGTGTTAAAGTTCATCAAGTCACCAGTTTGGATTTGGTTCCTTTCGTGGAAGCAGGGCAACAAAATTCGCAAGCCTGTATTGCAACATTACAACGGATACTTGATCCCGTCATGCAAGATCAAGCCGATTATTTGGTGTTGGGTTGTACGCATTATCCATTTTTAAAATCAGCAATTGAGCATCTTTATACAGAGCGACTGACTTTGGTTGATTCAGGATTTGCTGTTGCACGCCAAACAGCAAGAGTCCTTATCAAAAATAAATTCAATGCTACTCAACCATATGACAAATCAGTGCAGTTGCGTTGTGTCGTCAGTGGCGGAAATGCGCTTGAACTTCAGCCTGTACTTCAAAATATGATCGGGCATGAAATACTATGGTCAATTGAAAATTTAACTGATACATTCGAAGAAGAATGATCAATATCAAGCTATATATTTTAAGCCTTATGAGTAAGGCATTTTTACCTAGATGCAGGATTGGATTAAGGCATGCTAGATAAGCGTTACCAAGTGTTTATTACAACTTCTGGTAAAGAGATGCAGCCAGAGCGTATGGTTGTGTCACAAACGCTGATCGGTATGGGTTTTTTTTCATGGGGTTTAGAACAAAGAACACCTGTAACAACCGCTTTTGCACGCCGTCAAATTGATGATTGTGATTATGTACTTCTGCTTTTAGGAAGCCAGTATGGTGAGCAATCTGTCTCTGGTATTAGTTACATGCACTTGGAATATATCTATGCCGTGACTAAGCAAAAGCCCATTATTGTATTTATGCATGAACAGCCAGAATCGCGTGAGGAGCATTTACGAGAGCATGAAGTGGATCTTCAACAGCGCTTTCAAAATTTCCGTCAACAGATCATTCGAGAAGTTGATCAGGTCGTATTTTTTAAAAGTGCTCGTGAATTAGAGCTAGCACTCAGGTCTCATATGCCTCAAATGCTTGAACGTTACCCTGTTTTGGGTTGGGTAAGACCACAAAGCATTCAAGCAAAACAAGATGAGATTGATCGATTAAGAGCTCAGCTGGCACAAGCAAAAATGGAACAAGCCAAATCTGAAGTCGATCCTTTTCTATCTTTGCCTAGAATAGAGTGGGATGATCAATTCAGTTTTGATTATCGTATGCATGCCTATGTTGATAGTCATTTTAAAGAAATTATTTGTATACGTTCCATGCGATGGCATGAAATTTATACTGTTCTTGAGTCTCAATTTTCCCAAGCAACACCAGAAGATTTTTATTCTAAAGTGTTGAATCAGTATTTGACTGATACGGGGCTGGTCGATGCTCAATTGCAACTTCCTAAGGCACATATGGTATCTAGAGCACAGATTAATGTACGTGCATTGCATACCATCAAGCAACAAATGCGTAATAATGAATGGATCGTTCCTGTAGGACGAGATGATCGTCAGCGGATGTTATGGAAATGCATGAATAAATAGATCAAGTTCATATGATAGTTTTTCTCTTTCATTCACATTTTAAAAAGCAATCATAAAATCACGCCGAATTTACTTAGACTCTGATAAAGTATTTCTTAATTAAACAGTGAATTGATGTGGATCAGATGTCTGAGTTAAAGCCGAAAATCACCGTAATTATTGCCAACTTGGGAACACCAGATGCCCCTACAGTGCCTGCGGTACGAACTTTTCTAAAACAGTTTTTATCTGATCAGCGTGTGATTGAGATTCCATCGTTTTTGTGGAAAATTATCTTACATTGTTTTGTTTTACCATTTCGACCAAAGCATGTTTCTGAAGCATATGCGCAGGTGTGGAATGAAGATTCACCTATGCGTGAAATTCTGTTAAAGCAAACAGATTTAATCCGTCAAAAAGTTATTCAAGATTATCCAGATTTTGAGGTTCAGGTCGTTCCTGCGATGACTTATGGTCATCCTAGTATTCATGATGTTCTAAAAAAACTCTCTCAGACACCGCAAGATCACGTCATTTTATTTCCACTTTTTCCTCAATATTCAGCGACATCTACAGCACCTTTGTATGATGCATTGGCGAAATGGGTTTTAACGCAGAGAAATTTACCTGGCTTAAGTTTAATACGCGATTATTATCAACATCCAAAATTTATTCAGGCTTTGGCAAAGAGTGTTCAGGTTTTTCAGGCGCAACACGGTAAAGCGGAAAAATTATTAATGTCTTTCCATGGGATTCCTCAGCCTTATGCAGATAAAGGTGATCCATATGCCGACCGTTGTAGAGTTACAGCGAAAAAAGTCGCAGAGGCTCTGGGATTACGTGACGATGAATGGGCTATCAGTTTCCAATCACGATTCGGTAAACAGGAGTGGGTCAAGCCATATACAGATGCGTTGCTGACTGAATGGGGACAACAAGGAGTTCAATCTGTCCATGTGCTCAGCCCTGCTTTTTCAGCAGATTGCTTAGAGACTTTAGAAGAGTTGGCTGTGGAAAATGCCGAAACCTTTAAAACGGCGGGCGGGAAAGATTATGTCTATATTCCAGCATTAAACACTGATGCAGCACATATTGATTTGTTGGTCGATTTAGTAGAAGCTCAACTGGATGCACTCAAGATTACCCTTCAACATTCTGCATAAATTTAAAGGTTCCTATGCTTCAAGTTAAAATTATTCCTGTGACAGCATTTCAGCAAAATTGTTCCTTGGTTTGGGATCAAGAGACCAAAGAAGCTGTGTTAATTGATGCTGGAGGTGAGCCTGAAAAAATTATGCAAGTTGTGCAAGAGTTAGACTTAACCGTGAAGGAGCTATGGTTAACTCATGGTCATCTTGATCATGCTGGTGCGGTCGGAGCATTGGCGCGAGAGTGGGGTATTCCAGTAATTGGTCCTCATAAAGAAGATGCATTTTGGTTAGATATGATTCAGGAAGTTTCAGCACGATATGGGTTTCCGATACCTGAACCTGTTGTGGTTGATCAGTGGCTTGAAGGTGGTGAAACTTTAAAATTGGGGGATGAGTCCTTTGAGGTTCGATTCGCTCCCGGTCATACGCCTGGCCACGTCATGTTCTATAATGCTAACTATGGCTTGTTATGGACTGGCGATGTTCTTTTCAAGGGTTCAATTGGTCGAACAGATTTTCCCAAGGGAAATCATCAACAGTTGCTGGATTCGATTGAGAGAGAATGTTTTAGTTTGCCAGATGAAACACAGTTTATTTCAGGGCATGGTCCAATCAGTACCATTGGCTATGAGAAAAAGTTTAACCCGTTTGTGGCAGGTAAAGCTGGTTAATTAAAAACGAAAAAAGTGATCTCGATTGATGTCATTCAATTCCCAAAAGAGAAGGGCAGCGGCTAACACAAATAGTGCAGAGATTAAAATCAAGACGAAATCATGTTGATAAATGCCTAGACCTGCAAAAAGGAGGCCTAGGCAAGATAAAATTATACTGAGTGTGAATGTGAATTTATAAAGTCTCATGTATTTATGAAGGTAGAATTGTTGTTTTAATGTGATTATCATCACAATATCACAACATAAACTTAAATAAAATCACATTTATTGAGTTTTCTTAAAAAAGCTAATTTTTTGTTTGTGTAAATATAATTGAATTATTCTTTTAATATTGAGCAAAGTTGGCATTATTCATGATATTCCCCTTGATCAGCTTGAGGAGAATCCTGTGTCGGAAGGCGATATTCATCATTTGCCCAAGCCCCTAAATCGATAAGTTTGCATCGTTCAGAACAAAATGGACGAAATTCATTGCCAGTCCATTGACTAGGCTGTCCACAGCGTGGGCACGGAAATGTTTTTGGCATAAATCAATCCTAGTAAAATAAAACAGCTAAAATAGGCAAAAGCATCTAGAGTTGCTAGACTTGTCGCGTTTTCATAAGTTTGATCTGATTATGCCGATTCGTCAATTTCAAGCACAGCGTATGCATGCGCCACGCGACTTTCAACCGATTCTAGCTGAACCACTATGTGTTGAGATTGGGGCGGGTAAAGGTAAACATGCTTTATTGTTTGCGCAACAAAATCCGCAAAGACAACTAATCGCGATTGAACGAACTAGAGAAAAATTTCTAGCGATGCAAAAACAGCATCAACTAGAGGGACAAACCAATTTGCGACCTGTACATGCAGATGCAATCCCTTGGATCGTACATGCGCTATTTCCACAGCAAGTTGAAGATTTTTTTATTTTATATCCGAATCCTGAACCTCATAATCCAGCGCAACGTTGGTTGAATATGCCTTTTTTTGAATTTTTACTGTCTCGATTGCAACCGAATGGTACGATCACTTTAGCCAGCAATATTCCTGAATATATTGACGAGGCAGAGGAACAACTGCTTAATGTTTGGAACCTTTCTTATGTTAAAGAACGAATCTCTTCAACTTCGGCAAGAACGCATTTTGAAGTAAAGTATCTAGAGCGTGGTGAATTATGCCAGCAGTTGATTATTCAAAAACCTGAAGCGTACCAAACTCGCTTCGATCACTTTATGCCTCTGCAAGGGCAAATGCCGATCTCTTCTGAAAATCAACAAACGAATAATCTATGAATTTGGAATATTCAAAGCGAATCGCAATCGTAGGCGCAGGTCCAGCAGGTTTAATGGCTGCTGAAGTTTTATCTGCTCATCCTGCATTTGAAGTTCATATTTTTGAACAAAAGCCTTCAGCTGCACGTAAATTTTTGATGGCAGGTAAAACAGGTTTAAATATTTCTCATGCCGAACCTATCGATCAATTTATTGGTCGTTATGATCATGCCGAATGGCTTGCACCTTGGGTAAAAAAATGGGATGCGCGTTGGATTCGAAATTGGATGAAAAACCTAGGGATTGAATCCTATGTTGGAAGCTCTGGTCGTATATTTCCCAATGAAATGAAAGCAGCTCCATTACTGCGTGCTTGGTTAAAAAGTTTAGTAGATACCAAGGTCAATTTTCATTATCGGCATCAAATTACCGCGCTTAATCAAAATGAACTGACAGTTTTTGATACTCAATCCAATTCAATACGAACTGAGCAATTTGATGCGATTGTATTGGCGTGTGGCGCTGTGTCATGGGCGCAGTTGGGTAGTGATGGGGCTTGGCAGTCATGGTTGGCTAAAGAAGAGTTAAAAGCGTTTTCCCCGAGTAATGCTGGTGTAGTCAGAGCTTGGTCTTCGTATATGGAACCTATATTTGGCTCGCCACTCAAACGAGTTGAAGCTTGGGTGGATCATCAGCCCAAAGCTAAGGGGGATATCGTGATCACCCATTATGGTTTGGAGAGTGGGTTGGTCTATAAGCATGGTCGGGCACTTCGAACACAATTGCAATATCAAGATTCCATGGTTTTAAATTTAGATTTACTGCCAGAATTATCTGAGCATGAAATCATCTCTAAACTTAAGAATGCTAAGAAGCAAAGTATTAATAATATTTGGCGAAAATTGGGATTAGACACTGCAAAGTCAAATTTATTACGTGAATTGACCCCAAAGCATGATTGGGCGATTGCAGAGAAAATGGCTCAGCATATTAAACATTTATCTATCAAACTAGATGGTTTTAGACCCATTGAAGAAGCCATTAGCTGCGCAGGTGGTGTACGGGAAATTGCCTTGACTAAACAGTTACAGTTGAAAAGTAATCCAATTGTTTTCTGCTGTGGAGAGATGTTGGATTGGGATGCCCCGACAGGTGGTTATTTACTTACAGCATGTTTTGCAACAGGTCGAGCAGCAGGATTAGGTGTAATTGAATACCTAAATAAAACTGTTGAAAAAGACTAGCCAAGCGCTAGTCTTTATTTATGATTATTTCGCAGTGAGTGCATTTCCTTCAAATTTAATGCCATCCCATCCATGAATCATGAATTGACGGATATTTTGATGATCTGATGCTTCAGGTGTCGCCAGAACAGAAGCGTAGTGTTCTGCAAAAAGCTGTAATGTTTGTTCTTGAGAAAGACCATTTAATTTGGCAAAGGAAAAAACTTTAGCACTCCCTTGATTTTCATTACTGGCATTATATTGTTGACCATTACTAAATGCGGTTGGCGTATGTGTATAACCTGCTTCAATAAATGAAATTACGTCGGCAAATTTTGCTTCGCCATTTTTTAATTGTTCCAATAATGCTTGAGCCATAATTGAGTCCTTACACGTTTAAATTTGCTACATCTTAACGAAAAAACGCGTGAATCCAAGACAATAATTCGTTACTTTTTAAGGTAAAAATATGATCAATACACGAGAACGGACATAATATGAGTTGGTTATGGGTAGCATGTGGTGGAGCGATTGGTGCAACACTTCGATATATGACCAGTATGTGGTTCATGCAAAATGCAGATCAATTTCCATGGGCAACTTGGATTGTGAATATCTTGGGCTGTGTTCTAGCAGGGGGATTTTTTGCATTCAGTTTACAATATCCTGTATTACAACAAGAAGCTCGCCTATTTTTTATGGTTGGCATATTAGGTGGTTTTACCACATTCTCAAGTTTTGGCTTGGAAACTTTTCAATTCATAAAATCTGGGCAATACAATTTGGCACTGATGTATGTTGTGAGTAGTATCATGATTGGACTCTTGGGATTGGTTTTGAGTTTTTCCTTTACTCAATTTTATTTAACCCATAAATAACGATAAGAATAAAAAAAAGCCTAAATTGGAGGAGTAAATTTAGGCTTTAAAATAGTGAGAGTCGAAAATTTTATTATTTACGTTTAAAGCGACCGAAACGCTTATTGAAACTTGCCACACGTCCTTCATTATTAGCTTGACGGACTTCACCAGTATAGAAAGGGTGCGAAGCACTTGAAATATCTAGCGTGACATAGGGGTAAGTTTTCCCTTGATATTCTTTGGTTTGCTTTGACTGAATCGTACTACCGATGATGAAATACTGATCTGAGTTGGTATCATGAAACAGTACTTCATGGTATTCAGGATGAATATTGGGACGCATGGAAACACTCCTAATTATTTATATTTTGTTATAATATAACATAACAACAATGAGCATTGTAAGGTCTTGTTAATTTTTCAATTAGGAACGAGCGTTTCAAACAAATCATTGAGATTGTCATCGACTTTTAAGTTAATCAGATTCCAATAGTGTCCAGAAATCGTACGATTGACCATTAATGTGTCTGGAGAGGGCTTAAATGTATCCCAATACTTAAGTGATTTTTTCACTAAAATGACGCCATCATGATGAGATGAGTTTTTAGCAAAATTGTATTGAGTGGTAAGGGGTCTGAGCAACACTTCTAACCATTGTTTGTAAAGTTCCTCAGGGAATTTTCCTGTTTCAGCAAGAGCATCCAACGCGAATAGATGTTGTTCAATCTCTTGGATATTTTCAGCACGACCAGCGCGAACTAATTTTTTAAATCGATCCACCAGTTCAGCAGATAAGGTTTTAACACCACCAAAATCATAGATGATGACACTACCATCTGAGCGGAAAGCAAAATTGCCAGGATGCGGATCACAATGAAAGCGTTTTAGATAGAAAATCTGATGGCCAAGAGCCTGAATTAGTCGACGACCAATTTCGTTACGTGTTGCAAGCGGCCAAGTGCTTGCGGTTTCAATATTGTCACCTGCTTCTAAGCTCAATGTAAGAACTCGTCTGCTGGAATAATCTTTGAAAACTTGTGGGATAATAATTTTAGAATCCAATGCTTGATGGAAGGTTCTAAATACCTCTAAATTTTGCGCTTCAATTTCATAGTTGAGCTCTTCGTGTAAGCTGTCTTGAATTTCTGCAAATAATCGATCTTGTAATTTTTTATCGACTTTTAATACACCCATCAAACGTAAAGCCAAGCGAACTTGTTTTAGATCGCTTTCGCATGCTTCATCTACGCCTGGGTACTGTACTTTCACAACGACTTCTTGGCCATTTTTTAAGGTTGCTTTATGAACTTGCCCAATCGAAGCTGCTGCAAAAGGTTGTTCATCGAATGTTTTAAAAACCTCTAACAGTGGCTGACCAAGTTCTTTTTCTACTTGTTGCTTGATTTGTTGGAAGGGCATCGCAGGGGCTTGACGTTGTAATTTAGCAATAGCCTTCGCGACTTCAGGCGGGAAAATATCTTTATATTGTGATGCAATTTGACCAACTTTCATTACAGCACCTTTCATTTCCCCAAGGGTATCTGCAATTTGAACACCAATGTCTTGAAATAGCTTACTGCGTGCTTCGTTTTTTTTATCATCATCTGCATTAAAGGTGCGGATAGAGTTGGACACGGTTTTAGTAGCAATACTTGCAGTCATACCTGCGAGTTTCATGAAACGACGGCCGGGAGAGCTCGCTTTGTTTGCCATGAGTTGAGAACCTCGATTCATTATTTTCATCTTCTGATTTGATCATAGGCGACAAATCAAAAGATGCATATTTGAAATTGTTAATGAGTTGTAAGTAAATGATTGGCATAAAAAAATAAATCCCGAGCATCCGGGATTTATTGTTCATGATGATTGACTACGCTCAAGTCGCTGATTATTCATATATAAACGTCCGAGTAAGAGTACACAGGCAATACTTAACCCCACGATCAATCCAATCCATACACCCGCAGGGCCAATGTTGGTAAATCTAGAGAGATATACGCCTACAGGGAATGCAATCACCCAATAGGCAAGCATAGTAATCCACATAGGACCCTTTGTATCTTGCATGCCTCTTAGACAACCTGCAGCACTGATTTGCCAAGCGTCCATCAGTTGGTAAGCAACAGCGAATAGCACCAAGTAAACCGCAATTTGAGTCACCAATACATCAGAGGTATACAACGCGACAATTTGATGGCGGAAGACCCACAATAAAACCATGGTCATTACTGCCAGTACAGTACTTGATGCTAAACCCAACCATTGGACTTTACGCATAGATTGGTAATCCTTTTCACCATAATACGTTCCCACTCGGATGGTAAGTGCGATCGCGAGAGACATCGGGATCATAAATAATTGTGACGTAATGGAGATGGCGATCTGATGCGCTGCTACCGTAATTTCACCCAATGGACTCAATACAATTGCTGCAGTACTGAAAATACTGACTTCAAAGAAGATAGCCAAGCCAATTGGGAAACCTAAAGCAAGGATGCGTTTTAACCAGTAGCGATCAATTTTTTCAAAATGACTAAAGGGTTGGGTTTTTTGATATGCCTGATTATTCAAGATATACAATGCCAACGTGATCAGCATCAGCCACTGTAGAATTGCCGTTGCAAATCCACATCCAGCACTTCCCAATGCAGGAATTGGACCTAGACCATACATAAACACAAAATTAAGCGGAATAAGTACGACTAAGGCCATTAAACTGATCACAGTCACTGGGCGTGGATTACCAATCGCCTCAGAGTATCCTCGTAGTGCAGCAAACATGGTGACCGCTGGCATACCGAATCCAATCGCATGTAAAAATAGGCCAGCTTTAGGGTGAAGTGACTCTGGAACGCCAAGAAGAGGAAGCGTATAGGGGAGAATCTGTAAGACTAGACCAGCAATAATCCCGAGAACTAAAGCAACCCATAATGCTTGTCGTGTAATAGTGGCAATTTTCTCTGGAGTCCTCGCACCGTTTGCTTCAGCAACCAACGGCGTTGTTGCAATCATAATACCGCTAAATAGCAACATGACAGGAATCCAAAGACCTACCCCGACAGCGATTGCTGCTAAGTCTAATGCAGATAAATGTCCTGCCATAATGGTATCAATCAGTCCTAATCCTGCTTGCGAAAATTGCGTAATCAAGATTGGGATCATGAGATGAAATAGTTTTTTTAATTCATAACTGATGTTGGAGGTTGCAGTCACATTAGACACAAAAATTACTCATCGTTTTTATGTGCTTAGAATGAAGGTTTAGCGTTGTAAAGTGAGAAGCACACCTATAAAAATCACCACGCCACCCAAAATGCGCTGCCAATTAATGGCAATTTTTTCTGTACCTAAAATTCCAAAATGGTCGACTATCATGGACATAACAATCTGTCCAAAAATAATTAATGCCGATAAGGTTAAGAAACCTAATTTAGGTGCGGAATAAATACTAATACTGATGGCATAAACACCTAAAAAACCGCCAAGCCAAAGATGCCAAGGAATTTGTACAATTTCGCTCAATTGTGGTTTTTCAGTCTGTTGAAAAAAAACCAGTATTGCGAGAACTATTGTACCAATCAAAAATGATAAAAGTGCAGCTTGTAATGGAGAATATAAATATTCACGTAATTGTGTGTTAATCGCAGTTTGGAAGGTCATTGCGATTCCGATCCCCAGCGCTAAAGGGATAAAGAATAAAAATTGGCTCGCGACTTTAAACATAAATGCACCCACGTCCTTGTTTTATATTGAGTGTAAAGTAAAAACTGAATCAGTTCTGAGCGTTATGGTGTAGTCATGTTAAAATAAGTTTTTTAAGTTTTGAGCTGTACGTTTGGCTACTTTGAATCCACAAGATATTCCATTGTCACTTTATATTCATATGCCGTGGTGTGTGCGTAAATGTCCATATTGCGACTTTAATTCGCATGCAGTACCCAATGGGGCATTGTCCATGACGTTGGAGAAAGAATATTTACAAGCATTGGTTGAGGATTTCAAAACACAGATAAATTTTGCTCAGGGTCGTCAAATTCATAGCGTGTTCATAGGTGGAGGTACTCCTTCTCTCATTTCTGCTCAAGGGTATCAATGGCTATTTGCTCAGCTAAGCGCTTTGATTCCGTTTGAGGATGATTGTGAAATTACCTTAGAAGCCAACCCGGGAACGGTAGAACATGATCCATTTGCAGATTATTTAAAGGCGGGGATCAATCGATTGTCTTTAGGTGTCCAAAGTTTTAACTCGAATCATCTTCAAAAACTGGGGCGTATTCATTCCAACCAAGATGCAATTTCAGCAATTGGTTTGGTGAAGGATGCAGGCTTTAAGCGAATTAATGTTGATTTAATGCACGGCTTACCTGAACAAACGCTTGAACAAGCATTACTTGACTTAAAACTTGCCGTGGAGCACGGTGCTACACATATCTCGTGGTATCAGTTAACCATTGAGCCCAATACCGTATTTTTTCGAACTCAACCTATATTGCCTGTCGATGATGTATTAGAAGAAATTCAGGTACAGGGTGAGGCCTATTTAATCGAAAATGGTTTTACTAACTACGAAGTGTCGGCTTGGCGTAAAGAAAAACCCTCAGCACATAATTTAAATTATTGGCAATTTGGCGATTACTTAGCGATTGGTGCTGGTGCGCATGCTAAAGTGACGCTAAGTGATGGTGTATATCGTTACCAAAAAACACGATTACCGAAAGATTATCTAGCGAAAGTCCCTGCAGAGCATTTGCAGTTTAAGAAAATTGAAGCTGATGAAATGCCATTCGAATTTATGATGAATGCACTTCGACTTAATCAAGGTGTACCAACTTCACATTATGAAGCTCGTACAGGTTTATCTTTGCAATCAATCCAAGATCAAGTTCAATCATTGATTGACAGAAAATTAATGGTAGATGATCCAAACCGTTTGTCATGCACTGCTCAAGGACATTTATATTTGAACTCATTGCTTGAGGAGTTTCTGTAAGTTTTATAGTTAAACTCCAATGTAATTTTTAACAGCGAAACTGTTAAATCCACATTTATTTCGCTTTTTTACTGTGAAAATAATGATGAGTTTTTTTAATGGTTTTCATCAAGATAGGTAATAAAAATGAAATTAGTTCTAGTGGCTTCAATCTTGGGATTGGCATTCGTTGGTTGTGCTGATAAAAAACAAAAATAGTGAGCAAATGTCAGAACAAGAGAGACCAGCGCATTTAAATGCTGAAGCTTCAGCGCCTGTTGATCAAGTTGCTCGTGCTGAAGGTGAACAGGTGATCCATTTTACTGGACCAATGGATTTAACATTAGAGCTAAAAACAAAAGACAATTTTCAGACGGCAGAACTCAGGGATAACTCGGATGCGGTTTATCACTTGAAGAGCGCGGTTGCTGCAAGTGGTGTAAAACTTGCAAATAGAGATGGTGTTTCAATTCATTTTAAAAATTTCAATGGTTTGAATGAGGGAACAGTTGAACTCGTGAAAGATAAGCCAATAGAGATTAAAGAGTACCGAGAGCATTAAAATATATGCATTAATTTACAACACCTGATTGGTTGTTCAATCAGGTGTTTTTTAATCCCTTAATTTGAGCGTTGATCTTCAACATATTTTTTTAAATGATTGGCCATTTCCCACTGAGAACCAATAAAACGATACAGGGCTTCAACTTCTTGTTTTGTCGCGTCTTGAATAAATTTATCGTCTAAAGTTACTTCAATAGTTCGTTCAAATTCTGTGCTATTGGCGTTGATACGATCAAATTCATAGGTAATTTTTGAATGGATTGGGACTTGAGCAAATTGTTCTATGGTTGCGATAACAAACTTCTTATCTTTCTCAAACTCAATCACATGCCATTCATTACTCCAATCTTTTATGCCTTGAATAGGGCTGCTAATAAATTCTTTGAAAGTCGTACCTTTTTGAACACGAATATTCTTAGGCTCAATGGCTTGAGTTGCACCCACATTAATTTTTGGCCAAAGATTCACATTGGTTAAAATATTGAAGACTTCACTCACAGGGCGATGAATAATGACCTCAGCAGATCCACTCGTCGAGTAATTCAAATTCTTTGTTGAATACGTCGTGGTTTTTTGGTGATTTTTAATATCCGATTCAGCGAAGCTATTTGTAGCGAGAAAGACTGCACTGAGTAAAGAGAAGGAGATCAATGTCTTATGCATATTATTTTCCTTTTTGTATATTGATAAAAGCTCATTTGGAATATTTATATCGCTTGATCAAGATACCACTGTTGTATTCTTGCTCTAAATGTAATTTCGTATTCTTAAAGTACAATGGTTTATTGAATTAATAAAAAAAGACCGCCTTGGCGGTCTTTTTTTCTATGAAATCTTAGTAATCAAAACTGAAGTGTTCAGCTTCTAAAGACATTAAAGTTTTCGAAGGGTTAACCATAGATTCAGCATGACCTTGGGCACGTGGAAGTAAACGCTCAAAGTAGAAATCTGCAACTTTGATTTTCGCTTTATAAAACTCAGGAGTTTCTTGACCATCACCTGATGCTAACTTCGCTGATGCCACTGCCGCTTGTTGAGCCCAGTAGTATGCCATCATTGCATAACCAGAGAACATTAAGTAATCCACAGAAGCACTTGAAACGATGTCGCGATCTTTGCGTGCAGCAAGCATAATACGTACAGTTAATGCGTTCCATTGTGCACAAATCTTAGTTAAGTCCCAAGCAAAACGGCGCATGTATTTATTGCGTGCGTGCTGGCCACAGAATTTTAAGATTTCAGCTGTATAGTCACGAACGACTTTACCTTTAGAAGATAACAGTACTTTACGACCGATTAAGTCTAGTGCTTGAACACCAGTTGTACCTTCGTAAAGCGTTGAAATACGCGCATCACGAACGATCTGCTCCATACCATGTTCTTTGATATAACCATGGCCACCAAAGACTTGCATACCGTGGTTTGCTGCTTCTAAACCTAACTCTGTTAAGAAGCCTTTCAAAATTGGGGTATAGAAACCTAATTTATCATCGTAATCATCAAACTTCGCTTGATCACCTTGAGCTAAAGCATCAGTCATTTTGTCAGCAAGCTGTGCAGCATGATAGATCATTGCACGGCCACCTTCAGCAATCGCTTTTTGAGTCAAAAGCATACGGCGAACATCAGCATGATGGATAATTGAGTCAGCTACTTTTTCAGGCTCTTTTTTACCTGAGAGTGCGCGCATTGACATACGTTCTTTTGCATAAGGTAATGCACCTTGGAATGCAAGTTCTGCATGTGCTAAACCTTGAACAGCAGTTCCGATACGCGCCGTATTCATGAAGGTAAACATTGCGTGTAAGCCTTTGTTGACTTCACCAATCAGATAACCCGTTGCAGCATCAAAGTTCAGTACGGCAGTAGCAGATGCTCTGATCCCCATTTTGTGTTCAATAGAACCGCAAGTCACAGGATTGCGTTCGCCTACACCACCATCAGCAGTTGGGATGAATTTTGGAACAATGAATAATGAAATACCACGCGTACCAGCTGGAGAGTCTGGAAGACGTGCCAACACAATATGAATGATATTTTCAGTTAAATCGTGTTCACCCGCAGAAATAAAGATTTTAGTACCTGTGATAGCATAAGTACCGTCACCTTTAGGTTCAGCTTTAGTTTTAACTTGACCCAAGTCTGTACCACATTGTGGTTCAGTCAAACACATTGTGCCTGACCATGTACCAGCAGTGAGGTGAGGCATGTAGGTGTTTTTCTGTTCTTCAGTACCAAATTGCATGATGGTATTCATACAACCCATACTTAAGCCCGGATACATCGTGAAAGACCAGTTTGCTGTACCCATCATTTCTGATTTGATCAGGTTCAGCGACATAGGCAGTGCTTGACCACCAAACTCTTCAGGATAAGAAAGACCTTGCCAGCCACCTTGTACAAACTGCTCGTAAGCTTCTTTGAAACCTTTAGGCGTTTTGACTTCGCCATCTTTAAAATGACAGCCTTCTTCATCTCCAGACTGATTAAGTGGAGATAATACATTTTCACAGAAATCTGCAGCACCTTCGATAATCATATCGACAGTATCAGAGTCAGCAGCTTCGCCGTTGCTTAGAGTTTTATAGTGCGCAGGATAATCAAAAACTTCGTTCATTAAGAAACGAATATCACGTACGGGCGCTTTATATGCAGGCATTGAACTTTTCCTAATTTGAATAGAGAAAATACTTGTTAGATGATCCGATTATTGACCTACAACACTAAAAAAACATTGATGTAAGTCACGGAAATAAATGTCAGAATTGCGAATTAGTGTTTAGGCTCTTGAATGAATATAAACTGAATTTATTTGTTGTAGTAGGAGTTTATTAGGAAAAATAATATTATTAATACATAAGCTTAGGTTGGTTTTGTTGTGTGGATGACCATATGTTTAATTTGAATTTATTCAATTTGAATATGCACTAAAAATATGTCACTAAAATCAATTCGAAGAGATTTAATCGATATTATAGAGAGAAAAAAGTGCAATTTAAAAAATTGCACTATTCACAAGGCACTAAACGTGTGCAAAAAACTAAATAAAATCTTTTAATTCTGGACGCACACCATTCCAAATCGCGAAAGATTCAATCGCTTGTCCAACGAGCATTCCAAATCCTTCTGCAGTCGGAATTCCACGCTGTTTCGCTTGATCAAGGAAAGTGGAAGGTTTGCCATAGGCCATTTCATAGGCATATTTGAATTTTAACTGTTGAGGTAGATTGATTGCATCGCCAGATAAGCTTGCCGAGGTAGCATTAATAACAATATCAAATTCACCTGCTATGTGATCAAGACCACAAGCGTTTAGCTCTAGATCTGGGACAGCAGGTTGTAAGTCCTGAATCAATTGCTCTGCGCGAGCAACCGTTCGATTAGCAATCATGATTTTATTTACACCAGCTTTATGCAGTGGATAAATCACGCCACGTGTTGCACCACCTGCGCCTAAAATAAGCACGGTTGCTTGCTCAAGAGGCCAATTTAAATGTTGAATGGCTGCAACAAGTCCTTGGCCATCGGTATTGTCGCCATGCAATACACCATCTTTCATCCATAGTGTATTTACTGCTTTTGCAATTTTGGCACGTTCAGTGAGTACATCACATTGTGCAAAAGCTTGTTCTTTAAACGGCACCGTGACATTCAGACCAATACCACCAGCCTTAAAAAATTCATTGATACTCTGTGTAAAACCATCGAGAGGAGCAAGGCGTTTGCTATATTCAAGGATCACCCCAGTCTTTTGTGCGAACGCATGATGAAGCTCTGGAGATCGAGATTGTTCAATGGGATTTCCAATTACGGCAAATTGTTTGCGCATTGCTCTAATTCCTGATGAAGAAGTGGCAAACAATATACGTCAAATGCAGAAAGTTCCCAATATGAACATCTTTAATGAAGTGTATTAATGACTTGGGTTACAAATTTCAAATAGGGTATGAAGTAAAATATGCGCAATGTTGAGCAGTAGACCAACAGCTGCAAACACCATCAAGCTAAAACCAAAGCTATCATTGAGTAGTGTTTCTGAAAATATAGTGGTACTGATTGCACTCAAAAGAGCAATAATCAGTGTCCAAAATACGACAACACGTGCGCGAATAGAGTTGTGTTGCATATCGATTCCTTATGCAGAAGTAAAGACTTCCATGAGTAATACAAGTAAAAATTGATTGTACAGTACTTTGCTTAAATTAAACTTAAGAGCTGTGTCAGAAGTGTGACAAAATTTAATCAATTTTATCTATTGTGCCTTTTTTTCTAAGAGAATGTAATGTAATTATTCAATTTCGTTAGACAATGGGATGAATATATTGCTCAACAAAAAAGCCCTGTTTTAACAGGGCGAGTGATTTACATTTAATGCAGTTCAGCGAGCCAATCTCTCGGTTTTAAATAGTAGTCGGTTAATTTTTTTTCAGCAGAGCCTTCATCCCATTCAGGTCTGTATTTCCAACCCGTTAATGGAGGAAGACTTACTAAAATAGACTCAATTCGACCGCCAGTTTGTAATCCAAATAACGTCCCTCGATCGTAAACTAAGTTATATTCCACATAGCGCCCACGACGATACAATTGGAAATCGCGTTGAGCTTCACTATAGGGTTTATCTTGATTACGTTGGAAGATTGGTAGAATCGCATTGAGATATCCATTGCCTACAGCTTGCATGTATTTAAAACAAGTTTCGAAATCCCACTGATTTAAGTCATCAAAAAATAACCCACCGACACCACGTTGTTCATCACGATGCTTCAAATAAAAATAATCGTCACACCATTTTTTATGATCTTGGTAGACATGATCGCCAAAAGGTGCACAAAGATCGTGCGCAGTTTGATGCCATGATTTAACATCTTCATCATTCGGATAAAATGGCGTTAAATCAAAACCGCCGCCAAACCACCAAATAGGATCTTGTCCTTCTTTTTCTGCGACAAATAGTCTTACGTTGGCATGTGAGGTCGGCACATTTGGATTTCTAGGATGGATCACTAAAGAAACCCCCATGGCTTGTGCTTGTGCGCCAGCTATATGTGGGTGCCGTTCGGTAGCAGATGCTGGTAACTTTGAGATATTGATGTGCGAGAACATCACACCACCTTTTTCGATCACTGTACCATCTTGCAATACGCGTGATCTGCCACCACCACCTTCGGGACGTTCCCAATCATCGATCTCAAATTGGGCATTACCGCCACCTTGTTGTTCTTGTTGTTCAAGCGCAGCACAAATTCGAGTTTGTAAGTCGAGTAAAAATTCACGAACACGTTGAATATCTGCAGAAGTCGGGTGTGACATACCAAGCCTCTTGGGCAATGAAAAACTAGCTACATCAAAACATAAATTGTATGAAAGATTAAGGTAATTTTATCGATATAGCAGATCGAGATTTAAGTTTAGTCAGGGTAAACGTACTTTGTGATTTGAATTTGCTTATGAATCCTGACCAAGATACTAGGTTGAATTAAAACAATAAGCTCCTCAAAATAGGACGACTGAAAGCAGTTAAGCTTTTAATATGTGGTGATTTTAAAGGTGGGGATATGTTCGAAAACGTTGTTTCACTGGTGCAAAAATATAATGTTCCAGGTCCTCGATATACGAGCTATCCCACAGTTCCGTATTGGGAGCAGTCGACTTTTGATCGAGTACTATGGCAGCAAAAACTAAAAATACGTTTTGATAAATCGAATAGCCAACATGGTATTAGCCTTTACATTCACTTACCTTTTTGCGAGTCCTTATGTACTTTTTGTGGATGTCATAAAAAAATCACTAAAAAACATGAAATGGAACAGCCCTATATTTTGGCTCTGTTAAAAGAATGGAAATTGTATTGTGAGTTATTTGTAGAGCGTCCTTTGATTAAAGAGATACATCTAGGCGGAGGGACACCTACATTTTTTTCTCCTCAGCATCTTAAACAGTTGATTGATGGGCTTTTAGCGTTATCAGCAGTAGCTGAAGATCATCAATTTAGTTTTGAAGGACATCCTAATAATACTTCCTACGAACATTTAAAGACGCTGTTTGAATTGGGTTTTAGACGCGTTAGTTTTGGTGTGCAGGATTATAATGAAACCGTGCAGAAAGCGATCCACCGAATTCAACCTATTGAACACGTAAAGCAGGTTACAAAATGGGCGCGTGAAATTGGTTATACGTCTATTTCGCATGATTTGGTCTACGGGCTGCCCTTTCAATATTTAGATGATGTTTTAAACACAATTGATCAAACCATTCAAATTAAGCCAGATCGTTTAGCCTTTTACAGTTATGCACATGTACCATGGATCAAAGGTAATGGGCAACGTGGTTTTAAAGACCATGATGTTCCGCGCGATGAAGAGAAAAGACAGTGTTATGAGCAAGGAAAACAAAAATTATTGTCTGCTGGATATCATGAAATAGGAATGGATCATTTTGCGCTTGAGCATGATGATATGTATCAGGTATTTCAAGCCCAACAGTTACATCGTAATTTTATGGGATATACCGTTTCAAAAACAGAAGTGATGATTGGCTTAGGGATGTCAGCTATTGGCGATTGTTGGCAAGGTTTTGCCCAAAATGAAAAGACGCTTGAAAATTATTATGCTCGATTAGAACAAAATGAAATTCCAGTTTTTAAAGGCCATCTTTTAACAGAAGAAGATTTGAAAATCAGAAAACACATTTTAAATCTCATGTGCCACTTTGAGACGAATTGGCAAGGTGACATGGATTTTGCACAGCGACCACAAGTTTTAGAAGATTTAGCTGAAATGCAAAATGACCAACTTGTGAAGATGAGTGAATATGGATTGAAGGTAACGGAAGCTGGAAAACCATTTGTACGAAATATCTGTATGGCTTTCGATTTAAGGTTAAAAAGAAACAAACCTGAAAATCGGATATTTTCTATGACGATATAGTCATCTTCACAAATTAGATTGAGTCTAAGTGAAAAAATACCCCTAAGCATCGGGGTATTTTTTACAACGATTAAATTATGCTGTAGTTAAAAATCATCCTTTTGATACATATGTGACATGCGCTCATGTTTGGTTTTTAAGTATTCTTCATTGAATTTATTCAAACCGACCGTTAACGGGACACGATCAACCACATCAATTCCTAAATCAGTTAAAGCTTTAATTTTGAGAGGATTATTCGTAACCAGTTTGACTTTTTTCACTTGTAAGTGATCCAGCATGATACTGCACATATCGTATTTACGCGCATCAGCGGGTAAGTTGAGCATCAGGTTGGCATCCACTGTGTCATGTCCTTGATCTTGCAAGGCATAAGCACGAATTTTATTGGTTAAACCAATACCACGACCTTCTTGACGTAAATATAAAATTACGCCTTGTCCTGCTTCGTTAATCAGTTTTTGAGTTGCTTGAAGTTGTGGGCCACAATCACATTTTAATGAAGCAAAAGCATCACCTGTTAAACATTCGGAATGGATTCGTACCAAGACAGGAGAGGTGGGTGCTGTATCTAATCCTTTTGACAATGCTACGTGTTCTTCACCTGTTTTAGGATCTTGAAAAACAGTGATTTTAAAATCACCAAAGGCAGTGGGTAATTTAGATGTGGCAACAAACTCTATAGGCACAGCGACTTCCATTACATGTTCATAATTTGGCTAAAGTATAGCTGAATGATCAGACCATAGTTGAGTATCATTGTGCAAATTTACACAGAAGATTTCCTTTTTTTTGCAAAGCACAAGATAATAGTTGATAAGTAGCATCGATATTCAGGATAATCTAGCTACCTAACAACGCCCGTTTAGCGAAAGCTTAACACTGGACCAATATAAATGTGGTTGATTTAAGGTGTTTTTTTTCGATTTCTCGATCAATAAGAAGAATCGAGCTAACCCATTTACCTAGCTTAGGATTTGCCAGGCTTTAGAAGGCATTGCCACATATGTTGTATACCGAAATACCTAGTCAACGTCCTGTTACGCCTTTGTTGGATGCGATTGATCATCCAATGCAATTGCGTCAACTAGCCAAAGAACAATTGAGTCAAGTGTCGGACGAGCTACGTCAATTTATTTTGTATGCTGCTGGACAAAGTGGTGGGCATTTCGGTGCCAATCTGGGTGTAATCGAATTAACTGTTGCTTTGCATTATTGTTTCAATACACCACATGATCGTCTTATTTGGGATGTGGGTCATCAAGCATATCCACATAAAGCTTTGACTGGACGTCGTGAGCAACTAACAACAATTCGTGCAAAAAATGGCTTAGCGGCGTTCCCCGCTCGTGAAGAGTCTGAGTTTGATACTTTTGGTGTGGGCCACTCATCAACTGCTATTTCAGCGGGTTTGGGAATGGCTTTAGCTCGTCGTTATCAAAAAGATCCTTGTGAAGTGGTTGCAATTATCGGTGATGGTGCAATGACAGCAGGGATGGCATTCGAAGCCATGAATGATGCTGTTGCACATAATGCTGATCTCATGGTGGTACTGAACGATAATGATATGTCGATTTCATGTAGCACGGGTGGTTTTGCAAAACATTTGGCTGCGATTTGGGAAAAAGGGCAATCTGTACACATTGATGAGCAGGGTAATCCATTTATTCGGGATTATCCTGAGTGGGACTACACTTCACGCTTACATTGTGCTGCTACAGAGGCTGCAGATAACTTATTTAAAGCGATTGGATTTGACTATTTTGGTCCATTCGATGGTCATAATGTTGATGAACTTGTTAATGTATTTAGTGCCTTAAAAAAACGTAAGGGGCCGCGCTTAATTCATATCTATACCAAGAAAGGTAAGGGCTTCGCACCTGCTGAAGTAGATCAAATAAAATATCACGCAATTGCTAAATTAAATGCTGCATCAGCTTCAACAAAAGCACCCAAATATTCTGATGTTTTTGGGCAATGGTTGTGTGATGAAGCCCAGTTGGATGATAAGTTGTTAGCCATTACACCTGCCATGTGTGAAGGTTCAGGTATGGTGCAATTCGCCAAACAATATCCTGATCGTTACTTTGATGTGGCAATTGCAGAACAACATGCAGTGACCTTAGCTGCTGGTATGGCATGTGAAGGTTTAAAACCAGTAGTGGCAATTTATTCAACCTTCTTACAGCGTGGTTATGATCAGCTCATTCATGATGTGGCATTACAAAACCTTGATGTCACATTTGGTATCGATCGTGCAGGTTTAGTAGGTGAGGATGGACCAACTCATGCTGGTGCATATGATTACGCATTTATGCGTACAGTTCCGAATATCGTGATTATGGCACCAAAAGATGAAAATGAATGCCGTCAAATGCTACATACCGCTTATTTGCACCCGGGTCCTGCTGCAGTACGTTATCCACGCGGAAATGGTTTAGGTGTTGAAATTCAAAAAGAACTGACAGCGCTTGAAATTGGTAAAGCTGAGTTAACTTTGGAGCTGAATGTAAAAGCCGAAGAAGTGATTACTATTTTAGCTTTCGGTAGCCGCGTGAGTGTTGCAGAACATGCTGCTCAGCTTTTAGTTGATCAATTGGATGTTGCAGTACGCGTTGTGAATATGCGTTTTGTTAAACCCCTAGATGGTCAAATCATTCGACAATATGCAGATCAAACCCAACTTTTTGTAACGGTTGAAGAGCATGCAGTCATGGGTGGTGCTGGAAGTGCTGTGAATGAATTTATAATGGCCGATCACATTCTTAAGCCAGTTTTGAACATAGGTTTACCTGATCAATTCTTAGCGCAAGCCAGTCATGCTGAGATGCTTAAAGATTGTGGATTAGATGCAGAAGGTATTCAATCTTCAATTCAACAAGCTTGGTTAAAACTTGTACAGGTGGTTTAAATACAAGTCATAAAATTTTAGAAACATTTTTTACCTAAAAGCGTCGATATTTGATAAAATGTCGGCGCTTTTATGCATTATTCTTTATCAGTATCTTCAAATTTGTAGTGGGTGTTCAATGGAACCTATGGTGGTGATGGCTGCGCGTGCGGCTCAAACAGTTGGTCAAGAGCTTTTAAAAGCGCATCAGAATCGTCATAAACTTGATCTGCAAGTTGAAGAAAAAGGTATCGAAGGTCCTGTGACTCGCGTTGATCGCTATGTTGAAGAGTTGACGATCGATATCTTGCGCAAAAGCTATAAAAATCACAGCTTCCTTGGTGAAGAGTTTGGTATGCAAGAAGGTAAAGGTCACGATGCTGACTGGTGTTGGGTGATCGATCCTTTAGATGGTACTTTAAACTTCATTAATGGTGTCCCACACTTCTGTATTTCTATTGCAGTTCAACACAAAGGCGTGACTCAACACGGTGTTGTGTATGACCCAATCAAAGATGAATTGTTCTCTGCGAGTCGCGGTCGCGGTGCAATGATGAACCAACGTCGTATTCGTGTGAATGTAAAAGATAGTTTAGATCGTACATTCTTGGCTGTTGGTCATGCATATCGTGCTAAACGCGATGGCGAAGTAGTTTCTTATGCAAAAAATCACTTCGATTCTTTGTTGGCTGTATCTGAACAAGGTGCTCAATTCCGCCGTTTAGGTTCGGCAGCACTTGACTTAGCTTATGTTGCTGCTGGTCGTTACGATGGTTATTTCGAACTTGGTTTGAAACCATGGGATATCGCAGCGGGTGAGCTAATTGTTAAAGAGGCTGGTGGTACAGTAGTTGATGCGCGCGGTGGTTCAAATTCAATGGAAAATGGTCAAGTCTTGGCTTGTTCTATGAAATTATTGAAACCATTGATGCAAGCAGTTGTCCCAGCCTGGGGTGCTGCTGCTAAATAAGCAGATCAAATTTATGAAAGCTCCCTAACTGGGAGCTTTTTTATGTCCAAAACATGATAAATTTGAATATTTGTACTTGAATGCACCAAAAAGCAATTAAACTTAATGACATTATAAAAAAATCTGTTATACTCCGCGCACGCACTAAATTTCGTTCATTACCTGAACATTTCTCTTCTATATTGTGTATGCGCGTCCGGTCCAAAGAGAGGACATTATTTCGCGCCCCACCCAATCGCTAAAAGCGATTCCTTCAGGTTCAGGCTGTAATCATGTGTGCGTTATACGCATCGTCGTTCTCGGATCGCCGCTGATTCTATATTTTCAGCGATTATTGCTGTACCGCTTTTTGCCGATGTCCATCAGACTTTATTTAATGGAGCACCCAATTTTCGGGTGAAAAACTCTATGAGCAAAACTTTTGCTGATTTTCCACTACACGAATCACTTCAACAAGCATTACAAGCATTAGGCTTTACATCGCCTACTCCTGTTCAGGAACAATCAATTCCTGCTGCTTTAGATGGTAAAGATCTTTTAGTATCAAGCCAAACAGGTTCTGGTAAAACTGCTGCATTCTTATTACCTACACTTCACGCTTTAGCGGGTAGTGAAGATACGTTGCTTTCTTTCAAAGAGCGTATGCGTGCTGTAACCGCACCTACAATTTTAGTACTTTGCCCAACACGTGAATTGGCTCAACAGGTGAGCCAAGATGCGATTGCATTTGTACGTCACATGAAAGGTGTTCGTATTGCTGCGATTATGGGTGGTATGCCTTTTGGTAAACAAATCCAACAATTAAAAGGTGCACAAGTTGTTGTGGCGACTCCAGGTCGTTTACTTGATCTAGTAAACCGTCGTCAAATCAAATTGGACAAAGTTAAATCATTAATCGTAGATGAAGCAGACCGTATGCTTGATCTTGGTTTCTCTGAAGATTTAGAGGCGATCAGTGATTTAGCGGGTAACCGTGATCAAACATTAATGTTCTCTGCGACTTTCGCACCACGTATTATTACGTTGGCAGAACGTATGATGAATGAACCAGAACGTATTGCGATTGAAACTGGTCACACGACGAATACTGACATCACTCAGACTTTACATTGGACTGATGGTTTTGAGCACAAGAAAAAGCTTTTAACACATTGGTTAAATGAAGAAGATCTTGATCAAGCTGTTGTATTTGCTTCTACGCAAGAAGATACAGATATGCTTGCAGAAGAACTGTCTGAAGCTGGTCTTTCAGTTGTAGCACTTCATGGTGCAATGCCACAGACTGTACGTAACCGTCGTTTGCGCAGCATCCGTGAAGGTCGCGCAAAAATTTTAGTTGCAACTGATGTTGCAGCACGTGGTCTAGATGTACCAACAATTTCACACGTGATTAACTTTGGTCTTCCAATGAAGAACGAAGATTATGTACACCGTATTGGTCGTACAGGTCGCGCAGGTCGTACTGGTAAAGCAATCACATTAGCGACCTACCGTGAACGTGGTAAAATTCGTGCTTTAGAAGACTACTTAGATGCACGTCTAGAAGTTTCTGAAATTGAAGGTCTTGAGCCATCTCCACCTCCAGCACGCGGTAGTCGTGATGGCGCTGGTCGCGGTCGTGGCCGTGGTGGTGAAGGCCGTGGCCGTGGTGGTTTCGGTGGTGGTCGTCGTTTTGAAGGTGAATCAAACTTCAAACGTCGCGAAGGTAACCGTGATGGCGAACGCCGTTCGTTTGGTGAAGATCGTCCACGTCGTGAATTCAATGGTGAGGATCGTCCACGTCGCGAGTTTAACAACGACCGTCCACGTCGTGAATTTAATGGCGAAGATCGTCCGCGTCGCGAGTTCAACAACGATCGTCCACGTCGTGAATTCAATAGTGAAGATCGTCCACGTCGCGAGTTTAACAATGACCGTCCACGTCGTGAGTTTAATGGCGAAGATCGTCCACGTCGCGATTTCGGTGACCGTCCGCAACGTTCATTTGATGATCGTCCAAAGCGTGATTTCGGTGATCGCCCTCGTTCTAACGATGACAATCGTGGTAACCGTGTAGATTATAAACCTCGTGAAAACAGTTTTGGTGACCGCCCAAAACGTGATTTCGGTGACCGTCCAGCACGTCGTGAAGGTGGTTTTGATCGTCCAAAACGTACATTTGGTGATGACCGTCCAAAGCGTGAATTCAATAGCGATCGCCCACGTCGTAAATTTAACGACTAATCGGTAAAGCTAAATAAAAACCAGCCTTTGGGCTGGTTTTTTATTGCTCATATAAAAAAATCTGTTAGAATAAAAGTGAATAAGTTCACATTATTTATGGTAAATGTAAAATATGAATAATAAGATTATAATGATTGAGACGAAGCAAATGAATGTTGGTGCAATCATGATGTACGTGTTCTTTTTATTGGTATTACTTAATCTTGCCTATTACTTTTTTAGTATCACATTATAAATTTATAAAAAAGAATAATTTCAAATCATTGTTTCATAAATAAAACACATCTTTCTATATTTCTATAAGCAAAATTAATAAAAATGATCAATAATGCTACAATGTCCGCTTAACCTTGTATTTTATAAATAACATTTAAATTCAGTTATTTCAGAGTATAGTATGCAAGCTGAAAAATTGTAGGAACACGCTCAGCTATGAATAATCAAATACAAATCGATGAGCAAGCGTTGATCGAAGTAAAAAATTTAAGCTTTAATCGTGGTGATCGTGTTATTTACGACCAAGTCAATTTAAAGATTCGTAAGGGTCAAATTACTGCCATTATGGGGCCTTCAGGGACGGGGAAAACCACGCTTCTTAGACTCATTGGGGGGCAACTTGTACCTGATGCAGGCGAGGTCTTGTTGGATGGTAAAAATATTAGCCAAATGAGTCGTCAGGAATTGTTTAAAGCTCGTGCTCGTATGGGGATGCTCTTTCAGAGTGGTGCGCTTTTCACTGATATGACTGTCTATGAAAATGTAGCTTTCCCTATCCGCGCCCATACTCAATTGCCTGAACATTTGATTGCAGAACTGGTCGCTTTAAAACTCGAATCTGTGGGATTACGTGGCGCTGAGCAAATGATGCCTTCTGAGCTTTCAGGGGGGATGAATCGCCGTGTGGCGTTAGCTCGTGCAATCGCACTAGATCCAGATTTGATTATGTACGATGAACCATTTGCTGGTCAGGATCCCATCGTAATGGGGGTTTTAACCCGATTGATTCGTTCTTTACGAGAAGCGTTAGACCTAACGACCATTATCGTGTCTCACGATGTTGCTGAAACATTATCGATCGCAGATTACATTTATGTGGTTGCGGAAGGTAAAGTACAAGGCGAGGGCACACCTGATCAGTTAAAGAATCATAGTTCGCCTTTCGTCCGTCAATTCTTAACAGGTTCGGTCGAAGGTCCTGTGGATTATCAATTTAGTCATCAAGCATATTTAAGTGATGAGGTGCGTACATGAATGCGATAGCCTCACTAGGTAGACGCGTTATAGAACGTGTTCAAGGTATTGGCGTTGCAGCCATTATGCTAGTTCAAATTTTATTTTCGATACCGACTTGGATTGGAGTCAAACTCTTTATCTATCAAATGTATCGTGTTGGCGTATTATCATTGCTTATCATTGTGGTGTCAGGGCTGTTTATAGGTGCAGTCTTGGGTTTACAGATGTATAGCATTTTGGTCACTTTCGGCAGTGAAGCGATGCTTGGTGCAGCAGTTTCGTTGACCTTGTTGCGTGAACTTGCGCCAGTGGTTGCTGCACTTCTTTTTGCGGGGCGTGCAGGATCTGCTTTAACCGCCGAAATTGGTTTGATGAAAGCGACTGAGCAATTGTCTAGTATGGAAATGATCGGTGTTGATCCACTTAAACGCATTATTTCACCACGTTTATGGGCGGGTATATTTAGTTTGCCTATGCTTGCCGTAATTTTTGCTGCTGTGGGGATCATGGGCGGAAAAATGGTCGGTGTGGATTTTTTAGGTGCTGATGAAGGTTCGTATTGGAGTGGTATGGAAAGTGCCGTTCAATTTTATAAAGATGTCTTTAATGGCACGATCATCAAAAGCTTTGTATTTGCTTTAATCTGTACGTGGATTGCCGTATATCAGGGATATTCATGCGAGCCTACATCAGAAGGCATTGCGACAGCAACAACAAGAACGGTAGTGTATTCATCACTATGTGTTTTAGGATTTGATTTTGTTTTGACTGCGGTCATGTTTGGAGGTGTGTAATGAAATCACGTACGAGTGAGCTCGCAGTTGGAATATTCGTGATTCTATTTGGTTGTGCATTATTTTTCTTGGCAATGAAAGTAAGTGGCTTAGCTGGGACAAATTTAAAAGACAGTTATAGCATGACCGCAACTTTTGATAATGTGAATGGTATTAAACCACGTGCTAAAGTTGCACTGAGCGGTGTAAAAGTTGGTGAAGTTGAGTCAATCACATTAGATCCGTTAACACGTCTTGCAACAGTGAAAATTAATTTAGATGGTGAGCTGACATCTTTCAATGATGAACAACTTAAAACTGTGCAAGAAGGTGCTTTAGAAGAGTTGCGTTATAGCAGTGACTATGAAGCTGCGACGCCATCGCAACAAAAAGAAATGGAAAAGCAACTGATCGCTAACATGAACTCCATCACCAATATTGATGAAGATGCTTACATTATGGTAGCGACAAATGGCTTACTGGGCGAGAAGTATCTCAAAATTGTTCCAGGTGGTGGTTTAAATTATTTAAAACGTGGTGATCAAATTGGCAACACACAAAGCACAATGGAAATTGAAGACTTAGTGTCTAAATTTGTGACAGGTGGTGCTGGTGATTCAGCTGCGAAAAAAGATTCAAATGGTTCATCAGATGCAGAAACTGTGGAGTTCACAGATGAAACTGCTTCTTTTGTTGAATGATTAAATAGAGGAAAAATAAATGAATACGTTCGTCAAGCAAACACTGACTGTTAGCGTTTTATCGACGATGATTGCGAGTACAGCATTTGCTGCACCTACGGAGACTCCTCCTGCATTTATCAAAAAAGTAGCTGATGGCTTAATTTCACGTTTAAAAGCAGACCAAGCTAAGTTACAAAATAACCCTGCTGCGGTACGCGCAATTGTTCGTCAAAATTTAGATCCATATATTGATTCGCAATCATTTACTCGTATCGTGATGGGAACTTATGCGACGAATCAATATAGTAATGCTGCTCAACGCGCACAGTTTGAGAAGAACTTCCGTGAAACATTGATTGAAAACTATGGTAGTGCTTTCTCTAAGTTCTCTAATCAGACATATACAATTCGTCCCTATAAAGCATCTAACACTAAAAACCCTGTTGTAACGATTGATTTTATTAACAAAGGTGAGAAGATCCCTGTATCGTTCCAATTGGCTGATAAAGGTGATCAGTGGAAGATTCGCAATATCAACGTTTCTGGAATTGACTTAGGTTTGCAATTCCGTAATCAGTTTGCTGCTACTGTGAAGCGTAATGGTGGCGATATCAATAAAGCAATTGCAAACTTTAAGCCTGATGCTGAAGCTGCAGTTGAGAAAAAATAACAGAGAACAATTGTGATTTCACTCAAAGATCAAGAAATTATAGTTTCTGGAAAAATTAGTTTCGACAATGCTGAACAGTATTATCAACAAGGTTTAATGTTGATTCAGCAGGCAAAGCAGTTTCCACTTACTGTAAATTTATCAGGTCTTGAACATGGTAGTACTCTGGCGCTAGCTGTTTTAGTGCGTTTATTGCGTCAAGCACCTGGAATATCGAGTTTACAGTTTAAATCTGTGCCAGAAAAAATGATGAAAATCATTCAATCTTGCCATTTAGAAAATGATTTAAAATTGATTTGATTGAAAAATAAAAAAGCACCTTAGGGTGCTTTTTTATCGCTTTAAAATAGTAATTTACTCAACAGAAGGTACTTCATACGTTGTTTAAAAAACACAACATCCAAGCGTGCTCAAATCCATTTTTTCCATCTAAAATAAATCAGTGGTCCAAATAAGAATACTAGGATAATCAGAGTGACAACAACAAAGCTCGTCGTTCCTTGAGCAAAGGGCAGTACATCAGTGTTCATACCATAAATACTGGCCACCAACATCGGGGGAGCAAGCATGCTAGGTAAAATCGAGAATCGACGAATCGTATCATTCTGTTCAGTATTAATGAAACCCGAAGTGGTATCCAATAGGAATCGAACCTTTTGGAACAAGAATGCATCATGTTCTACTAATGAGCGAACATCCTCACTGAGTTCTCGAATATCAGCATCATAAATATGACTGCCTAAGGCACGAGGTCTTGCTAAGAAGGTCAGAACGCGGCGTAAGTCAATCAAACAGAGTTGTGCTTTACCCAACATATCTTCTTTTTGAGCAAGACGGGTAATCATATCATCGAGATCAAGAATTTGTTCACGGTGGCGAACATTCAATACTTCTGTAGAGTAGAGTTCTAGATCCTTGTGGATATCTTCTAAGATATCCGCAAGCTCATCGAGTTTAGCTTCGAGTAAACCCAAAAGTATCCAAGTCGGATCTTTATAGTCAATGTCGTAATCATTACGGCGAGCACGTGCTCGAAAGGCACGGAAAGCAACGAGCTTTTCACCACGTAAAGTAAATAGTCGATCTTTATGTAAAATAAATGCAACGGTTTGAACCGTTCCTAGCATATTGGATGACTCTTCAGGGTCACCATCGACTTGGTAGTTTTTATTTTTCGTTAAAAAATACGTACTGATATGTAAAATGCCATCATCATCACGGTAGAATCGTGCAGATGAAGAAATATCTTCTAATGATTTTAGTGTTGGAAGATTTTGTTTATAGGCATCTAAAACCCATTCTTGCTCATCTTGAGAGGGTGCAATTAAATCGATCCAAACCAATTCAGGGTGTAAATCAAACCCACCATTGATCGTTGCATCTTCTAGACTACCGCGCTCTGTGGCATAAAAGGCTTCAAGCATTTTATCTTTTCTCCCTTGCGCAGTTTGTGTGTGAACGATGGGTGTATTTTAGACAAGGATGCCATGAAAAAAAACTGATTCCATCATTAATTAGGTTAAAAAACACAGAACATATCATTTTAATTGTTGTTATAAAAACTTAAGGCTAATTTTAAATGAATTCTATTGCAATATTTTGTGGTTCAACATTAGGTTCCGATCCTGTTTATGCTGATGCAGCAAAGAAAACAGGGAAATATTTAGCGCAACAAGGCAAGAACTTGGTGTATGGTGGCGGTCGTTCAGGATTAATGGGGATTGTTGCGGATAGTGCATTAGAGGCTGGTGGAAAGGTCATTGGCGTGATTCCACAAGGATTGGTGGATCGTGAATTAGCACATCCAAATTTGACTAAACTTCACGTTGTTACCAGTATGCATGAGCGTAAAACGCTGATGGCAGATTTGTCGGATGGTTTTATTGCCTTACCGGGTGGTGCAGGAACAATTGAAGAAATTTTTGAACAATGGACATGGGCGCAACTCGGTATTCATCTTAAACCCTGCGCATTTTTAAACATCAACGGGTTTTATGATGGTTTATTACAATTCATTCAACATACGACAGATCAAGAGTTTACTCGAGCTCGCTTTACCAATGCATTAATCAATTCAACTTCAATCGAGGATATTGTGTCAAAATTCGAGTCTTATCAGGCACCACTACCGAAATGGGGTGTCCAAGATCGAGAAGATTTGGTGAAACTAGATACATGAGCAAAATCATTACTGTCGCAGCAGCGATTATTTCCAATGACGATCAGCAGTTGTTGTTGGTTCGAAAAAAGAATACCCAGTTTTTCATGCAGGTTGGTGGGAAGTTAGAGGAGAATGAGCCTTCTGAGGACACGATTCTGCGAGAAATTAAAGAAGAAATTGGCGCTGAGGCAGTAATAGATCAATATATAGGTCGTTTTGAAACCAAAGCTGCAAATGAAGCGGATCATCAGTTGATTAGTTATCTCTATCGAGTTCAGCTTAAACAAGAGCCTCACATTCATGCAGAAATTGCTGAAATGAAATGGATCGATTTAGATGATGATGCTACGCCTTTAGCACCGTTAACTCGAGAAATCGTGATTCCTTGGTGTAGGCAGCATTTTAATGCCGATTAAAACTTAAAGTGACTGTGTCAATATTCTGCAGCTGCAATGCATGCGATCTGAATGTTCTGACAGCCGAGCTTTTCTAGTGCATTGGCCAACGCATTGACTGAACTCCCTGTGGTCACGACATCGTCAATAATCAGGATATTTCTAAACTTTCCTTTTTCTGAACGTATTGGTTTGAATTGAGATTGAATATCCTCGATTCTTTCTACACGTGTTAAGCCTTTCTGTGAGTGTTGTGCTGAACGTTCAATTGGCTGCCAAATGGGTATTTGCAGTTTTTTGGAAAGAATTTTTCCGATGACCATCATTTGATTATAACCACGCTCTTTCAAGCGCTCGTTTGAAATAGGCATAGGTACAATCGCTTGAAAACGTTTCAGTTTAAGTTCTAGCAATGTGTGTGCTAGAAAAGTTTGATAATGAAGTTGTTGTTCATATTTGAATAAGTGAATAATGCGATCTATAGGAAAGCTATAGTCGAAACAAGCATAAATATTTCTTTCATGTCGATGAATGAGTGAAGGGCTTTTCCATGGAAGCATTGTCCAACAGTCATCACATAGTCTGTGGGTTTGAGTTGGAGAGAATCCGCATAATTGGCAAGCGCGTCGTGATAATAATGTGTGATAGAGGTTATGAATAGGGCTCAGCATCATGGCTCAAGTTATTTTTATTGTGAGTACCTATGATTATAACTGAGCTCGTTGATTAAGGAACATATTAAACATACGCATATCTAGGCGCTTCTGGTAACCATCGTTTAAGAAGAGCATCCGCTTGATGTGGGTAATCTTTTAAAATTTGAGTCGCGACATAGTGCGCTTGAGTTAACAGATGGTCATCCCGTTCCAATTTAGCCACGCGAAAGCCCATGTCTCCAGTCTGTTTCGTTCCTAACAGTTCGCCTGGGCCGCGGATTTCCAAATCTTTTTCTGCTATTAAAAAGCCATCATTGGTTTCACGCATAATGCGTAAACGCTCTTGTCCATTCTGCGATAAAGGACTTTTATATAATAATGCGCAAAAACTTGCTTTAGCACCTCGACCCACACGCCCCCTTAATTGATGTAGTTGAGATAGACCCAGTCGCTCCGCATTTTCAATGACCATGATGGATGCATTTGGTACATCCACTCCAACTTCGATCACAGTTGTTGCGATCAGCAGTTGTAATTGATTGTCTTTGAACTGTTGCATGACAGCTTGTTTTTCATCAGCTTTCATTTTGCCATGAACCAAACCAATATTGAGGTGCGGAAAGCGTTCTTTAATCTCCTGATAAGTCGCTTCAGCAGCTTGGGCATCTAACGTTTCTGATTGTTCCACTAATGTACAGACCCAATAAGCCTGCTTACCTTCAGCGCAGTTTGTCGCAATACGCTGCAGGACCTCTTCACGACGATCGAGTGGAATAGTGACTGTTTGGATTGGGGTACGCCCTGGGGGTAACTCATCAATCACAGAAGTATCTAAATCGCCGTACGCTGACATTGCTAACGTACGTGGGATAGGCGTGGCGGTCATTACCAACTGATGTGGTGTCGTATCCTGTGCCCCTTTATTTCGTAATGCTAGACGCTGGTCAACTCCAAATCGATGCTGTTCATCAATGATGACAAGACCCAATTTATGAAACTGGACGTTATCCTGAAATAGTGCATGAGTGCCGACGACCAATTGGGCAGAGCCTTCTCTAATCTGCTGTTCTGCAGCAGCGCGTGCTTTCCCTTTTTGTTTGCCTGATAACCAAGAAACTTGGATGCCGAGTGGTTCGAACCATTTTTTAAAATTTAAATAATGTTGTTCTGCGAGGATTTCAGTCGGTGCCATAAGAGCAACTTGCCATCCCTCTTCGAGTGGATGACATGCCGCAATGCCTGCTACTAAGGTTTTGCCTGCACCTACATCACCTTGTACTAGTCTGAGCATCGGTTTGTTTTGTTTAAGATCTTTCACAATTTCATTTGAAACACGTTTTTGAGCATTCGTCATTTCAAAGGGAAGTATGGAGAGAAGTTGTTTGGCAAATGTTCGACTGGCTGAAAATGCAGGTGCGGAGATCTGTTGAATGTATGCACGACGAGTCAATAAACTAATTTGATGACTGACTAACTCTTCAAAGATGAGACGTTGCTGCGCAGGATGCTGTCCTTCAGCCAGTTGCAACATATTGGCATCGGTGGGAGGGTGATGAATATATTCTAGTGCTTCTTTTAAAGCATACCCATTGGTAAATTTTGCAGGAATCAGTTCTGGTAAATCATGGGCATGTTGTGCTAAAGCTTGTTTAATATATTCGCGCAGTTTAGGTTGAGTGAGTCCTTCCGTTGATGGGTAAATTGCGGTTAGCTGCGTTTTTGGAAGTGGGGTATGCTCCGTAATCAATTGAATTTCTGGGTGATACATTTCTAGGCCACGAGCGCCTACTCGGACTTCACCAAACACTCTTAAACGATTTCCAGGCTTTGCGCGATCCATCAATGCTTTATAAATATGATAAAAACGTAAGGTGACTTTTCCAAAATCATCTTGTAATAATATTGCCATGGATTTGCGTTTACCAGGCGGCATATCCATTGATGCGACAGTGCCTTCAAGTAAATAGCTTCGACCTACTTGAAGTTGATTCATGGGCACAATAGTACTGCGATCTTCATAATCTCGAGGCAGATGAAACAAAAGATCATCCGTATTCCAGATATTTAATTTTTCGAGTAAAGCGGCAGCGGCGTTTCCTACACCTTGCAACTGATGGACTGCAGTCATGTCCCCTCAACTTTGCTTAAATTGACTTTATAACACTAGAGAATAGGTCTTACATGCATATTCTATTTATCGGTTATGGTAAAACATCGCAACATGTTGCTAAACAATTATTTCAACAAGGACATCAAATTACCACAGTCAGTTTAAGCAGGAAAGATCAAGCAGGTGCTATGCATCTTCAACAAGATATACACCAACTTGATTTATCGACATTGTCGCCTATTGATGCAGTATACGTGTTGATTGCACCCAAAGACCCATCACTAGACGGGTATAAAGCTGCTTTCATAGATGCGATTCCACATATGAGAAATCAGCTGGCATTGCATCCCATCCAAAAGATTATTGTTGTCTCATCAACACGCGTTTACGGACAAGATCAAGGGGAGGAGATTGATGACCAAACAGAGATCAATCCGCAAGATGAGAAAGCATTAGTGTTAGCCACAATGGAGAAACTTTGGCAAGAAGCCTTCCCACAGCAATGTATCATTGTGAGACCCACTGGTATTTATGGCGTATCCGTGAAGAGAATGATGCAGCTTGCTCAAAATACAATGACCTATCCCAATGTGCATTGGTCGAATCGAATTCATATCGAAGATTTAGCGGGTTTTCTTGTCCATTTACTTCACGTGGAACATCCAGAAAAAACTTATATTTGTAGTAATAATCAACCCATTCCATTACATGAAATTATTCTGTGGTTCCAAAAGCAGTTAAACATCCTTCCATTAAAATTATTGAGTGAGGCACAGCATGGAAAGAAAATTTATGCCTCTCGAATGTTCAACACTGGTTTTAAATTGAAACATAATCAATTTTTTAAGGATTATTGAGAACTCATTTAGGCATAAAAAAACCCTCGCTGGGGAGGGTTTTAGATACTATTTTTTCTTGCGTTTTAAGCGTTTTTTGGCTTGTTGATCAGCAACTGCATCCAAAGCTTCTTTGAGCTCTTCATCGTTAAATGAAGTGATATGTTGCAACATTTGTAAGGTTACATCATCTAGTACCAAGTTGGCATATTGAGCAACCTCTTTGAATTGTGCATCAAAGACTATTGCGCCTTCTTCGTTATTACTGATATAGCCTTGTTGAGTCAGAACTTTGATAAAACTTTGGAAGAGCGCTTTATCAAAGAATTCAGGTGAGTTGAACTCATAAAGTACAGATAAACGCTGACCTAATAGATGGCTTAAATCTTCGACCTGCTTGGTCGTAATATTTCCAGAGCCACGTTGAGTAATTAGGGCAAGTGTCATGTAGTAGCGTTCAATACTTTGCTTCACTGGAGCAGCAAGCACGACTAACTGATTGTGTTGTTCAGAGTTAGGTGCAGGGCTACATAAATTTCCATGTTCATCAATCGTAATCAACTGTGCTTCTACCAGACCTTGAACATAGTTACAGATCTGTTCTTTAAGCTCATCCGTATTCCACTTAAGGAAAAGTTCAGCTTTCAAGAATGGATAAAGTGTACGAATGACATTAATCAAATCGCCCTGTGAAATTTTACCATTGTGCTCGACCATCGCAGCAATCAGTGATGGCAAGACATAAGCATGCAAAATATTATTGCGGAAATATGTCAGTAATACTGCTTGACCATCTTCAATCGCAATGATGTCGCCAAGGACATGTTTTACACGCTTAATCAACTTGAGTTTTAAACCATAAGCAATGATTTCTTTACCAGACAGTGGTGTGATTTGAACTCGATGATCATAAGGTAAAGCTGTTAGAAGATTGCGATAGGTATCTAACTGTTTAATACAAATCTCTTCATCAAGCGTGTGCTTGGAAGTCGATAGAAGAATAAGTGACAATAACGAAACTGGGTTGATAACAGCAGCACGGTTAATATTTTCAAGAATTGCATTTGCTGAGGTGTTGACTGCATCAGAAACTTCTTGAGGAATCGGGTCATCATTCTTCTCAATTTTGATATGTTCAGCACCATGCTGTTTCAAAATCTCATCAAGGAAGACGGGTTCACCAAAGTTTACGTGTACTTTACCGAAGATGCGTTCAATCTTTCTTAAGGTTTGTAAAATACCAAAGATAGATTCGGCCTCTTTAGGCTTACCATTCATTTCACCGACGTAAGTTGCACCTTCCATCAGGCGTTCATAACCAAAATAGGTCGGGACAAATACAATAGGTTTAGCACGACCACGCAAATGACTATGCACAGTCATTGCCAACATACCTGTTTTCGGCGGTAATAAACGTCCAGTACGTGAACGTCCACCTTCAATAAAGTATTCTAATGGCGTGTTGCGCGATAGGATACTGTATAGATATTCTTTGAATACAGTGGTGTATAACGCATTTCCACGGAAGGTTCGACGTATAAAGAATGCACCGCCACCACGTAAAAGCTGTCCAACGAATGGCATATTCAGGTTATCACCTGCAGCAATGTACGGTACCATCATCCCACGCTTATAAATCACATAAGAGAGTAATAGGTAGTCAATATGGCTACGATGACAAGGTGTATAAATAATTTCGTAGTCTTTCGCTAATTCACGAACTGTATTGAAATTATGTACTTCTACGCCGTCATAGAGTTGAGTCCAAAGACGCGTCAGGGCTTGTTCTGCAAAACGTACGGTTGCATGAGAATAGTCTGATGCAATTTCATTCACGTAGCCGATCGCACGGCGCTCAGCTTCAATCAAACTGATTTTAGAGCGAATACTTTCTTTGCGAATTCCGTCCTGAACATCTTGAGATTTAATCAATGATTGCATCACGTTTCGACGATCTGACAAATCTGGACCTAATACAACTTCACGCTGACGATCTAGATAATCATTGAGTTGATTGACGATATATGTTGCAGGAGACAAGTTTGGATGTGTTACACGTGCGTAATCTACCAATTCGCGCAGTGATTTTGGTTCATGGAATTCAAGAAAAGATTGGCGACCATGTAAACCAATATTCATCAGTTGTTTAACAGTACTTGGCGTTGCCCAAGTGTCCGTAAATAGCAATTTAAATAATGAATCTTCTTTGTCCGGTGAGCGGCCCCACAATACAGTCACAGGTATAAGTTCAATGTCAGTATCTGGATGCTTATCCAATATCTCGATCAATCTGAGGAGACGAGGCGGAAATGCATGGGGTGGCGGATTAAGTAAGTTTGTTTCATCTTGGTGTTGTAAAAATAATACAGCAGCTTTCTCTTTATGGTCCCCGATCATGAGTGGGTCAAGTGCTGGCGCGAGATTTAATCGACGAGTTTCGCCGTCAACCACTAACGCATTACTACGCGAGTAATTTTGTAATACATAGCACACCACTTTTTTGTGAGTCGTATTATTTTCAGTGGGTGGTGTTGAAGGTTGGGTTTCAGTAGGAACCTCTCCAAGAACATGCGGTGTTACTACGAGGTCAAGCAACTTACTGGAAAGTCGACGATACATTTGACCAAAGCCATTCTTGGACATACATACTCCTAGCCAAAGACGAATTTCGCATGACGCGAATGAAGGCAATTATTTTCTTAAATCTGTGATCAAAACAATATGTCATTTTCTAACAAAATGCACAGAATTTGGATGAATTTTCGTTAATAATCGTATTTTTAGCCAAAATATCAAATTTGTTTTATGACAATATAGTCAAGCAAAGTTTAGTTGTTTACTCGGAAATTATGGCAATATAAAGATTGAGTCATTAAATTGGAAAATCTGTTTAAATTCAACAGGCCCAATTTAATGTCGTAGCAATGAAATATATAGGTCCGATATGAATCAGCTCACGCAAGAACTCGTAGATTTACTCACGCTAGAAAGACTTGAAGAAAACATTTTTAGAGGCAAAAGCCAAAATTTGGTTGGCAAACGTGTCTTTGGTGGGCAAGTTCTAGGTCAAGCGTTACGTGCTGCTTCATATACAACTGATCGCCCTGCACACTCATTGCATGCATATTTCTTATTTGGTGGGGATGTTAATGCACCCATTATTTATGAAGTAGATCGAATCCGTGATGGACGTAGTTTCGTGAGTCGCCAAGTTCGTGCGATTCAACATGGCAAAACGATATTCATGTGTATGGTATCTTTTGCAGACCAAGAAGAGGGTCTCAATTATCAAGTTGCTGAACCAGAATACCCGCCAGTAGATGGGCTAAAATCTGAAGCTGAACTCAAGAAAATGATTGTCGATTTCGTACCAGAGAATGTGCGTGCCAGCTTTATGCGTGATCGTCATGTTGAAATTAAGCCTGTAATGCCAGTCAATCCATTCCAACCACAACCTGAAGCGCCGTCTTATGCGCACTATATTCGTACACACGATCGTTTGGCTGATGATGTAGATGAAAATGCATTACATCAGGCGATCGCTGCTTTTTATTCAGACTTTACTTTGATGACAACTGCACTACGACCACACGGACTCAGTTATATTTCACCGAGTTTACAATGTGCCAGCATTGACCATACCATGTACTTTCATAAACCATTTCGTGTAGATGATTGGATGCTCTATGACATGGAAGCAACGATTAGTGCAAGTTCTAGAGGATTGAACTTTGGACGAATGTGGCAAAATGGACAATTGGTCTGTAGTACAGTGCAAGAAGGTCTAATTCGAATTCGTGAAATTGAAACGCAATAAGATAATTGATCCATGCTTCAAGCCAAATCTTCAGATTTGGCTTTTGACTTCATATTTGTATTTATAAATTATTCGTTTCGGTTGCAAAGCTAACAAGAAAAAATGATCGATTCTTGAGGGCGCTCATGGCATAGTGCGACTAATAAATCAAAATGAAAAGCACATGACATGAGTCTAAATACGCAAATTTTAATTGCTGCAATTTTAGGTGTGGCTTTTGGCTTCTTGTTAAATGTATTCCCTGATACAGCATTTTTTAACGGAAGTTTATATGGCTTAGGGATTGCCAGTAGTATCTTTATCGGCTTACTAAAACTATTACTGATTCCTCTCATTTTTAGTTCTATTGTTGTCGGAGTTTCCAATCTACAGAATGGTGGCCAACTTGGTAGAACTTGGAAAATTACCCTCGCTTGTTGTGTCACAACCACAACTTTGGCACTGATTTTGGGGCTTGCGTGTGCGCATCTTTTCGAGGTCGGGAAGGGTGTAGACATCACCATTTTTCAAGAGACCATGAATCAGCATCAGACGCCCGATACTTTGACGCCCTCGAGTTTTTTTACCAACTTTATCCATAATACACTAATAAACCCGTTTAAAGCATTTGCTGAAGGTAATGTGTTAGCCGTTGTCGTTTTTGCACTTTTAATTGGGGTGGCTCTCGTTAAAGGTGGTGAAAAATTTAAAACAGTGAAAGCGTTGAGTCAGCAATTTTTTGAAATCATGATGTTGATGATTGGTTGGGTGATGAAGCTCGCACCAATAGGGATTTTTGCGTTACTGGCAAAGTTAATCGCGACGGAGGACCTATCCGTTCTGAGTCGATTAGCAGAATTTGCAGCAGTAGTCACGGGAACGACCATCTTTCATGGCCTTGTTGTTTTGCCTTTGTTGCTCTGGATTTTCGGGAGAATGAATCCAATTACATTTTTTAAGGGAACACGAGCAGCCTTGATTACGGCGTTTGCTACCAGCTCAAGTTCCGCAACTATGCCGCTATCAATGAAGTGTGCTCAGGAAAATTTAGGAGTAAGACCCCAGACTGCAGGATTTGTGATCCCTCTCGGGACACAGTTGAATATGGATGGGACGGCATTGTATGAGGCTGCGGCGGCGCTGTTTATTGCGAATTTAATGGGGCTTGATTTAACGTTAGGACAACAATTGATTGTGTGTGCGACAGCAATGATTGCATCTTTAGGGGCACCAGGTATACCTAGCGCAGGTATGGTTACCATGATTATGGTTTTACAATCAGTTGGACTCCCAGCAGAAGCAATCGCAATATTATTGCCGATTGACCGTTTGTTAGATACTGTCAGAACAGTGGTAAATGTGCAGGGAGATATGATGATTAGTGTTGTTGTAGATCGTTACACGAATCCTGATCATGAACCTATTGAAAAAAATACAGCTTAAAAGATTAGATCAGATATAAAAAAGCAGGGATCCCCCTGCTTTTTTATTAAATACATTATGCAACTTTCAGTGCTGCACGTTCTGCTGCTGGTGATTGATTTAGATAGTTAATCGCATCTTCAGTTTTTGCTTCATGAACAGGGTCATACCAAGGCATTAAATAGCCGAGTTGTTGAGAAACAAGCCACAATGGGTGAGGGAGTAAACCATTGTCTTTTTGGGCAATTCGTGCCCATTCACGCCAAATCCAAGGTTTGTAAACAGCTGGTTTAATTGATTTAAAGCGAGGGTCTTGACCCATAATATGAGCAGCACCATCAACCCATAAACCTAATACAGCAGCAATCACAACTACACTTTGATAATAGCGAGAAATATAACCACCGCCAAGATGACGATATAAGTCAAATGCAACGGTACGGTGTTCAATTTCCTCAGCACCATGCCATTTTACGAGATCGAGCATATTGGCATCAGCACCCAATTCTCCCCATTTTTTGTTGTACAAGGCATATTTGCCGAGGACACAAGTCATATGTTCAACAGTAGCAATAATACCTAATCTGAATAAATCCCACTGATGATCTAAGGCTTTTGGGACGTTTAGACCTAAAGGTTTATCTGCTAAAAGTTTTCCAAAAAGAAAGTCCATAATATCGAGATTACGTTGAATATCGATATGACGTGCGCTGAGATATTCTTTATTCGCTGAATTATGTGCTTGAGCGTGCATCGCTTCTTGGCGAATAAAAGCTTTCACATCTTCTGCAAGTTTTTCATCAGTAATTTTGGGCAAAACTTTGTTGTACAGACGACAAAACCAAAATTCGCCTGCTGGTAAGATGTTATTAATTTCATTGATAAAATAACTAACGAAAGGCTGATTTGGAACCCAATCTACTGGTGTATCCGCCCACTCAAATTTAACTTTACGAGGTTTGATGTGATACTCAATAGAAGATCCAATCTTACTATTTCTTAATCGAGACAATAATTTCATCACACTTTCCTGAATTTTTGTTGTGATTATCATTTTTCAGTATAAAAAAATGCCCTCAAATAACCTTAGCATTTGAGGACATTGATGTATCAATTAGTGAATGTAATGATTTAACCATTCGGTAGGGTAGATACTATTCGGCTTTGTTGGATTCTAGTTCGGTTGTTTCGCTTGGTGATTCATCATCTTCTTGAATAACATGATCAAAATCTTCATCGATGTCTGATTCACTTACTTCAGGAATTGCACTTAGATCAAATCCGTTAGGTTGCTCAAGCGTAAAATTTAAACGACCAGCAATAACGCTTGCGAGTTCTTCAAGACCTTGCTTATTGAGGGATGAGAACAATTGGATGGAGAAGTTAAGCTTCATTTTCTTTAATTGAGCTTTGACTTCTTGCAATGCTTTGGAAGCTGGACCACGATTTAACTTATCTGATTTTGTTAATAAAACATGGACAAATAATTTGCGTGAATAAGCCCATTCTAACATCATGACATCGAAATGTTGTAATGGGTGTCGTATGTCCATTAGCAGTACAAGCCCTTGTAAACTTTCACGATGAATGAGGTAGTTTTCAAGCTCTTTTTGCCAAATGATTTTCATGCTTTCAGGTACAGCAGCATAGCCATATCCAGGAAGGTCAACTAATCTTTGTTCGGCATTGCCCATGCTAAAAAAGTTAATCATTTGTGTGCGACCAGGTTTTTTAGACGCACGTGCAAGTTGTTTTTGATTGGTTAATGCATTAATCGCACTCGATTTACCAGCATTCGAACGACCTGCAAAAGCAATCTCATAACCTGTGTCATCGACACATAAATTCAGTTTTGGTGCACTCATTAAGAATTCGGCTTTGCGCAACCAGTTGAGCGCTTGAACCGAATATTCAGTAATCGCTGGATCGGCTTTTTTCTCATAGCTGATCTTTTGCTTTGGGGCATTTGACGCCTTACTGTTTTTCGACTTTCCTCTGCTGTGATGCATAGCTCAACTTCAATAACTCAATTTACAATCAGCTATTATAAAGGAAGTCGCGCATGCAAGCGAATACTCAATCGAATTGAGTCAATCTATGGTGTAACTTGAATGAAAGGAATGAGTGAATCTGAATTGAATTTTGTAACTGAGGTGGGTATAACATCCTTCAGTTTAAATTGATCTAAATGCTGATAAAACTGTTTGACTGCATGATCTAAAATGCCTTTTAAGCCACAGTCACTTCTTAATACGCATGGTGGGTTATGACACTCTACAATTTGCTGATCGCCTTGAAGTGTTCTCACTAAAGTCCCTAATGAGATATTCAGAGTTTGAGGGGCTAGACGTATACCGCCACCTTTGCCTCGAGTGGTCATTAGCCAATTTTGTTTTGCCATAAAGTGAACGATTTTCATGGCGTGGTTTTCTGAGACCTGCAATTGGTTTGCCAGTTCTGCAATGGTATAAGGCAAGTCACGAGGTTGTGCGACATACATCAATATACGCAGGGCATAGTCGGTAAATTTATTCAGTTGCATAGATCGTCATAAAAGATAGCTTATTTCTATCTTAACATTGAAAGCCCCGTGAACGGAGCTTTCAATGATCTCTTAAAATCTTATTTCGGTTAAAGATTTAGATGAATTAATTTTTTAGTGGTGCAGACACCTCAACCACATCACCTACTTGATAGTGGTTTAATAAGATATTTGCCACAGAATATTCAGTTGCTTCATCTACCGCTTTTACTGTGATTTGATACTGGTCAGCTTGTGCAGCATCAAAGCTAAATTGTTGTGGTTGGCGCATCTCTTGCCCCGGTACTTGGACTCGTACCGAAATATATTCACCTGCTTCAGCCGTCGCAATGGTTTGACCGTCCTTGGCAGCTAAAGTTAAGGTTTTGGTGTTAGCTTCAGCTTCAATCGCTGTAATTTTAAATTCACGCCAGCCAGCCCAACCGCCATTTTGTGCAGTCAAAGCTTCATATTTTGATTTTTCGACACCAATTAAAATGTCTGCCAATTGCATATACGCGGCTTTCCAAGCAGCAATCAGATCAGAGTCCATTGGCACATCTAATACTTCGCTGATTGAATGCAGAAGGTTTTCACCCACAATCGAGTATTGATCCGCTTGAATGTCTAAACTTACGTGTTTAGTGGTAATTCGCTCAATCGCTTTTGCCAAAACTGTAGGATTTTCAATATTTTCAGCATATGCCAAAACAGCAGCAGCTAAAGCACGTGGCTGACGACCAGTACTTTGATGATCCATGTTAAATGTATTTTTTAACTCGGGGTTGTTGTTCAGCATGCGATTATAGAAATAGGTTGTAAGGGCAACACCATTCTCACGCAGGACGGGAACAGTCGCTTTTACAAGTTCAATATGTTGTGGCGTCATGAGCTTCAACTTTAGTTTTATTAAAAGATATATTTAAAATACATCTTTTAGGGTCGAGCTGCAATATGACTTGCATAGAAAACCTTAAAATAATTATGGGATATTGAGATATCCCATAATGAAGTTAAAAATGATGAGTAAAGGGAGGGCTATTTTTTTCCAAATAATGAGCCCAGTAGACCGCGTACGATTTTTTGCCCAGTGCTTCCGCCGAGGCTTCGTGCAGCACTTTTAGCAAACGTACCGACAATATCTTGGGTGAGTTTTTCGCGTTGTTTGGCTGCACGTTCTGCTTCTTTTTGTTGTTCACGGGCAAGGCGTTCTTGTTCTTTGGCTTGCTGTTTTGCGAAAGCTTCTTGCTCTTTAGCAATTTGCTTCGCGTAGGCCTCTTGTTCCTTAGCTTGTTGTTTTGCTAACGCTTCTTGTTCGGATTGTTGTTGACGCTGAACTACTTTGTTTTGCAGCATTTCAAAAGCACTTTCTCGATCAAGTACTTGCTCATAAACACCTGCAACCACACTGTTTGTCATGAGCGTCTTACGCTCTTCAAGCGTGATAGGTGTAAAAGATGAATATGGGGGCATAACCCAACCGCGTTCAACTATTTGTGGCGTACCTTGCTCATCTAGACAGCTAATCAGCGCTTCACCAACTGCCAGCTCCGTAATAGCATCTTGTACTTTGAATGCAGGATTTGCTCTAAAAGTATCAGCTGCAGTTTTTACTGCTTTTTGATCTTTTGGTGTGAAGGCACGAAGTGCATGCTGAACACGGTTGCCCAGTTGTCCTAAAACACTTTCAGGTAAGTCCAGAGGATTTTGGGTGACAAAATAAATACCTACTCCCTTAGAGCGGATTAAGCGTACCACTTGTTCGATCTTTTCTTGCAAAGCAGGGCTGGCATTGTCAAACAGTAAATGAGCTTCATCGAAGAAAAATACCAATTTCGGTTTATCCATATCACCGACTTCAGGTAATTGTTCAAAGAGTTCGGAAAGCATCCACAGTAAGAAAGTCGCATAAAGCTTTGGGGTATTCATTAATTTATCGGCAGCGAGCAAATTAATATTGCCGTGACCTTGTGCATCGGTTTGGATAAAATCCATGAGGTCTAATGCAGGCTCACCAAAAAATTGATCACCGCCTTGATCGGACAGTGCTAGCAAATTACGTTGGATTGCACCCAAGCTGGCAGGAGAAAGATTGCCGTATTCTGCTTTAAAGTCAGCTGCATGCTCAGTCACATAAGTGATCATCGCCTTGAGGTCTTTAAAGTCGATCAGTAATAAACCTTGATCATCCGCAATGCGGAAAATCGCAGAAAGCACACCTTCTTGGGTATCATTCAAATTCAGCATTCGGGCTAAAAGCAATGGACCAATTTCTGATACAGTAGTCCGAATCGGGTGACCTTGTTCGCCAAATAAATCCCAAAAGACCACAGGTGATGCGCTAAATGGGATTGATTCAATATTGAGGCTCTTGATGCGTTCATCAAATTTTGAATTGCTTTCACCTGCTTTGGCAAGGCTCGAGACATCACCTTTTGCATCAGCTAAAAATACCGGCACACCAATACGAGAAAAGTTTTCTGCCAAGACCTTTAAAGTGACTGTTTTGCCTGTTCCTGTTGCGCCGGCAATCAAGCCATGTCGGTTTGCCAGTTGCGAATGTAAAACAATCTCTTGGGATGTATCTGAGGTTTTTTTTGCGATGACAATTGGTGTGCCCATAATTATTCCTTTTTATTCGATCTTTTGTTGTTGCATTATTTTGAGTGCTTGTTGAATATCTTCTATCAAATCGTGAGGATGTTCCAGTCCTATACAAAAACGAACCAATATTCCTTCTTGTAAATGTGGATGTGCAAGCTCACGCATTTGATCAATTTGATAGAGCATTACTAAACTCACTGGGCCACCCCAGCTAAAACCTAATTTAAACAGGTGGAGAGCATCACAAAAATGGCGTATATCTTGAAGATTATATTTTTTATCAAAAATTACACTGATTAAACCTGCACTTAATTCTGATAGGCAAACTTCCTTCCAAAAAGTATGACCTGCAGATTTTGGATTGGCAGGGTGTAACACTTGTGCAAACTCATTTTGCTTTTGAAGCCAGCTCAATAAAGTTAGCGCTGATTTAGATTGGTGCGTATAACGGAGTTCCATTGAAGATAGGCTGCGCTGAATCTGTGCAGTATCATCGCCTGATATTGAAATCCCTTGAATTGCATGCATACGAAATAGCTTGTGGTATAAATCCTTGGTTTTTGTAACGACACTCCCCATGAGAATGTCACCACCACCGCTTGGATATTTGGTGAGTGCATGGACGGTGATATCGACTGCTAAGTGTTCTGTACCAAAATCAAAAGCATTAAAAGCCAGACCTGCTCCCCAAGTATTATCAAGTGCGGTAAGGATCTTATGCGTTTGAGCTTTTTTGACCAGATTCTTTAAATCTGGAAATTCGAGTGTTACAGATCCTGCAGCTTCTAACCAAATTAACTTAGCTTTATCACTGGGTTTAAAGCTCTCAACATCAATTGGGTTATAGACCTTAACGGCAATACCATAACGTGATTCTAGGTTTCGCAAATGCTCCATATTTGGACCGTAAATATTGTCAGCGACCCAAACTTCATCACCATGTGCTAAAAAACAAGAATTCACCAAGTTGATTGCAGAGAGTCCGCTTGGTGCAAGGAGGCAGTATTCTCCGCCTTCTAATTGTGCAATATTGTCGCCTAGCGTAAACGTAGTGGGGGTGCCATGCGTTCCGTAACTATAGTCATAAGCATCGGTCCAATGGCGATTGAAAAGAGCATCGGTATTTTCAAAAATGATCGTTGATGCACGATAAATAGGAGGTTGAATACTATTTAAAAGTTGAGGTGCTTTTCTAGGGCTATGTATGAGTTGAGTTTGCGTATTTATTTTCACAATTTACCTGTATAAACCGTCATTTTATAACTAACAAAACATACTACTAAAAAACTGCATAGCTGTGCTTTGTTTAAAATTATTTAACAACCTATAGGTTGGCTTCATTTTTGCAACTGCTAGTGCAATATAAGAAAAGTTCGGGTTGGAAAATGAAGCCATTAAAAGTGCATTACTTTCAGCATATTGCTGGTGAAGGGTTCGGAAGTTGTTATGAATATTTAAAATCAATTGGAGCACAAATTAGTGCTACGGAGTTTTTTGCATTACCTGTTGAGATGGCATTAGAAATCGAGGCGTTACCAGCAATTGAAGATATTGATTTACTCATCATCATGGGTGGAGCAATGAGTGTAAATGATGAGGCAAATTATCCATGGCTAAAAATAGAAAAAAGATGGATCCGTCGATATTTATCACTAGGCAAGCCTGCAATTGGTTTGTGTCTCGGAGGTCAGCTTATAGCCAATGCTTTGGGAGCAAGTGTACGTTTAAATGAACAACAAGAGTTAGGTTGGACTAATGTCTTCAGAACTCAACATGGTTTATCAGATTACTTTGAAATACCTAAAGAATTGGAAATAATGCAATGGCACAGTGAGACTTTTGAGATTCCTAAAGGAGGCGTCAGACTGGCTGAAAATAATGTGTGTGCAAATCAAATGTACCAAATTGGAAAGAATGTGCTGGGTTTTCAGTTTCATCCAGAAATAACGCCGAAAGTTTTACAAATGTATATTGAGAATGAAGAGCATGAGAAGGTATTTTCTGGCACTTATGTACAATCATTAGATACCTTAAAACAAACAAAAAAAACGAGGTTTCAAAAAGGGAATGAATTGCTGATCGATGCAATTGATTATGTATTGGGGTTCGGGCAGGGTGTACAAAAGAAAGCCGCCAACGCTTAACCGTAAATTGAGAAAAAAAGATAAATAGGTTTGCTTAACAGTTAAACAATCGTTATAATGGGCGACCCTTTGATATTAAGGGCTAAACAACGTTGATTGTTGTTTAGATCGTTACAGTCGTGGCATCGATCACGACCTTAGTGATTTTCACTGCCTCTGACACTTGCCTTGTTTTCGGACAGGGGGAGATGCGTCATGGGTGATTCTTTATATATTTGGCTTGGAGTTTACTGGTATGTCTAACCAGAGAATCCGTATCCGTTTGAAGTCTTTTGATCACCGTTTAATTGATCAATCTTCTCAAGAGATCGTAGAAACAGCAAAACGTACTGGCGCACAAGTTTGTGGTCCAATCCCGATGCCAACTCGCATCGAGCGTTTTAACGTTCTAACTTCACCGCACGTTAACAAAGACGCGCGTGATCAGTATGAAATCCGCACTTACAAGCGTTTGATCGACATCGTTCAACCTACAGACAAAACTGTAGATGCATTGATGAAATTAGATCTTGCAGCTGGTGTAGACGTTCAGATCGCATTGGGTTAAGGCTTTCGGTTAATTAACACTCTAAGTTAATTAAGCCGCTTTTTTAGAGGTTTATGCACATGGCTATTGGTTTAGTCGGTCGCAAGTGCGGTATGACACGTATCTTTACAGATGCTGGTGTTTCTGTACCTGTTACAGTGATTGAGGTTGATCCTAACCGCATCACTCAAATCAAAACGCTTGAAACTGATGGTTATCAAGCGATTCAAATCACTACTGGTGAACGTCGCGAATCTCGCGTTACTAATGCTCAGAAAGGTCACTTCGCTAAAGCGGGTGTTGCTGCTGGTCGTTTAGTTCAAGAGTTCCGTGTTACAGAAGCTGATCTTGAAGGTCGTGAAGTTGGCGGAACTATCGGTGTAGATTTGTTCACAGTGGGTCAAATCGTTGACGTAACTGGTCAGTCTAAAGGTAAAGGTTTCCAAGGTGGTGTTAAGCGTTGGAACTTCCGTACTCAAGACGCTACTCACGGTAACTCTGTTTCTCACCGTGTTCTAGGTTCTACAGGTCAAAACCAGACTCCTGGTCGCGTATTCAAAGGCAAAAAAATGGCTGGCCATTTAGGTGCTGAACGCGTAACTACACAGGGTCTTGAAATCGTTGCTATCGATACAGAGCGTTCAGTTCTTGTAGTTAAAGGCGCGGTTCCTGGTGCTACCGGTGGTGACGTAACTGTTCGTCCTACTATCAAGGCTTGAGGGGAAATAACGTGAATTTAAATACTGTTTCCGGCTCTGCTGTTGAATTATCAGAAGTTGCGTTCGGTCGTGAATTCAATGAAGCTCTTGTACACCAAGTTGTTACAGCTTATTTAGCTGGTGGTCGTCAAGGTTCAAAAGCTCAGAAATCACGTGCAGACGTTTCTGGCGGTGGTAAAAAACCATTCCGTCAAAAAGGTACTGGTCGCGCTCGTGCTGGTTCTATTCGTAGCCCAATCTGGGTTGGCGGTGGTAAAACTTTTGCTGCTCGTCCACAAGACTGGTCTCAAAAAGTAAACCGTAAAATGTATCGCGGTGCTATGCAATGCATCCTAGCTGAACTTGTTCGTCAAGATCGCTTAGTTTTAGTTGAAGAGTTTGCTGTAGCTGCTCCAAAAACTAAAGAATTGCTTGCAAAACTTAACGACTTGAATGCTACTCGTGCATTAATCGTTACTGATGCTGTTGATGAGAACTTGTATCTAGCTGCTCGTAACCTTCCACACGTTGATGTGGTTGATGCTGCTGCTATCGATCCTGTTAGCTTGATCGCGTTCGATAAAGTTGTTATGTCTGTAGCTGCTGCTAAGAAAATTGAGGTAGAACTCGGATGAACAACGAACGTATCTATCAAGTCCTAAAAGGACCTGTATTCTCAGAAAAAGCACAAGTTTTAGGTGAAACTGCTGGTGTTCAAGTGTTTAAAGTTGCTATCGATGCAAACAAACTTGAAATCAAAAAAGCAGTTGAACAATTATTTGGTGTAGAAGTTGTTAAAGTTAACACGACTATCACTAAAGGTAAGACTAAACGCTTTGGTAAAACTATCGGACGTCGTTCTGATGTTAAAAAAGCATACGTCACCCTGAAAGCTGGCCAAGATGTAGAAATGGCTGACTTGGGCGATACCGCTGAAAGCACAGCGGAATAAGGACGAGAATTATGCCTATTCAAAAATGTAAGCCAACGTCTCCAGGACGTCGCTTTGTAGAGAAAGTCGTTCACGACCATCTTCACAAAGGTGCGCCTTATGCTCCGTTGGTAGAAGCTAAAAAACGTACTGGTGGTCGTAATAACAACGGTCACATTACTACACGTCACGTTGGTGGTGGTCACAAGCAACATTACCGTATTGTTGACTTTAAACGTAACAAAGATGGCATTCCTGCGACTGTAGAGCGTATCGAATACGATCCTAACCGTACTGCACACATTGCATTAGTTTTGTATGCTGACGGTGAGCGTCGTTATATCATTGCGCCTAAAGGTCTACGTGCTGGTGATAAAGTTCAATCTGGTAACGATGCTCCAATTCGTCCAGGTAACTGCTTACCACTTCGTAACATGCCTATCGGTTCTACTCTTCACAATATCGAGCTTAAAATCGGTAAAGGCGCTCAATTAGTGCGTTCTGCTGGTGCTTCTGCTCAGTTATTGGGTCGTGACGGTTCTTACGCAATTATTCGTCTACGTTCTGGCGAAATGCGTAAAGTACACGTTGAATGTCGCGCAGTTCTTGGTGAAGTTTCTAACCAAGAAAGCAACTTACGTTCACTAGGTAAAGCTGGTGCTTCACGCTGGCGTGGTGTTCGTCCTACCGTTCGTGGTATGGCGATGAACCCGGTAGATCACCCGCATGGTGGTGGTGAAGGGCGTAACAAAGGTATTCAACCTGTAAGCCCATGGGGTCAAAAAGCTAAAGGGTACAAGACACGTACCAATAAGCGTACGACTAAGATGATCATTCGCGACCGTCGCGTTAAGTAACAAGTAAAGGAATCTGACAATGCCTCGTTCTCTGAAAAAAGGCCCATTCGTCGATGCGCACTTGTTCGCTAAGGTTGAAGCGGCTATCGCGGCTAATAACCGTAAGCCGATCAAAACTTGGTCGCGTCGTTCGATGATCCTCCCGGATTTTGTTGGTTTAACAATTTCTGTACACAATGGTCGTAACCATGTTCCGGTAATCGTATCTGAGCATATGGTTGGTCACAAGCTTGGTGAATTTGCACCGACTCGTACTTACCGTGGTCACGGTGTTGACAAGAAATCTAAACGTTAATAGGTGCTATGATGGAAGTAACTGCTAAATTACGCGGTGCCGCTATCTCGGCACAAAAAGCTCGTTTGGTTGCAGACTTGATTCGCGGCAAATCTGTTGCGCACGCTCTTAACATCCTAAACTTCAGCAACAAAAAAGCTGCAGTTTTAGTTAAGAAAGCGTTGGAATCTGCGATTGCAAATGCTGAACATAATAACAGTTTAGATGTAGACGATCTTAAAGTTTCTACGATCTACGTTGATGAAGGCATGAGCCTTAAACGTATTTTGCCACGTGCTAAAGGCCGTGCAGATCGTATTACTAAGCGTACTTGTCACATCACCGTTAAGGTAGGGGTTTGATATGGGTCAGAAGGTTCATCCAATCGGTATCCGCCTAGGTGTTGTGAAACGTCATAACGCTAACTGGTATGCGAATCCGAAACAATACGCTGAATACTTGCTTAAAGATCTTCAAGTTCGTGAGTTTTTAAACAAAAAACTTAAGAATGCGATGGTGAGCAATATTCTTATCGAACGTCCAACAGGCGCTGCTAAAGTAACAATTAGCACTGCTCGTCCTGGTATCGTGATCGGTAAAAAAGGCGAAGACATTGAAAAATTACAGCGCGAACTTACCAATATTATGGGTGTTCCAGCGCAAGTAAGCATCAACGAAATTGATCGTCCAGATTTAGACGCTCGTCTAGTTGGTGAAGCAATTGCTTCTCAATTAGAAAAACGTGTAATGTTCCGTCGTGCTATGAAGCGTGCGGTTCAAAACACTATGCGTGCTGGTGCGAAAGGTATCAAAGTTGAAGTTTCTGGTCGTTTAGGCGGTGCAGAGATTGCACGTACTGAATGGTATCGTGAGGGTCGTGTACCTCTACATACTCTTCGTGCTGACATCGACTATTCAGCGGTTCGCGCAGAAACTACTTACGGTACGATCGGCGTTAAAGTTTGGATCTTCCGTGGTGAGATCTTGGGCGGCATGAAACAAGTCATGAACCCAGCTCCAGCTGAAGAACGTCCAGCTAAACGTGGTCGCGGTCGTGGTGAAGGTCAAGAGCGTCGTGGTCGTCGCAATGATCGTTCTGCTGAAAAAGGAGAATAATCCATGTTGCAACCTAAACGTACTAAATTCCGTAAAGTGCAAAAAGGCCGTAACACTGGTCTAGCACATCGCGGTAGCACAGTATCTTTTGGTACTATCGCACTTAAATCAGTTGAACGTGGTCGCATGACTGCGCGTCAAATTGAAGCAGCGCGTCGTACAATCAGCCGTCGTGTAAAACGTGGTGGTAAGATCTTTATCCGTGTATTCCCGGACAAACCAATTACTGAAAAACCATTAGAAGTTCGTATGGGTAAAGGTAAAGGTTCTGTGGAATATTGGGTTTGTGAAATCAAACCAGGTAAGATCCTGTACGAAATGGAAGGTGTGAACGAAGAATTAGCGCGTGAAGCATTTACGCTTGCTGCTGCTAAACTTCCGTTTAAAACCACTATCGTGACTCGGACGGTAATGTAATGAAAACTAAAGATCTACGTGAAAAGTCGGTAGAAGAATTGACAGCTTTGCTTGATGAGCAACAGTTGAACCAATTCCGTCTTCGCATGGCTAAAGCAACTGGTCAATTGGGTAAATCGCACGAAGTGCAATTAACTCGTAAAACTATTGCTCGCATCAAGACCCTCCTTACCGAAAAACAGGGGAACGCACAATGAGTGAGCAAACAGTTCGCACGTTAACAGGCAAAGTAGTAAGCGACAAGATGGACAAGTCTATCGTTGTTCTTATCGAACGCCGCGTTCAACACCCGTTGTATGGCAAATCAATCCGCCGTTCAACAAAATTACACGCTCATGATGAGAACAACACTGCTAAAACTGGCGATGTTGTAACTATCAAAGAAAGCCGCCCAATTTCTAAAACTAAGTCTTGGACTTTAGTTGAAGTTGTTGAAGCAGCTGCTGAGTAAATAACGTTCTTGTTGCATCATCGGTCAATTTCGAGTACTCTTTGAGCCTTTCGAAATTGTGACCGGTGATGCTCGGTTTTGGAGTAGGGCAATGATTCAGACCGAAACTATGCTCGACGTAGCAGACAACAGTGGTGCTCGCCGCGTACAATGTATTAAAGTACTTGGTGGTTCACATCGTCGTTATGCTTCAGTTGGCGACATTATTAAAGTTACTGTAAAAGAAGCAATTCCACGTGGCCGTGTTAAAAAAGGCGACGTAATGAATGCAGTAGTTGTACGTACAAAATTCGGTATCCGTCGTCCAGATGGTTCTGTTATTCGTTTCGATGATAACGCTGCTGTTATTTTGAACAACAACAAAGCTCCGATTGCTACTCGTATTTTCGGACCAGTGACTCGTGAACTTCGTACTGAACAGTTCATGAAAATCATTTCATTGGCTCCTGAAGTTCTATAATAGAGGCAATCATGGCTAAGATTAAAAAAGGCGATCAAGTAATCGTGATCGCAGGTAAAGAAAAAGGCAAACAAGGTACTGTTTTGTCTGTTTCTAATGACCGAGTTAAGGTTGAAGGTCTTAACTTAGTTAAGAAGCATCAAAAGCCTAACCGTGCAACAGGTGCTGAAGGCGCTATCGTTACACAAGAAGCTTTGCTTCATATCTCTAACGTGGCAATTTTTAATGCTACAACCCAAAAGGCTGACCGTGTTGGTTACCAAGTGATTGATGGCGTGAAAACTCGCGTTTACAAATCAAATGGTGAATCAGTGGCGGTAGCGAAGTAATAGGTTGAAATAGGCAATGGCCAGACTTAAAGCGCGTTACAACGACGAACTTAAAGCTCAATTACAAGAACAATTGGGCGTTAAGAATGTGATGGAGATCCCTCGCATCACTAAAATCACGATCAATATGGGTGTTGGTGCAGCAGCTGCTGACAAAAAACTCCTTGATGGTGCTCTTTCTGATATGCAAGCTATCGCTGGTCAAAAACCAGTTCTTACGTTAGCTCGTAAATCTATCGCTGGTTTCAAAATCCGTGATGGTTGGCCGATTGGTTGTAAAGTTACTTTACGCGGCGAACGCATGTACGAATTCTTAGACCGTTTGATCTCTATCGCGATCCCTCGTATCCGTGACTTCCGTGGTTTCTCTGCGAAATCATTTGACGGTCGTGGTAACTACTCTATGGGTCTTAAAGAACAGATCATGTTCCCTGAGATCGATTTTGATAAGATTGACCGTATTCGTGGTATGGATATTACCATCACTACGACTGCTCGCACCGATGACGAAGGCCGTGCGCTTATGCGTGCATTCGGCTTCCCGTTCAAATAAGAGGTCGATATGGCTAAGAAAGGTATGATTAATCGCGAATTGAAACGCGAAGCTACTGTTGCTAAATACGCTGCAAAACGTGCTGAATTAAAAGCTGTTATTGCAAACGTAAATGCAAGCGACGAAGAGCGTTTCGAAGCGATGATGAAGTTACAAGCATTACCACGTAATGCATCTCCAGTACGTCTTCGTAACCGTTGTGGTTTAACTGGTCGTCCTCATGGTTACTTCCGTAAGTTCGGTTTAAGCCGTAACAAATTACGTGACACAGTAATGCAAGGTGATGTACCGGGCGTTGTTAAGGCAAGCTGGTAAGGAGCACTATAAATGAGTATGCAAGATACCGTTGCCGACATGTTAACACGTGTTCGTAACGCACAAATGGCGAAGAAACAAACTGTTTCTATGCCAAACTCAAAGTTAAAAGTTGCGATTGCTAACGTTCTTCAACAAGAAGGTTATATCGCTGACGTAGCTGTTGCGGATGCTGAAGGCAAACCAACACTTACTTTGACTTTAAAATATTTCGAAGGCAAACCAGTTATTGAAACTGTGAAGCGCGTTAGCCGTCCAGGTTTACGTCAATATCGCGGTAAAGATAACCTTCCAAGCGTTAAGCAAGGTTTAGGTATTGCAATTGTTTCTACAAGCAAAGGCATCATGACTGATCGCGCTGCACGTGCTGCAGGTATCGGTGGTGAAGTTATTGCTTTTGTTTCTTAATAGGTGATTCCTCATGTCTCGTGTGGCTAAAGCCCCAGTAACTGTACCTAACGGTGTAACAGTTACTCAGAACGGCCGGCAGGTCGAAGTGAAAGGCAGCAAAGGTACTTTGTCTTTCAACCTGCATGCGCTGGTCGAGCTAAAACAGGAAGACGGTATTCTAGCTGTTGCTCCTAAAGCTGAATCTAAAGATGCTTGGATGCAAGCTGGTACTGCTCGCGCTGTGCTTAACAACCTTGTTAAAGGTGTTAGCGAAGGTTTCGAACGTAAGTTACAACTTATCGGTGTTGGTTATAAAGCTGCGGTTAAAGGGAACACAGTTCACCTTAACCTAGGTTTCTCTCACCCGATCGATTACAACCTTCCTGAAGGTGTAACTGCTGAAACTCCTACAGCTACTGAAATCGTGCTTAAATCTGCTGATAAAGCAGCTTTAGGTCAAGTTGCTGCAGATATCCGTGGTTACCGTCCACCAGAGCCATATAAAGGTAAAGGTGTTCGTTATTCTGATGAAGTTGTACTTCGTAAAGAAGCTAAGAAGAAATAAGGCGCGAGGTTCTTATGAACGAAAAGAAACAAACCCGTTTGCGTCGTGCGAAAAGCACACGCTTGCACATCCGTGCATTGGGTGCGACTCGTTTGTGTGTAAACCGCACTCCGCGTCACATCTATGCTCAAGTAATCTCAGCAGATGGTGGCAAAGTATTAGCGCAAGCTTCTACTTTAGATGCTACGTTACGTAGTGGTACTACAGGTAACGTTGAAGCAGCTACTAAAGTTGGTGCTTTAATCGCTGAACGTGCTAAAGCAGCTGGCGTAACTAAAGTTGCATTTGACCGTTCTGGTTTCAAATATCATGGTCGTATCAAAGCCTTGGCTGATGCTGCTCGTGAAAACGGCTTGGAGTTCTAATCATGGCTAAAGTTGAACAAAACGAAGGTCTTGTTGAAAAGCTGGTTGCCGTTGATCGTGTAGCCAAAGTTGTTAAGGGTGGTCGTATCTTCTCTTTCACAGCATTAACTGTTGTGGGTGATGGTAATGGTCGCGTAGGTTTTGGTCGTGGTAAAGCTCGTGAAGTTCCAGCTGCTATTTCTAAAGCACTTGAAGCTGCTCGTCGCAACATGATTACTGTTGAACTTGTTGATGGTACTGTTCAGCACCCTATCAACGCTCGTCACGGTGCTAGCCGTGTTTACATGCAACCTGCTTCTGAAGGTACTGGTGTAATTGCTGGTGGCGCTATGCGTGCTGTTTTAGAAGCTGTTGGTGTACGTAACGTATTAACTAAATGTTATGGTTCTACTAACGCTGCGAACGTAGTAAACGCGACTTTTAATGGTCTGCGTGATATGACTTCTCCTGAGAAAGTTGCTGCGAAACGTGGTCTTTCAGTAGCACAAATTCAAGGGTAATCAATCATGAAAACGATTAAAGTTACCCAGACTAAATCTGCATCGCATCGCTTGAAAAATCACAAGCTTAGCCTTAAAGGTTTAGGTCTGCGTCGTATTGGTCACACTGTAGAAGTTCAAGATACTCCTTCTAACCGTGGTATGATCAATCAAGTTTACTATATGGTTAGTGTAGAGGAATAAGCCATGACTCTGCGTTTAAATACAATTGCACCTGCAGAAGGTGCTAAACGTGATAACCTTCGTTTAGGCCGTGGTATTGGTTCTGGCGTTGGTAAGACTGGTGGCCGTGGTGTCAAAGGTCAAAACTCACGTAAGAGCGGTGGTACTCGTCCAGGTTTTGAGGGTGGTCAAACTGCATTATATCGTCGTCTACCTAAGTTCGGTTTCACTAGCCAATTGGCTTTGAAAACTGCTGAAGTACGTTTGTCTGAACTTAACAAAGTTGAAGGCGATATCGTGTCTCTTGAAACTTTAAAAGCAGCGAACGTTGTACGTAAAGATATGATTCGTGCTCGTATCGTTCTTTCTGGTGAAATCACTCGTGCATTCACTGTTCAAGGTGTTGCATTGACTAAAGGCGCTAAAGCTGCTGTTGAAGCTGCTGGCGGTAAAGTCGAGGAGTAATCGCGAGTGTCTATGTCTCCTAGTTCTACAGGTCATGTTCACATGATGAAAGGTCAACCATTTCACGTTAAATATCGTGAAATTATACGCCGATTAATGTTTTTAATTGGTGCTTTGGTGGTCTTTCGACTAGGAGCGCATATTCCGCTGCCAGGTATTGATAATGTCGCTTTAGAACGTTTCTTTAATGCAAACCAGGGTACTTTCCTTGGTTTGTTTAATATGTTCTCAGGCGGGGCATTGGAACGAATGTCCATTCTTGCGTTGGGGATCATGCCGTATATTTCTGCATCGATTATCGTGCAGTTAATGTCAACGGTTGTTCCTTCGCTGGAAGCATTGAAAAAAGAAGGCGAGCAGGGCAAGCGTAAGATTAACCAATATACGCGTTACGGCACATTATTCCTTGCAATTGTACAAGGTATTGGTATGTGTGCGGGTCTGATCAGTCAAGGGATTACCTTTACTTCAGGTTTAGCATTCTATATTCCTGCATTAACGTCTTTAGTTGCAGGTACCATGTTCTTAATGTGGTTGGGAGAGCAAATTACCGAACGTGGTGTTGGTAATGGGATCTCTATGATCATCTTTGCAGGTATTGTTGCTGGTTTACCAAGTATGGTTGTGCAATCATTTACCCTTGTGGAAAATGGTCAATCAAGTTTAATTGGTATTGCTATATTTGGCTTATTGTCTTTAGCTGTTTTAGCTGCGATTGTGTTTATTGAAAAAGCACAACGTCGTATACCTGTTAACTATGCTCAAAAGCAGCAAGGTCGCCGAGTATTTACTGCACAGCAGACTCACTTACCATTAAAAATAAATATGGCGGGTGTAATTCCAGCAATTTTCGCAAGTTCGTTATTGCTGTTTCCTGCAAGTTTAGGTCAATGGTTAGGTAGTTCTGATCCTAATGCAGGGATCGTTAAGCGTACACTACAAGATTTGGCATTAGTTTTATCGCCTGGACAACCATTATATTTGGTGCTATTCGGTGCGCTTATTATTTTCTTCTGTTATTTTTATACGGCACTAGTTTTCAGTCCTAAAGAAGTATCAGAAAACTTAAAGCGTAGTGGAGCTTATGTACCTGGTATCCGCCCAGGTGAGCAAACTGCTCGTTATTTAGATCATATTCTTAGTCGTTTAACATTTATCGGTTCGATTTATATCACTGTTGTATGTTTAATGCCGATGGTTCTTCAAAGTTCTTTTGGTATTCCATTCCATTTGGGTGGTACATCACTGTTGATCGTGGTTGTTGTAGTAATGGACTTTATGGCTCAACTACAGGCACATCTCACATCGCGCCAATATGATAATCAAACACTAATGAGTAAAACGACTGCTCATCCTAAGGGATAAGCGCACTTAGAGGTTTCATCATGAAAGTTCAAGCTTCTGTAAAGAAAATTTGTGGTAGCTGTAAAGTTATCCGTCGTAATGGGGTAATCCGCGTGATTTGTAGCGCTGAACCTCGTCATAAGCAGCGTCAAGGTTAATCTGATCAAGACCTGTTGATTTCAGTAGGCTAATTAGGTTATTATCCGCCCCTCAAAGATTTTGTGGGGCGGTTGATTATCTCTACTGCCTTTTTGGAGAAAGTGAATGGCTCGTATTGCCGGTGTAAACATTCCGGATAACAAGCATGCTGTTATCTCTCTTACGTATATCTTTGGTATTGGTCGCCATACTGCTAAGCAAATCTTAGCTGCAACTGGTATTGCACCAACTACTAAGATCCGTGAATTAGATGACGCTCAGCTTGATGCGATTCGTGCAGAAGTTGCTAAGGTTCCGACCGAAGGTGACTTACGTCGCGAAATTTCCATGAACATTAAACGTTTAATGGATTTAGGCTGCTACCGCGGTCTTCGTCATCGTCGCAGCTTGCCTGTCCGCGGACAACGCACCAAAACTAACGCACGTACCCGTAAAGGTCCGCGCAAACCTATTAAGAAATAAGATTTCTGGAAGCTAAAAGATGGCTAAAGATACTCGCACACGCAAGAAGGTCACTCGTACCGTCTCTGAAGGTGTTGCACACATTCACGCTTCTTTTAATAACACCATTGTGACTATTACCGATCGTCAAGGTAATGCACTGGCTTGGGCCACTTCAGGTGGACAAGGCTTCCGTGGATCACGTAAATCAACTCCGTTTGCTGCTCAGGTAGCTGCTGAAGTTGCTGGTAAAGCTGCTTTAGATTACGGTTTGAAAAACTTGGACGTCCTTGTTAAAGGTCCTGGTCCAGGTCGTGAATCTGCGGTTCGTGCTTTAGGTGCAGTGGGTTATAAAATTAATAGCATTACCGATGTGACTCCAATTCCTCACAACGGTTGCCGTCCACCTAAAAAACGTCGCGTGTAAGGAGAAACATTCATGGCTCGTTATATTGGTCCAAAATGCAAACTCTCTCGCCGCGAAGGGACAGACCTGCAACTTAAATCAGGCGTTAAACCGTTTGATGTTAAGACAAAAAAACATGCTAAAGCTCCTGGCCAACATGGTGGAGCTCGTGGTGGTAAACAATCAGAGTACTCACTACAATTACGTGAAAAACAAAAAGTACGTCGTATGTACGGTGTTTTAGAACGTCAATTTAGTAACTACTATAAAGAAGCTGCTCGTGTTAAAGGCGCAACAGGTGAAAACTTGTTGAAATTGCTTGAAAGCCGTTTAGATAACGTTGTTTATCGTATGGGCTTTGGTTCTACACGTGCAGAAGCTCGTCAGCTTGTATCTCACCGTTCAATCACTTTAAATGGTCGTCGTGTTAACATCGCGTCAATCCAAGTTAAAGCTGGTGACGTGATTGCAGTACACGAAGGCGCTAAACAACAATTACGTATTAAAAACGCAATTGAATTGGCTGCTCAACGTGGAACTCCTTCTTGGATGGAAGTTGACCATTCTAAATTAGAAGGTACATTCAAATCTGCACCTGATCGTTCTGATTTACCTGCTGAAATCAACGAAAGCTTGATTGTTGAATTGTATTCTAAATAATCCTTGAGGTAGCAATAATGACGCGTACTGCAAACGAGTTTCTAACTCCGCAAGCGATCAAGGTCGAAGCGGCAAGCGGGACCTCGGCAAAAGTGATTCTAGAACCTTTAGAGCGTGGCTTTGGTCATACTCTAGGTAATGCTTTACGTCGCATTCTTTTATCATCTTTACCTGGCGCTGCTGTGGTTGAAGTTGAGATTGAAGGCGTCGAGCACGAGTACAGTACTTTAGAAGGCTTGCAGCAGGACATCGTCGAGCTCTTGCTGAACCTTAAAGGATTGTCTATTAAGCTGTTCGATCAAAATGAAGCATATTTGACATTAGAGAAACAAGGTCCTGGCGATGTAACTGCCGCTGATCTTCGTTTACCTCACAATGTTGAAGTGGTTAACCCTGAACATTTGATCGGCACGTTAAGTGCTTCAGGCTCATTGAAAATGCGCTTGAAAGTTGTTCAAGGTCGTGGTTATGAGACTTCTGATTCTCGCTTCCCAGAAGGTGAAACTCGCCCAGTGGGACGTTTACAATTAGATGCGTCTTATAGCCCGATTAAACGTGTTTCTTACACAGTTGAAAATGCTCGTGTAGAACAACGTACAGACCTTGACAAGTTGGTCATTGATCTTGAAACAAACGGGACTGTTGATCCTGAAGAAGCGATCCGTAAAGCGGCAACAATCTTGCAACAACAAATTGCAATCTTTGTTGATCTTCAGAAAGATCAAGCTCCAGTTGCTCAAGAACCTCGTGAAGAAGTTGACCCAATCTTGCTTCGTCCAGTAGATGATCTAGAGCTTACTGTTCGTTCTGCTAACTGTTTGAAAGCAGAAAATATTTACTACATTGGTGATCTTGTTCAACGTACTGAAGTTGAGTTGTTAAAAACTCCTAACTTAGGTAAAAAATCGTTGACTGAGATCAAAGATGTTCTGGCTTCAAAAGGCTTACAACTCGGCATGCGTTTAGAAAACTGGCCACCAGCTAGTTTACGTATGGACGATCGTTTTGCCTATCGTAGTCGTTAATTAAGTAGGACTATCACCATGCGTCATCGTAATAGTGGTGTGAAATTAGGCCGTACAAGCAGTCATCGTAAAGCGATGTTCCAAAACATGGCTAATTCTTTGTTTGAACACGAGTTGATCAAAACAACTGTGCCTAAAGCAAAAGAGTTACGTCGTGTAGCTGAGCCTTTAATCACTTTAGCTAAAGTCGATACAGTAGCAAACCGTCGTTTAGCGTTTGCTCGTACTCGTTCAGCAGCAACTGTTGGTAAATTATTTACCGTTCTTGGCCCTCGTTACAAAGAACGTAACGGCGGTTATCTACGTGTTCTTAAAGCGGGCTTCCGTGCAGGTGATGCTGCACCGATGGCTTACGTTGAGCTAGTAGATCGCGAAGTTAAATAATTTCGTGTAGAACATCGCAAGTTGTTCAAAAAAGGTCGGTTGAATAAACCGGCCTTTTTTTGTCTAACAATTGGCATTACTTGACCTGAATTGATATGTTTTTTGCAACTTTTAGTCAAACTTGACATTGTGTATTGTCAAAAATATGTTTTAATAAAAATGTTCTTATAAAAAGGTTAATAAAAGAAATGGATAAGCAAGTCGATATTCTTATTGTTGGTGCTGGTATCTCTGGAATTGGAATTGCAGCACATTTAATTAAAAATAATCCGAACCGTAAATTTGAAATACTCGAACGTCGTAAAAGTTTCGGTGGAACGTGGGATTTGTTTAAATACCCAGGTATTCGCTCCGACTCAGATATGTCTACTTTTGGCTACAATTTTAAGCCATGGCGTAAAGCGAATGTGCTTGCAGATGGCGCTTCGATTAAAGGTTACTTGGGTGAAGTTGTAAGTGAGTACAATATTAAAGAAAAAATTCATTTTGAGCATCGTGTAGTTTCTGCGAATTACGATACTTCAATCAAAAAATGGATTGTAGAAATCGAAGATCAAAATGAAAAGAAACAAACTTGGCAAGCTAATTTTGTCTTAGGCTGCACAGGCTATTATAACTACGATCAAGGTTTCCAACCTGATTTTCCAAATCAAGATAAATTTAAAGGTCAATTGATTCATCCACAATTTTGGCCTGAAAATTTAGATTATACCGGCAAGAAAGTAGTTATCATTGGTAGTGGAGCAACTGCAATCACTTTAGTACCAGCAATGGCAAAAGGTGGGGCTGGGCATGTAACAATGTTACAACGTTCACCAACTTATATTGCTTCAATTCCTTCGATTGATTTTGTTTATGACAAAACACGTAAATTTATGACAGAGGACATGGCATATAAGTTCACGCGTGCTCGTAATATCGGAATGCAACGTGCAATTTTTGCTTTGTCAAAAAAACAACCTCAACTGGTTCGCAAGTTACTTCTTAAATCTATTGAAATGCAGTTGAAAGGTAAAGTGGATATGAAACACTTTACCCCAAGTTACAATCCTTGGGATCAACGTTTATGTGTAGTGCCAGACGGTGATTTATTCAAAATTTTACGTAGTGGTAAAGCAAGTGTTGAAACAGATCATATTGAATCATTCACTGAAAATGGTATTCAATTGAAATCTGGTAAACACTTAGATGCAGATATCATTGTTTCTGCGACTGGTCTAGAAATTCAAATTATGGGCGGTATCAAAGCGACTGTTGATGGTCAGCCGATCAAGACTAGCGAACATATGCTTTATAATGGTGTGATGGTAAGTGATGTACCAAATATGGCGATGGTCATTGGTTATGTGAACGCGTCATGGACCTTAAAAGTAGATGTAGTCGCTGATTATATTTGCCGTCTATTCAAATTTATGGATCAGAACGGTTATGATGAAGTTGTCGCACCAACTGACCATTCTGCAATGCTCGATGAAACAGTTATGGGTGAAATGTCATCAGGTTATATTGCGCGTGCGGCTGATCAACTTCCAAAACAAGGTACTAAGGCACCTTGGATGGCAACGCATAACTATTTAGCTGATCGTAAAGATCTCAAAAATGCGACTTTTAATGATGGTATTTTAAAATTTGCGAAGGCTCCGGCACAGTCTGTAAAAAAGCCTAAATTAGTGTCTTAATGAATAGCTATTAAAATAAAAAAGGAAGCGAAAGCTTCCTTTTTCTATCTACAAAGAACGTGATATGAGTTCTTTCATGATTTCATTGGTACCTGCATAAATACGATTTGCACGGTTGTCGATATATGCGCGTGCAATAGGGTATTCAAGCATGAAGCCATAGCCACCGTGTAACTGCAAGCATTCATCGACGACTTTAGAGAACATATCAGAAATTTTATATTTTGCAGCTGCAGCCGCATCTACACCTAACGTACCCTCAAGCTGTAATTCCATACAACGATCTAAATAAGAACGACAAAAGTCTATTTCAGTTCGAAGTTCTGCTAGCTTAAAACGTGTATTTTGAAATGCGCCAATTGGCTTGCCAAATGCTTTACGATCTTTTGTATATTGTACTGTGTGTGCAAAGGCAGATTCTGCACCAGCTTGGCAGATAATCGCTACAAGCATACGTTCCCAAGCGAGTTCTTTCATAAGCATGATGAAGCCCATGCCTTCTATACCAATCAAATTTTCCTTTGGTACACGAACATTATCAAAGAACAATTCGCAAGTATCTTGTCCTTTCATACCAATTTTATTGAGTGGTTTACCTTTGGTGAATCCTGCTCGATCAGCTTCGACAATGATAAGCGATAAGTTGGCTGAACCTTTATCACTATTACCTGTCTTGCACACAACAATCGCCATGTCACATAGATAACCATTGGTAATAAAAATTTTAGAACCATTGATGACATATTCATCGCCATCTAAAACTGCAGAAGTTCGTACAGCTTGTAAGTCTGAACCTGTACCAGGCTCCGTCATCGCAATGGCAGTGACAACTTCGCCAGAAGCCATTTTAGGGAGCCATTTTTTCTTCTGCTCTTCGTTGGCAAAATTATTCAGGTAGTTCGCAACAATATCCGAATGCAATGAAAAACCAGTTGATGAATCCATTGCATAAGCTTGTTCTTCAATGAGGATCATACTGTAGAGTCGATCTACACCATATCCACCATATTCTTCAGGCATTGTGGTGCACAATAGACCCATTTCACCCGCTTTATTCCATAAGTCACGATCTACATGTTGTTGTTCTTCGTATTTGGCAATATTTGGAACGACTTCTTTTTCATAGAATTTTCGGACAGTATCACGAAAGGCTTCATGTTCTGCATTGAATAATTTTCGAGGCAACATATTAGGAATTGGTCGAATTGCGCCTGATTGCATATTTATATTTCCATAAGTGTTATTAGAATAGCCACAACATAAGAGAGTCTGAACATTGGTGCAATGTGTTGAATGCTCAAAACACAAGAAATGCTGATGAATTTGGTCAATTGATATTTTTAAAACACAAAGCTCATGGCTTCAGTTAAAATGGAATGAACACAGATTAGGGGATAAAAATGTACGATGAATTAACGCTTGAAGAGCGTAAAGTTATCTATCGCGCACGTCGTGGGTTAAAAGAAATTGACGTGTATTTTGATCCTTATGTAAAGCAATACTATTTGCAAGCTGAACCTGAAGAGAAAGCAATGTTTGCTGAATTGGTTGAGCAAGAAGATCCTGATTTATTGGATTGGTTTATGGAGGTTTCTGAACCACCTCGACCTGAATTGCGCCAATTTATTCAAAAATTAAAAGATTATGTCCATAATCCATGAGCGTTATTCACTGAAACACAGCCTTTATTCAGCTGTGTTTCACGCTTTCTTTATGTTCATCATGAGTATTACTTTATTAATCAGTATTGAGCTCATTTATGCTTTAAGCAGTATTATATTTATACTGATTATCTGGTGGGGTTTTAGAAAAAAACCACAATTAAGTGAATTACAAAAACTAGACAAAGATTTATGGTCGATTCAAATGACTTCAAATCCAAAAATATACCAAGCAAAACTGACTCGAGTTTTTCATTTTCATTACTTCGTTGTACTCAGTTTTAACGAAAAGAAATTAGATTCTTTGGTGATTTGGAGAGATCAAATAGATGAAAAACAATGGAAAAGCTTGATTACTCATGCAAATTTTGGCTAATTGTTAGACAAAAAGTGCTTTATTTTACAATTTAAAACATGATAAAAAACAATTATTTAAAAACGTATAGTATGAACAAAAAATGAATTGTTTGACGAAAATGAAAGAAAATCAAATTGTTAGACAAAAATGCGATGAAATCTAAATTTCTAAAGTACATTAAATATACCAACAGCTAATGAGGAATTTCAAAATGAGCGAAATTCATATGTGGTTGTTTCTAGTGGTTGCTGCTGTTATGGCAATTATAATTGGAAGACTAGGAACTGTGCTGAAGGAACGAATTGAACACCACAACAACGAACAAAATAAACTCTCTTGAGTTTACCATTTAATAAGTAGCATGTGCCGAACCGTCGCAATGCTACTTTTTTTTGCCCAAAATTTTAACAATTCAAAAAATAAGTCAATTATTTCAATTCAGATCAATGACAGACTAATTGTTAATGAAGTGCATTGCTGCACTTTTATTCAGCGATTGCATCTGATATTTTAAATCGCAAGGATGACAAAATTATAAAATTGAGGACAGGAAGTATGTCTAAATTAAAGACTCAAGGTCTTTTCACGGCAATTGCGGTTGTAGCAGCTACAACTTTATCTGGATGTTCATACGTAATCAAAACTGGTGCGAATGCATCACTTGCGTTTAGTGAAAAACACATCTTACCGCCAGTACTCTCAATGGGTGATGTGGATATGGTGTGTAATCAGGGCACAGCTTTGACTCCTGTGATTATGGCGACTAAAGATATGGGTGCTGATCCGACCCGTATGGCAGTTCTTTTATATTCAGCTTCAGGGATGTGCGCAGAAAATCGTGCCTTAGATGCAGAATTAAGATACCTAAGAGCATCAAAAGCAGGTCAAGTGACAGAAGCACAAGATGCGCGTATTGAACAAAAGCGCTGGGCTGCTGTTGCTGCCGAACGTCAATATACGGGTTATCAATTGTTTGCGGAGCGTTGGCAGTCTAAATATAAATATAATTTAGGTGACTCATGTCCAACTATGCGTCGTAATCTTGACCAAACAGTATATCTGTTAGGCATGTTAAGTGGCTTACAAGCGATGACCAATGATATTGCTTCTGGTGGTCAAGTGCATGTTCCTAAAGATATCGCAGCAATTGTTGAACGTGGCATGGTCTGCCTCGATAACAACAAGTTCTGGGGCGTACCGAATGCTACTCGAGCAGTGATTTGGACATTATTACCTGGAGCTGATGCAGGCAAACCAGATCCATACCAAACGCTTAAACAATCTATGCAAATTGGTGAGCAAAAAGGAGTACGCTTATCGCATGCCTTGTATGCTGTTGCAGCACAAGCCAGTGGTGACGATGCAAAAATACGTGATGCATTACGTTCTTATGCCGCTTCACGTGCTGAAGAAGTTCCTGTAAATCCAGAGTTTAAGTTATTGGATAATATGGCAGGACAAATGATACAAGCGATCTCAGACCGTTATTGGACGGAGAATACAGGTGTCCGAACTGAAGCAGATGGAATGTCGAGCTTCTGGGATGATCAAGCGACCAATGAAGCCGATGATCTTTTCGAGAACACATTAGGCGAATAAGATTTTTTAATTTTGTTCAAAATTAAAAATGGAGTTATTCAAGAAAAAGAGCTTTAAGCTCTTTTTCTTTTAGGAATACGAAAGATGAAAGATACTATCCTGATTCGAAAAATACTGTTTATTGCATGCTGTATCAGTATTGCTGCTAGTTTGCAGATTTTTCAGGAGTATTTTTTCTATTGGCGTCCTGTATTGGATGAAGAAATTTGGCGAGTATGGACAGCTCACTATGTACATGTGGGATGGATACATTATGCATTGAATATGGTGGGTTTAGCCTGCCTACCATTCATCTTCCCATATGTCAAAATTAGGTACATGTTGTACTTGTTGATCGCACTCCCGCCATTAATTAGTTTAAGTTTTTTTTATGTTTATCCTCGCGTTGAAGCTTATGCAGGTCTATCAGGGGTGCTACATGGTATGTATATGGCTTTGGCAGTTTATTTTTTTAAATTTGAAAAAGAACGTAAATTCTCGCTGCTTGTATTAGCTTTAATCACGGGCAAAATTTTGTGGGAAAATATCTTTGGTTCTCTCGATACTGCGCAAATGATTGGTAGCCCAGTATTGGTTGAAGCACATTTAACAGGTGCAATATGGGGGGCATTACTCAGCATGCTCTTTTTAATTTATCAGCATATCTCCGTGAAGGACACACACATCTCTTAATTCCTCTGATGCTTAATTATCACTTATTTTAATGTGTGATCAGATTCAAATCTTTTGCATTTATTTTTTTAAGGTCATATTTGTTTAAAAAAAGAAATACAGTATGGTATAGCCTACTGATTTAGTTGGTTTTTATCTCGCTCTTAAGAGGTGAATTGATGAAAATTGGCATAAATTTAAAAAAAATGGAAAAGTCAGTCATTCTTTTTTAAAAAAAAATCAGTCAGATTCATGTGATAAAAGTGGTAAGGAAATTAGGTAAAGGATTTTGCCTAAGCCCGAATTAGAAAAGATGAGCTGTACAGGCAATGTATAGCAGTATTAAATAATGGAATAACAATGCAAGAGCCTTCTAAAAAGAGATCTGGGTTAGGTCTACTTAGTTATATATGGACTGAGTGGATATCTGCGTTTACGATTTTGCTTCTACTGTTACTGACGCTCATCATCGGGACAGGAGAAATGATTCACGGGCAGATGTTACGTATAGGTGAAAGTCTATACGGTGACGAAAAAATTGGTATGCAGTATTCATTCTTGCGTGCCGAACCTGAAAAGCCAGTCTGTGATCGAAATCCAAATATTGACCTTTTGGTTCAAAACCAAATGCAAGCTAATGCAAAAGATGAATTTGCAGATATCTTTGGTACAACGTCTGAAGAAGATGTTCGTGCCTCTGTATTGGCTGGTCAACAGTTATGTGAAGAAAAATATGCCTTCTATGATAAGTCAATTCAGTATTTAGAAGATAATCCTTCAATACGAACTTACCGAACCATGGAAACAACTTTCTTTGGTATTTTCCAATTTGGTACGGAAAATAAGGCAGTTCTATTGATTATCATGGTGGTACTTGCAGCGATCACTGCAACACTTAAAATCCACCACATTGGTCTACGCGGTCCAAGTTCTGTTTTAGATTATCGGGTTTACGCTGTCGCAATGATACTTGCGAACAGTTTCTTAACCAGTTCAGCGATCAGTCAGTATAGATCTGTATTGAACTCTGGTGTTCCGCCAACCAGTGAGATGACAATCATCTATTGGTTATGGATAATATTGTTCAGTACACTGACATTAATTAGTTTGTACCAATTGTTCCGTGTACCAGAAAATGCGAAGCCAGGTGGTACGATTGGCATGGCATTATTGTCAGTCCCACTTTATGCCTATATGGCGATCACAACAGGATTTAACTTTACCTTTGTGATGGACTATCCAATGGGTCAAGGGATTTATTTAGGGCAGCTGGTTGAGTTCTCTACCATTTTCCTTAATTTATCACTGTTCATTTGGGCAGGTATGCTGCTAAAGCAGACCTTGATTGTTGATAAATTCCTAAACATTTTACGTCCATGGAATCTAGCGCCTGAAACGCTTACCTGGTTAATCTTACTTGCTGCTGCATTACCTACAGCTTATACAGGTGCATCAGGTATTTTTGTAATCGCTGCAGGTGCGATCATTTATAAAGAAGTTTGGAATGCGGGCGGACGCCGTCAATTCGCTTTGGCTACGGCTGCAATGTCAGGTTCGCTTGGTGTGGTACTCCGTCCATGTCTATTGATTGTTGTTGTTGCATCGCTGAACAAAGAAGTGACGACTGACTTGTTATACCAATATGGTATTGGTGTTTTCCTCATCACTTCAACTTTGTTCTTATTGATTTCACTGTTCTTTGCTGAGCAAAAATTCCGTATTGCAGCGCCATCAGTTGCATTCCCGAATTCAGCTAAGGCATTAGTGGCAGTAGTTCCTTATGTGATCGTATTCCTGATTGTGTGGGCATTCTACAAGTATGCGTTAAATACCAACTTGAATGAGTTTACTGCACCAGTCATGATGCCAATCATCTTACTTGTCATGGTGCTTTATGAAAAATTACGTCATGAACCAGCACCGCTCGCACCAGTAGGACATTGGGATACGACATTAAGCCATACTTCGGTTGAACAAGAAGCAGCTAAGGCGCGAGTGTCAGCATCTGAAATTGCAGCACAGGATAGTCCAGACAATCCTGCACGTAAAGTGAGTTTCTGGAAGTCAATTCATGTATCTGCAAGTGAAACAGTCGGACATATCGGGGCGCTTGTGATCTTAATGGCATTGTCTGTCAGCGTTGGTGGATACTTAGAGCGTATCGAGTTGATGGAACACTTCCCAACGGATATTGAAAATATCTATATCGTGATTACCTTGATCGTATGTCTCATGGTATTTGTCGGTATGATTATGGATCCGTTTGGTGCTGTCATCTTAATTTCAGCAACAGTTGCGCCTGTCGCCTACGCTTATGGTATTGATCCTGTTCACTTCTGGATGATTGCTTTAATTGGTTTCGAATTGGGTTATATATCACCTCCAGTTGCACTCAATCACTTGCTCGCAAGGCAGTCGATTGGAGATGAAGAGGTGGCTGCTGCCGATGCAGAAGTGAAAGATAAAACGTTCTACTACAAATACGAACGTTGGATTCTACCTCTGATTGTGATGATTCCAGCAATGTTGATTATCGCCTATGTGCCTTATATCTTTAAGTTATTCGGTTGGTATCAATAATTAAATAAAATAAGCACCTTCGGGTGCTTATTTTTTGTTGATTTTTAAAACATCTTAATTTCTTGGGCGCGGCTTAAATTGAATAACACCAATTTCGTCTGCAACCTCAGGCATTTGAGGTTCGTCAATGTGTGTCGGACGATTTTCAGAATAGTTGCATTCAATACATTCGATCCATTCTGAATCACCTGAAGTGAGCATGACAATACGATCCATAGCTTCACATTTCGGACATTTTGCACCTGCAATGAAACGACGTTTGATCGACATAATGACTCTCACCTGCAAAAATTAGTAGCGTAGTTTAAGCAGTTTTAGTGTCATTCGTCCAACCTTGATGGCGTAATAATGCATCAATTTTAGGCTCACGACCTCTAAATTTAACAAAGGCATCAAGCGCTGTATCTTTACCGCCTACAGCCAGCACTGCCTTGCGGAAAGCAAGTCCAGTCTCTTGGTTGAAGATCCCTTCTTGTTCAAAGCGATCGAATGCATCACTTGCTAAAACTTCAGCCCATTTGTAAGAGTAGTAGCCTGCGGCATAACCCCCTGCGAAAATATGGCTAAAACTATTTTGGAATCGGTTGTATGGTGCTGTAGGGAGAACAGCATATTGTTCACGAATTTCGTTTAAGGATTGTTGAATACCTGTTGCATCTAAAGCAGGAGATTGTTTATGTATATTCAAATCAAACATGGCAAACTCAAGCTGTCGAAGGGTTTGCATGCCTGATTGGAAAAATCTCGCATCCAAAAGAGACTTAAGGAGTTCTTCAGGTAACGGTGTTTTGGTTTCAATGTGTTGGCTGATTAAAGCCAAGCTTTCATTATCCCAAGTCCAGAATTCCATAAACTGACTTGGCAGCTCGACGGCATCCCAAGCGACACCATGTGTGCCTGCTACAGAGATATGATCTACTTCTGTGAGCATATGATGCAGACCATGTCCAAACTCATGGAAAAGAGTAACGACTTCATCATGTGTTAAAAGCGCAGGCTGTTGACCAATTGGTGGTGTAAAATTACCGACCATGTAACAAATCGGTTTCTGCATGCCATTGTTGGTTTGCATACGTGAGCGGAATCCGCTCATCCATGCTCCACCACGTTTCCCACTTCTAGCGTACAAGTCAAAATAGAATCCACCTATGACACTGCCTTGATCTTCAAGCTCATAATATCGTGCATCTGGATGCCATACTGGTGCTTCACGTTCAATGACTTGAATACCATATAAACGCTCCACAATTTTAAATAAACCTTGAATGACGACAGGGGTAGGGAAGTATGGCTTAAGTGCTTCCTGAGACAGATTAAACTGTTGAACTTTGAGTTTTTCCGAGAAATACGTCGTGTCCCAAGGTTGTAGTTCATCTACACCATGAGATTGAGCAATTGCTTTTAATGCCTCAATTTCTTGTAGGGCAGGTTTACGAGCATGTTCTGCCAACTCAATCAGGAATTGATCTACAGCTTCAACACTTGGAGCCATCTTACTTGCCAGTGAATATGCTGCATAATGATCAAAACCTAAAAGTTGAGCCATTTCTTGGCGCAATTTGAGAATTTCTTCCATCACCGCAGTATTGTCATATTCAGGGTGATCTGACTGATCCGACGCTCGCGTGGTATATGCTTTATATAAGGCTTCGCGAAGCTCTCGATTATCTGCGTAAGTCATGATCGCAAGATAAGAAGGGAAATCCAATGTCGCCACGGCTTGATCGAGTTCACGTTGTTGACCGTATTGCTTTAGCAGTTCGATACTGCTCGCAGGTAAACCAGCAAGTTCATCTTCAGTTAATGGTTTGAAATATGATTGTGTGGCATCAAGAACGTGGTTAGAAAAATCTGAAGAAAGCTGCGATAAACGAGCTGATATTTCTGCGTAGCGTTTTTTTGCATCGCCTTCTAGAGCCACGCCTGAGAGTTTAAAGTCTCTAAGTGCAAGTTTAATCGCACTCTGTTGAGCTTCTGGTAAATCCGAAAAAATAGGTGCATCATGCACATGTTGGTAGGTTTGATAGAGCGCAGTATGTTGCCCTAATTGTGTGTAGTATTCACTTAAGCTAGGTAAAAGAGACTGATAAATCTCGCGGGTTTCAGGATTGTTCATCACAGCATTTAAGTGAGACAAAATTCCCCAAGATTCGCTCATTTGGTTTTCTAATTCATCGATTTGATCGAGCACATTTAATTGTAATTGTACCGTGTCTGGGACTTTCTCGAGTTGGTTTATAAAGTGTTGACCATTTTGAATCGCTTGTTCAATCTGTGCTTTAAGTTGATCAAGTGTAATTTGAGAAAAATCGGGTACAGGCAAAGTTGCCTTTTCTAAAGTCATTCAAGGACCTAATTGATTCATTTACTTCATTTAGATGTAGGGGTTTATGGACTTTAAATCAAGTGATACATTCAATTATTTACGTAAGTGCTAAATAAAGAATCGGTGCACTTGATTATAAATTAAAAAAATAAAGCTTAAAAAAAAGAGCGCCGTAGCGCTCTTTAAAGATTTAGTCTAATTTAGCTTTCGCATTCGACTTTTTCTTTTTCACTTTAGCTTTCTTTTTCGCTTTATCTTTTACTTTTCCATCAGATTTTTTGTCTGATTTTTTAGAATAAGAGCTTGGTTTTGCTTTGGACTTTTTCTTACGAACAGGGCGTTCACCGTTTTCATCTTTATCTTTTAGGAGTTCGACAGGCTCATTCAACATGCGATTTAACGCTTCTTGCTTGGTGACCGGTTTTTCCTTTACGACACGTGGTGCTCGACTACGAATAGCGCGACCTGCATGGCTGAGTTGTTGAATCAATTCAAAATCAATCTTACGTTCTTCTAAATTGACACCTGCAACCTTGATGCGTACTTCATCACCCAAACCGAAGGTCTGACCACGATTTTGCCCAACTAAACTTTGACTCGCTTGATCGAAGACAAAGAAGTCATCGCCAAGCTGGCTTACATGGACCATACCATCGACATATAAATCTTTTAAAGTGACAAATAGACCAAACTCAGCCGTAGCACTAATGACGCCAACAAACTCTTCACCAAGATGCTGTTGCATATAATGGCATTTTAACCAAGTGGTTACTGAGCGAGAAGCTTCATCAGCTCGACGTTCTGTTGCCGAGAAATGATTACCGGCTTCTTCTAGTGCGCCACCTGAGACTGGTGCAGGTTTATTTTTCAGGTGTGCTTTGATAGCACGATGTAATAATAAATCTGGATAACGACGAATTGGAGAGGTGAAATGAGTGTATGCCTCATACGCCAAACCATAGTGACCAGCGTTATTTGGCCCATAATAAGCTTGCATCATGGAGCGAAGAAGCACAGCATGAATACTTGGCGCATCAATACGGTCTTTAGTGGCTTCAATGACCGCTTGGTAGTCCGCTTGCGTAGGTTGATCAGGGAATTTCAAACCTAATAACTTAACAAAGTCGCGAACTTTTTGAATGCGTGAGAATTCAGGTGGCTCATGCACACGATACAACATTGGAACTTCGTGTTTTAAAGCAAATTCAGCAGCAGCGACATTGGCTAACAACATACATTCTTCAATGAGTTTATGAGCATCGTTACGTGATCTTGGTAGAATTTCTTTAATTCCACCAAGTTCATCAAAGGTCATGTACGTTTCAACGGTTTCAAATTCCATTGCATGGCGTTCTGCACGTAAACCTTTTAATACTTGGTAAAGTTGGAATAATGTATTCAGTGATTTACGCACTGTACGATCTTCAGGTACAGCTTGACTATCACCTTCAAAATATTTTGCAACTTGGTCATAGGTGAGTCGTGCTTTAGAGTGCATCACCGACGGATAGAATTCAAATTTTGTGACTTTACCTGCGCGACTTAAATTCAAATCACAGACCATACATAGACGATCGACATTTGGGTTGAGTGAGCATAAGCCATTTGAAAGTGCTTCAGGCAACATCGGTAAGACAAAGTGAGGGAAGTACACAGACGTACCGCGTTCTTGTGCTTCATCATCTAAAGGTTTACCAATACGAACATAATGACTGACATCTGCAATTGCAACCACGACGCGATAGCCGCCACCAGGACGTTTTTCTGCATAGACAGCATCGTCGAAGTCACGCGCATCTTCACCGTCAATTGTGACTAAGGGTAAATCTCTTAAATCAATGCGTCCTTGACGATCTCGTGCTGTCGGTTCTTTAAAACTTTCAGCTTCTTGAACTACTTCTTCTGGAAATTCGTAAGGTAAACCATATTCTAAAATGGTTTGAGGAATAATAATTTCAGTATCAGATTTGTCGGCCATAGATTGAATAATATGACCTGTAGCAAACTCTTCACGATTTGGAAAATCATCAATTTCAACTCGAAGAGAATCACCAACTTTAGCTTTCGCATGCGCAATGAGTTCTTTTTCTAAGGTAATCGGTTGATGCGCATTTGGATTTGCTGGTTGAATGAAGTATTCACCTTCATATTCTGCGAGTTTCCCAATGATTTGTTTGACGCGTCGTTGGGTAATTTCAGTAATGAAACCCCATGGTTTACCTTTACGGTCAACAGAGGTCTGTTGAACTTTAACTCGGTCACCATGGAAGACTTGACGTAATTCACGCTCAGGTAACAAATATTCTTCTTTCTTACCATCTATACTCGCAACCCCTAAACCTTTGCTATTGATATAGATGGTCGCATCATGAACAGGTTGATCTGCCATAAGCTGGAACTTATAACCTTCTTTCGTCAATTGACCATCACGAACCATCGCACTTAAACGGTGACTAAGTGCTTCAATACTTTTTTGATCCGCAATTTCGAAGTGTTCCACAAGGTCTGCATGAGACAATGCTTTTTTCTTATTCTCAATCGTTTCTAGAATCAGAACACGGCTTGGAATAGGATTATCGTAACGTTCAGCTTCCGCTTTGGCTTCAGGGTCGACCCAATTTTTCATAATGTCTTTGGCTTCATATCAGAAGATAAGTTTAGCATAAGACATGATGAGAAATACTGCACGTAAATGATTGCAATAAAGTGTTTTTAGTTCATAAATTATAAAAGAGATGCAGAATAGACAGTATTAAAGTGAAATTAATGCAGATTAAAGGCAAAAAAACTGAAAATTGTTTAAAAAATATATGATTGAACAAAAAACATAGAATTTTTTAAATTCTCACTTGAAGAGTAGGGACGAAGTTTGTATTATGGCGTCTCGTTACGGTGAGGTGGATGAGTGGCTGAAATCACTTCCCTGCTAAGGAAGCATACCTATTACTGGTATCGAGGGTTCGAATCCCTCTCTCACCGCCAACGATAAACTTGAAATGCGCTCATAGCTCAGCTGGATAGAGCACTTGGCTACGAACTAAGGGGTCGGGAGTTCGAATCTCTCTGAGCGCACCAATCAAGTTAATCGATGTAACGAAGTCGTAAGACACTCAAGTACGCGCTCATAGCTCAGCTGGATAGAGCACTTGGCTACGAACTAAGGGGTCGGGAGTTCGAATCTCTCTGAGCGCACCAACTTGATCATCTCTAAGATGTAAAAAAGAGAAGAAACCGCTTAATTGCGGTTTTTTTGTTTCTAGAATGAAGTGATGCTCTAAATCATCATATTTTATTAGCTACTTAAGAAAGAAATAAATTTTAAAATTTCTACACATATTATTTTTAATTAATAGATATTAGCTCTTATAAAAACATCATCAATCCAACTCAGGATTGTTTGGAATTTGGATTGATCTTGTTGATCATCTCTTAAGTTGTTGATTATCTAGCCATAATTTACATTTACGTATAAATACTGTTCGCTTGATTTAAATTTTATTAAAAAGTACTTAACAAATAATAATATTCATATATAATGCACTCCATCAAGACGTCGCGCTCATAGCTCAGCTGGATAGAGCACTTGGCTACGAACTAAGGGGTCGGGAGTTCGAATCTCTCTGAGCGCACCAACTTGATCATCTCTAAGATGTAAAAAAAGAGAAGAAACCGCTTAATTGCGGTTTTTTTGTGTCTATTTTTTTATCTTATTTCTTCTGCTCTTCGTTTTTGACTTTCAATGCAAAGACGACATTCGCCCCAACTGTAGGGAGCACATCATGATAAGGCAAGCTCCGTGCTGCACGAATCAGGAACGGTGCTTTTTCATCTATTTTTCCAGCATTCGTCATTTTCAATAAAGTACCTTGTTGAAACTTATCAAATTGCATTTTTCCTTTAATGTATTTCAGATCACCCCCTTGAGCATAAAAACTATTCTGATTCGACTGAGGAAAGCTAAAATTTAGTTTAAATCGGAATGGAATTTGAATAACTCCTAACCCGAGTTCAACTTTAAAATCTGCCAATTGTGTTTGGTCTTTTAGGGTTTCGATATCAATAGATTTGAGTTGGCGGGGAAACAACTTTTTATAATGTACAGGCTGTGTCCATTTTTGTAATCGTTGCACTGGTTGGGAATAATACTGATACGTCGTCACAAAACGCATTGATTCTGCACCGTGTTGATAAGGCACGGTTGTCGGTGTATGGACAAAACTTACAGGGTGTTCGGTGATACGACTGATTTGTGCGATTTTGGCTATTTGATTTGTCGTTAATTGGTCGGATGGAAATTGTCCTGGTTTGAGCGCACTCGAAGAAGGCGCTGTTAATTTTTTTCGAATTGATTCAAGTAAAAATGCATGTGTACCACTTGGAATTCCCATTTTTGCTTCAGGCACTGCATTCAGAACTTTGCTAAATAGAAAACCTTTAGGTTGGTTCAAATCTCCCCATTGCGTTAGGGTCAGAAGAGTATGATTTTGATCCAATTTGAACCATTCAAATTTGCCTAGACCATAAGGAACAGGTGCATCCACAATCAAACTTGAAATACTATTGGCTTCAATATGATGCTGAAACACTATGGTCTCATTAAAGTTGAGCACTGGTATTGGTGTTGGAATGGAAATTTTATATTGAATCTGAGTGATATTTTTTTCTTGATTTAATATTTTAGCTGATTTCAATGTCGGGAATAATCCAACAAAATTTTCAAACTGTGAAAGCGTTTTGGCGACCTTTTCTTCATTAACAGGCAATACGATGGCAGATGATGTGAACTTCACATTTGGATTGGGTTGTTTTTTGCGTGTCGGAATAGATGTTTGGGTATTTGTGTGCGCATAGATGAGAATCTGATCTTTGGCGATGCTGGCGAGTTCGGTACTATTATTTTGAAATGGTTTTAACGCACTGGGTATATTTTCTTTCCATTCAATAATCGCGCTGTACGACAAGCTGGGTATAAAAATAAGGCTTAAGCACAATGCTCGATAGTTAAAGTATTTCATTTTCATCCTGAACTATGAATTTAGACTTTTTATTTTGTGTCATTGTAAATCGTGTGATGCTTTCATCAATAGTGCGATGATGTAATCAACACTATTCATTAAAACGACAATTCGATTTCAGGTAAAGTGGTGTAATATCTTTGCTTAAGAAAATCGATCGTTGAATCCCCTATGTCTGATACTCAACCAGTTTTATCTGTCCGTTACTTCTTAAATTTACAAGAGTCTCAGGATGGTTTTGCATTAGCTACTTTTGGCAAAAAACAATTTACGCGTTTTTTAACGCCACTTGTCAGTATTGCGATCGTGATTTGGGGGCTTTATCTTGGATTAGAGGGAGTAGGGCGCTATTACGTGGCTTTAGGCACGTTCTTTATCTTTTTACAAATCGTTATGCGTTACTGGTTTTTACCTATGATGTTCAAGCGTCAGTTTGAAAAATATCAATTTGGTAAGACTGAACAAGGTATCGATTTGTTTCAAAACTCTGCCGAGCTTTTTTCAAGTGGTCGTCCTAAACAAGCATTTGCCTACATTGAAGTACAAAAATTTGTAGTGGGTAAATTGACCTATATGCTTGAACTCAAAAATCATACAGTTGTCATTATTCCAAAACGTGCATTTGAGTCTGATGTAGACAGAACACTGTTTGAAAATACATTCCAAAAACGTTAAGTTTTGATGAGTTCATTACTCAAACTATAAATAAGAGAGATTTTCATGAGTGCAGTTCCATCAAAAATTGTATGTGTCGGTCGCAGTTATGCTGCGCATGCTCAAGAATTAGGTAATGCGATTCCTGATCAACCTGTCTTATTTATCAAGCCGCCGAGTAGCTTGGTGTCCTTAGCAGAAGGGATTGATTGGAATCGTGCATTGGGACAGTGTCATCATGAATGTGAACTTTCATTGCGAATAGATCGACCGCTCAAAAACGTTAAGGATCCTCAAGAGGCATTAGCAGCAGTAGGTGCAGTCACCCTTGGTTTGGATTTGACTTTAAGAGATCAACAAGATCAGCTTAAAAAGAAAGGACAACCTTGGGAACGTGCGAAAGCATTTGATGGATCTTGTATTTTGGCAGATTGGATTTCGCTTGATCAGGTTCCAGCATTAGATCAAGTCCAGTTTAAACTCGAAATTAATGATCAACTTAGGCAACATGGTGATACGGGGTTACTGATTTTTAAATTAGGAGTGCTTTTGGCAGAAATCAGTCAAAACTTTAGCTTAATGTCTGGTGATGTTGTCATGACGGGTACGCCTGCAGGTGTGGGACCATTAGAATCGGGTGATCAGCTCAAAATGACTTTGACTGGCTTAAAACAAGATTTTGTGTGGACTACGCAAGTGCATTAATGATGCATCAAGCTCAATTAAAAAGGATGATGGTTCATCCTTTTTTTATGGCTAGAGATTGTCTGAATTGATGTTTTTACGAAACTGTTGGGGCGTGATGTGCATCCAGCGTTTAAACATATTGATAAAGGCTGAGGCGTTGGCATAGCCCAAATCTAGAGCAATATGTTCAACGGTTTTATTTTCAGACAATAAGCTTAATGCTCGTGTAATTTTAAAGCGTTGACGCCATTCATTGAGCGACATCGAAATTTCAGCTTCACATAGGCGCGATAAAGTGCGCTCACTCATATTCACCATTTGAGCATAATCTCTCAGTGGACGCTGATCACTGAGATGCTCATGCATGTAGGTAAATATCGTTTGTAATGCAGGATGATCAGAATGGGGTAAGTAGCTTTTGAGCAGGGGTGAGCTTTTTAATTGATCCAGCAAAACCATTAAGAGTCGTTGATATTCGGGTTGATCATATTTGAAATAAGTTTTTCTGAGTTCATTGAGTAGCGCCGTCACTAAGGGGGGGCTTAGTAAAATACCTGATTGTTTGGGCAGTGCATCACACAGGCTTTCATGCACGTATAAGGTGGCATGAGAAACAGCTGTGAGATTAATACTGCTGTGATGCAGATGCGGCGGTAGCCAAATTCCGTAGGGCGGAGGTGTTAAATATTGATTTTGATCAATATGAACTTCCATTACACCATCAAATGCATAGATAAATTCGCCCCATGCATGACCGTGTTTAGGATATTCCGAATGGGCTGGATCATTACGGAATGTTAGCCAAAGATTCTCTTGGATATGATCATAATTATCTAACTGAACGAATGATTCATGTGGATGGCGTTTTGGCATATTAAATTGCCTGAATAAATGTATTTGTTGTCTGTTTTGAATTATATATTCTAATTCAGTCAGCAGTATAGTGACGACTTGTTTGTGTGAAGAGTGCCACTCATGGGTGAGCGAAGAGGTCTTGACCTTCAGGCGTCAAGCTTAATGATCGTATTGTGTTTAGTCTGGGGTTTACAGCAAATTGTCTTGAAACTTGCAGCTACTGATATTAGTCCTCTGATGCAAATCGCATTGCGCTGTGGTTTGGCAACCTTGCTTGTCGTTCCATTATTGTATCGACAACGAGTGCAACAACTGTTCCATTACCGTTATGTTGTTCCTGGAATTTGGTTAGCCTTTTTATTTTCTGCAGAATTTTATTTGGTTGCTGAGGCACTCAGGTACACCAGTGCTGCGCACACTGTTGTTCTGCTCTATACCGCGCCTATTTTTGTGGCTTTAGGCTTACATTGGAAAGTCAAAGCTGAAAAATTGAATAATCTGCAGTGGTTTGGTATTTGTTTCGCATTTCTTGGCATCGCTTATACTTTTTTAGTGCGTGATCAAGCTCAGAGCCAACTCAGCCTTATTTTATGGGGAGATTTGCTTGCTCTAATGGCGGGGATGATGTGGGCATTGACTACGATTTCTTTAAAATTTTCAACGCTTTCAGAGGCACCGCCTACTCAAACATTATTTTATCAATTGCTTGGGGGCTTTATTTTTTTATTACCCTTAGCTTTTTGGACTGGACAAGCAGATGTGCGCTGGTCACAACTGACGTTTCTGAGCTTAACATTTCATGCGGTTGTCATGTCTTTTTTAAGTTTACTGTTATGGTTTTGGTTGTTACGAACTTATTTAGCAAATGGCTTAGGTGTGTTTTCGTTTTTGACCCCCATGTTCGGCATGTTGTTTGGTGTCTGGCTATTAGATGAGGAGATCGAAACGAGTTTCTTGGTCGGTTCTTGTATGGTTCTTGCAGGGATTATGATTGTATCTTTGCACCGCTATTTGAGAATTTATCTTGATCGAATCAGCGCAAGAATTGGAGCATTCCATTGAATCAGCATACATGGCTGGGATTAAGCTCGATTTTGATTTGGGCCTCGTTGGTTGCGGTGGTGAAACTTGTAACTGAATCATTAAGCCCGGTACAGGCGGTGGCACTGATCTATAGTTTTAGTGCATTGTTCATGTTATGGAAAAATGGCTTTCCCAAGCTTTTACTCATGCCTAAAAAATACCTATTGGGCTGTGGTGCTCTTTTTGTTGGCTATGAAATCCTATTTTTAATTTCGATTGCTCTTTCAACACATCGAGAACAGGTATTAATTATTGCAATGATTAATTATCTTTGGCCTCCTTTGCTGATTGTATTTTCGATTCTTGCACGGCAATTGAGCGCGAATATTTGGGTGATTGCTGGCTTTGCATGTGCCATTCTTGGGTTAATGATGGTTGTTAATCCAGATATTCTCGAGCCGAAACGCATATTGGTGGCCGTGCTTGAAAATCCATTGGCGTACTCATTTGCTTTCATTGGCGCCGTGCTATGGCCTTTGTACAGTATATTTACCAAGAAATATGCAGAAGGTCATAATGCTGTTCCATTTCTTTTTCTAATGACTGCAGTTGGATTGTGGGCTGTACATTTTGTGATGCGAGAACCGTTTATTGAGCTGAATTTGATGACATGGCTGATGGTTGTAGTCATTGGCAGCTTAATTGGTTTAGCTTACAGCAATTGGAACCAAAGCATCCAATATGGACATCTCAAAATTTTAATTTTGGCAACGTATTTTATGCCCATTTTTTCAAGTCTGATGTCGATGCTGATTCTAGATGTGCAACCTCTAATAAGCTTTTGGATCGGTTGTGTCTTAGTGACCTTAGGCGCACTTATTTGTTGGCAATCTACACGTCCATATAATCCGTCTACGAAATAAGAAAAGACCTATAGAGGTCTTTTCTTATTGCAAGAGTTTATTTTTCTTCAAGTATGGTCGATAGCGGTACGGAGAGCTTTGCAGCCAGATAATCATCAGCTTCAATCAGTGCTGGACCAATACGGTTCATCCATACATCATCTTCATGGATTTGTCCGATATCATTTTTATCTGGCAGTGTATAAGGCAATGATTTATAAAATGACCAAAAATCAAGATGATCTAAATTTCTAACCAAAACATATTCATTATTATCTGTACGTTTAATAATATTCTGTTCTTCCAATAGATTGACATATTTAGGCCAGCGGCCAATTTCACCGCGTCCTAAAATATCAAGTGCCTCCAGATCGGTTACGGTTTTACCTTGTTTTTGTTGTTTATAGAATAACTCAAGCATATCTAGAAGCATGAGAATTGGATGGCGCGTTTCAGTTTTACCTGTATGAAATGCTGTGAGAGCATAACTTATCTCAACACCAAGCAGTACGATGTTCCAAGAGAGATAAATCCACAACAGGAAAATTGGAACTGCTGCAAAAGCACCGTAAACCAACTGATAACTGGTAAAGTTAGTCATCACGAAGCCGAATAAATTTTTCAGTAACTCGAAGGTAACAGCACTAAAAATCGCAGCAATCATGGCTGCTTTTATTGGAACAGAGCGGTTTGGAATCGTCCAATACAAGGCAAAAAAACCAAATGCGGTGAGTGCAAATGAGATGACCCATAAAATAAACGTGCCATTCAATTCATAACCTGCAAAATTATTGCTTAGGATGTTCATAGACGCTAAAGTCGATGAAATCACAAAAGCCGAACCCAGCAGGATTGGTCCCAGTGAAATGATGGTCCAATAGCGCATAAAACCAATAATGCCATTACGCGTTTCTGTCACACGCCAAATACGATTGAATGCTGTCTCAATGCTAGTGAGCATCATTACTGTGGTAAAGAATAAAAACAGCACACCAATAATGGTTAAGTTGCTCGAATTGTCAGTAAATGCATTCAATGCTTTATCAAACGCGATACTGGTTTTAGGCAGAAAATTACTGTAGATCAATTGTTGTAATTGTTGCCGAGCAGGTTCTAATGCTTTAATCGATGAAATGATAACCAAGAATACGGTCAACATCGGCACGACAGCGAAAAGTGTGGTGTAAGTTAAAGAGCCTGCTTGCTCACGACAATTGTTAGCTTCAAAGCGTCGTAGTACAAACAAAATAAACTGAAACCATGTTTTATTGTAGAAAGGTAACTTTTTTAAGATTTCCGCCATAAATAATGAGTCTCGAGTATTTTTTAGTTAAAATTCTGTACGTTCGTTGCACAGCTTAACCAAATTTTAAAAAAAATACCGTATAGTTTTCTTTTTTCATTGGATGATCTTTTTATGCAAGCATATGTTCTAGTTTTGTATTACAGCAAATATGGTTCAACCAAGGAAATGGCACATTTAATTGCTCAAGGAATTGAATCTACTGGAATGCTTGCGAAAATTAGAACAGTTCCACAGTTGGCAACAGTGGTGACCGAAGCAGCACCAAGTATTCCAGAGGAGGGCGATATTTATGCGACTTTGGATGATCTTCAACATTGTTCGGGACTTGCATTAGGATCACCAACTCGATTTGGCAATATGGCATCAGAAATGAAATATTTTTGGGATCAAACAACGAGTTTATGGCTCAATGGTGCATTGCATAATAAACCTGCTTGTGTGTTTGGTTCATCGGGCTCTATGCACGGCGGGCAGGAAAGTACATTACTGACTATGTTGCCACCTTTGTTTCATCATGGAATGTTGATTTTGGGTTTAACCAATGCCAACCCAGCTTTATCGAATACAAAATCAGGTGGGACACCCTATGGTGCTACACATGTCAGTGGACCTAGACACGATCAATCTCTAAGCCAAGATGAAAAATCACTGTGTATCGAGCAAGGGAAACGATTAGGTGAAGTGGCGTTGCAAATGTTAAAGAAATAATTTTAAAGATTATTTTATCAGGCATAAAAAAAGTGAGCTTCTCGCTCACTTTTATTTTGAAATATGTTTCTGTTCAAATCGGTGTTTGCACTTTTTGCATTGGTAATCGAGGAAAACATTCTTATCGACAATTTCTCCCGCTTTTTTTCCAAAACGATGACCTAAAAAGCCACCAGTCACACCCACACTGATTGCACCAACAAAAGTGCCAATTGTGCCACCCATGATTACACCTAAAGGGCCCGCAACAGCACCAATGGAAGCACCAATAGAAGCACCTGATGCAGCACCACCCACAGTACCCGCAGTTGTACCCGCTGCGGAAAGAAGAACACCACCTGTTTTTTGCAGTAATTGTTCATGGTTGCGTTTTTCAATATCAGTTGAACCGCATTTTGGGCAGTGTATTTCTAAGTTTTCAGTCATTTAGGATTGCTCTAATCTATACATCCATTTATTTAAAAGATTCTAGCATTGCGCTTAAAGTTGCAACATGGCCGAATGTAGAAAAACTGTAATGCTAGATAAAATAAAAAATTGATTTGAAAATAGATTAATTTAATTTTTAAGGATAAAACCATTTTTTATGAGCAGGATGGCTTAGATCTTGAACTGAATAACTAAGCGCAAATAGTGATTTAATTTTTTTCGAAGTTTGGCTTATTTTTTTATTCCAATCAAAAAAATTACCAAGACAATGAAAAAATTATTTGTACTAAGCACCATTGTGACATTGAGTTTTAGCCTCATTGCATGCTCAAAAGAAAAGCCTACTGAGCTTAAGGGGCAAGATGAATCAAAAGAACAGTTAACAACATTGAATATTGGCTATCAAAAAGCGGCGCTTAAATTCATCGTTGCAAAACAAAATAAAACTTTTGAGCAGGCATTTCCTGGTGTGAAAATTCAATGGAAAGAATTCCCGGCAGGTCCTCAAACACTAGAAGCATTAAATGTCGGTGCTATAGATGTGGGGTATACAGGAGATACACCTGTAATTTTCGCACTTTCTGCAGGTAAACCAATTCAATATTTAGCGTATGAAAATGGATCTAAAAATGCACACAGCTTACTGTTACCCAAAGACAGCACGATTCAAAGCTTAAAGGATCTAAAAGGTAAGCGCATTGGTGTTACACAAGGTTCAAGTGCGCATTACTTTCTCTCACAAATATTAGATCAAGCTCAATTGAGTTGGTCTGATATTCAACCCGTCTGGTTAACGCCTGCAGATGCACGAGCTGCTATTGATAAAAAATCACTCGATGCTTGGGCGATTTGGGATCCTTATGCAAGTGCTGCTTCGCTTAAAGGTGATACACGTGTTCTTATTGATTCAAAAGCTTTGCCATTGGCATATAGCTTCTATTTGTCTTCACCAAAATTTTTAAAACAACATGCGGTTGAAGCCCAAAAATTTGTGCAAACATTAAATCAAGTAGATGATTGGATCAATCAACACCCAGATCAAGCCGCAAAAATTTTGGCGCAAAGTACAAGCTTGGACGAAAATATTACCAAACTGGTTTTAGAAAAAAGAAATATTCCTGCTTATGCCAAACTGGTCGATACAGATACAGTCACGGCGCAACAAAAAATTGCAGATTTGTTTTATCAACTTAAACTCATTCCGAATGCCGTGTCTTTAAAAGATCATGTGTGGACTGGGCAAGAGTAAGTGATTGAACGTGAATCATATTTTTATAGACGCATAAGTATCCAATTTAAATGATTTCAAAAGCATTCATCTTTCAGTCATTAATACAATGAAGTATTAGAAAGATGAGTGCATCATGACTCAACCATTAAAACAAAGCTTAAACGCATTTCCTATTCTGAATTTAAGTCAATTTGATCAATCATCAACTCAAGCAGATTTTCTGCAACGACTTGCACATATCGCCAAGGATATTGGTTTTTTTTATTTGACGGGTCATGGCATTCCAACTGAAAAAATTTCAGAGATTCAGCGTATTACTCGGCAGTTTTTTTCGCTGCCACAAGAACAAAAAGATGAAATCGCTATGATTCATTCCCCGCATTTTCGAGGGTATAGTCGAGTAAATGCCGAAGTTACACGTCTGCACCCTGATTTTAGAGAACAAATAGACATTGGTTTTGAACTGGCAGCATTAGAACCTGAAACTGGACCGACATGGAGACGCTTACAGGGACCAAATCAGTGGCCTTCGAATTGGCCTGAGTTTCAACGCGCAGTCACCGCATGGCAACGAGATCTCAGACAAGTTGCAATTAAATTATTAAAAGCCTTGTTGCTTTCATTGGGGCAGCAGGACACAGCACTTGATCAATTGATTACAGGCAGTCCACATGAACTACTCAAGCTGATTCATTATCCTCCAATTGATCAAATGAATCATCAGGGTGTAGGCCCTCATAAAGACTCCAATATTTTAACTTTACTTTTACAAGACCAGATCGGAGGACTTCAGGTCTTAAGTCAAGGCAAATGGATTGAAGTACCATTTGTTGAACACGCATTTGTCGTCAATATCGGTGAGGTTTTAGAGCTTGCCACAAATGGATATTTGATTGCGAATCAACATCGAGTCATATCTCCAACGAATGCAGATCGGTATTCGGTTGCTTATTTTCTTTCTCCCAATTTATTTGCTGGTGAAATTCCGCTTTTAAATCTTGCAGATAATTTAAAAACGCTTGCACAAGGACCAGAGACAGATCCGCTGAATCCTTTACTGAGAAATGTGGGAGAAAACTGTATCAAAGGTCGACTTAGATCTCATTTAGACGTTACTGAAAAATATTATCCAGCACAATTTAAACAACTCAAACAATCAACAACAATATCGAGTAAATCATGAAGTCAAAATACGCCCAATTTTTATTTATTATTTTTGCAATTCTCATTATCAGTGCATGTAGTGCTCAACCTGAACCTCAAAAAACAAAACAAACACAACAAACAATCGTGATTGGGTCACATGGATCGGATGTTGATATTTGGAGACATATCGCGGATTCTGATCAGGCCAAAACAGCAAAAGTTGACATTGAGGTGAAAGAAATTAATGACGGTGTGGCTTTGAATCAAGCTTTGCTCGATGGTGAAATTGATGTAAATGCATTTCAATCTTGGGCGTATTTCAAAGAATTTAATGACTTGAATCATCATAAGCTTGCTGTCTTGGCGACCACTTATTTAGAGCCTATGGGGTTATATTCTCAAAACTACAAGTCACTAATTGCTTTGCCTGATCGGGCCTTAATTGCAATTCCAAATGATGTGGCGAATACAGCACGTGCATTAAGGTTATTAGAGCGTGCTCAGCTAATTAAACTTAAGCCTGATTTTAATACGATTTCTGGAACTCTTGAAAGTATCCAGTCAAATCCGAAATCACTTCAATTTAAATTGGTCAAAGGTGCACAACTCCCACGTGTCTTGTCTGAGGTGGATTTAGCCGCAATTGGAAATACTATTGCTCTGGAAAGTGGACTAAATGTAATAACAAATGCGATATTTAAAGAAGAGGTCACTGATAAAGCTTTAGAAAATGTCAATATACTTGCAGTGCGTAAAGACCGATTGAATGATCCAAAATTTCAAAAACTTTCAAATCTTTACCATCAGCCTTACGTTGAGGATTATATTCAAAAGCATTTTGGTGGTACAAAATTGGGCATTCAACTAGATCCTGCCACATTAAAGTAAAAAAGCGCCGTTAGGCGCTTTTTTTAATGTTCAACATTATTCTTGAACAAAAGTCACTGTCCCATTTGCAAGTGATTCAACACGAGCAAGTGATTCAACGCGGTAACCTTTTTCAAGTAAAAGATCACGGCCGGGTTGGAACGACTTTTCAATCACAATACCAATCCCGACAACTTCAGCTTCAGCTTGGTGAATCAAGTCAGCCAGACCTAAAGCAGCTTGTCCATTTGCAAGAAAGTCATCGATCACAAGAACCTTATCTGTTGCTGCAATGTGCTTCTTAGAAATAGCAATTGTGCTTTCTACTTGCTTTGTAAATGAGAATACTTTTGAACGATATAAATCATCTTTTAAAGTTAAAGATTGATACTTACGTGCAAAAATTACCGGTACACCAAGTTCCAAGCCAGCCATCACAGCAGGTGCGATACCTGAAGCTTCAATTGTGATGATTTTGGTGATGCCTGCATCTTTGAATAGACGAGCAAATTCTTGACCAATTTGTTGCATCATCACTGGGTCGATTTGGTGGTTTAGAAAAGAATCAACTTTTAAAACCTGATCAGATAGAACGATACCTTCGTTTAAGATTTTCTGTTCTAGTGCGTACACGGGAGAATCCTCTAGGGCAGGTGCCTTTTTAAGCAAAGACGTATTTTAAAAAGCATCTGCAAAAAAGCAAGTAAAAAATGCCTTAATTTTGTGGACCGTTATACCCTGTCAGTAAGAGCCCGTATGAAGATTTCTTATCTTGGTGTGTGACTTTCACTGGTAAATAGTCCAATTTCGGAGACAGCCAAAAAATCGTTTCACGACCTGGTTTATCATGCTTCATCACTACTTTGATGGTATCAAACGTACCGTACTTGGTTTCTACTTTTTCAGTGCCTTGTTTGACGAAACGACGTGATTCAACTTCTTTAGCATCTGCAATCCAATATTGCGATTTTAAACCGTTATTTTTTAAGTCTTCACGAATTTGCAATTCTGCATTTAACTCATCCAGTACACCAGATTTCCAAGCAAATGAGCGTTGCTCTTTATCTTTGGTGGTGTTAATGGTTTTGGCACTTGGATTAAATTTAATGCTCATTGTATTGTTATGAACCAAAATTTTACTGGTGCGACTGAAATTGGATGATTGAATCTGATTATTGTTGAATGTGAAGTTACTGGTTTCAGTCGCTGAAGCAATACCACCTGCTTTAGCTGCAAAAACGTAATTCCATGTGTTACCTGATTTTTTCAAGGTTCGTGTTGCTGACCCCAAGTTTTTACCATTGTATGCAAACTGATAAGAGGCTTGGAAGGGCGTCATGGCAAGCGCTTGACTTGAATAGCCTGTGAAAAGCACGGCTGTACCTACACTTGCAATCACACTCAAAGTTTTAAACGATTTAAATGCCATAAATATTTTCCTTTACCTTCGTATCGAAGGATCACTTGAAGTTTTATTATCTCTGATAAATAAGGAGAAATAATCAATAATCACAGTGAAAATGTATTTTTCTGTAGCTTAAGCTTTATGACGACATCAAAACGCTGCGCTCTAGTCGTCCTTTTGTTTAATTGGTGTAATGTGATCACTTTCCACTTCATCAGATTTCGATTTGAATCGATCAGTATTCATTTTGCTGAATAAAGCCATCAAATTTACATTACCAATCACCACCAATTCTGTTTCACGAAGTTCTGCATGGTTGACGTGTACTTTGCCCAATGTTTCAATGATCGAGCGATTTTTTCCGAGCCACTGATTTAAATCGAGATGTAAGAGATCGTCTTTGACTTTAATGACATTAAACCGCTCTAAAATCATGCCAAGTGGATCTTTACGAAGAATTTTTTGATAGAAAAATAGGGCAGAGCGGAATGCAATTTTCATCCAAAAGGTTTGAAATTTTGCTTCAATGACTTCGGTTTCACTAATTTGTTCAAATACAATCAGTTGTACATCTTTATTCAATTCCATTTGAATCAGCTTTAAATCTACAGAGAGAATGGTATAAAGCCCTTTCACATTCAAAGTGGCATAGAGTCGAAGCCAATCGTCGTGTAAATCAGCATGTAAGTCTTCAAGGATGCTGACATTGTCGGTCACAAAGCGCTTGAAAGTCGCATTTAAAAAAACTTGAGAGACAGGAAATTCACGTTCTTCTTCAATAAACCCTTCAGCCTTTTGATAGACTTTACGAAATTTGTTCGCGATATTTGAAATAATCGTTGGCATAAGTGAAGTTCCATTACCTCTAAATCTTGTGAGATGTCAGCTAGTGTATATCTTGTAGGTGATTACTGCCGAAGGATAACAGCTTATCCAATTGCGATGTAATGTTTACAAAGACGTTTATTATGGTTTTGATGGTCAGGCGTTATTTAAGTTTAATCTATTGGTTTCGCATGACTTTATCTTATTTTATCTGAAGAACTTGCTCAATATTTAACTCATTTGTCTAAAATATGTCATCAATATAAAGATCAACTCGATTTACTCAGATTGATAAGCGCGCTGAATCTGACAGACCTCAATCGAATACGTGTCATACCATGATAGGCGACCTTTTTGTTGGGCATAAAGATGTTGGGTGTCTTGATGCCAAGCTTGAATATCTTCTAACCGACTCCAATAAGAAAGACTGACTTCATTATCCTTCTCTTGATAGCTTTCAAACTTTGTACAATTGTAATCATGCATCGCTTTATGCCGCATTTGGCTAGCCAATATTACATATTCATCATCAATATTTTTTATTTTAGCTTTGAAGATGACAACGAAGTTCATTTTTGAATACTCATTTATTATTTTAATTTGCTTCCCGAATAACGGGAAGCATAGACCGAAGTCATTGAGGAGTGTTATTCGTCATCCAAAAGCAAGTAAGGGTTTTCAAAACCTAGTTTTTGTAAAATCTCAATCTCAATTGCTTCCATTTCCTCAGCATCTTGTTCAGAAGTTTCATGATCATAGCCCATCAGATGTAAAGTACCGTGAACCAACATATGAGTGAAATGTGTTAATGGTGCTTTAAATTGTTCTTCTGCTTCTCGAAGCACAACGGGAATACAAATCACCAGATCTCCGATAGGGAAACTGTCTAAAATTTCAGCCATTTCATCTGGTAAGTCGCTTGGAAAAGATAAAACATTGGTTGGCTTATCTTTACCACGATATTCAAGGTTAAGTTTGTGACTTTCTTCGACATCTACGCAAGCTATTCCAATTTCACAATCGCTTTGTGTATCAATATGACGAAGGGTGGTTTCAATAATTTTTTTAACATACGCACGTTTGAGCACCAAGTTTGATGCTTCAAACGATTGTTGTAATGAGAGACTGAGTTTCAAAATCTTGCCTTGAGCGTGATTAGATTTAAATTACTCTGCATCTTGATGCTGAGCATCAGCAGCAGAATCATTTTCTGATATGAGTGCTTCTTGACGCGCTTTACGTTCCGCACGTGCTTCAGCAGTTAAACGATGTTGTTCACTGTCCCAACCTTCGTATGCTTCTACAATTTTTTGTACAAGCTGATGTCTTACAACATCACGTGAGTGAAAACGTGTGATATGGATTTCTTTAATCTTTTCAAGCACACGTAATGAATGTGCCAAACCAGACTGTTGTCCACGTGGTAAATCCACTTGAGTAATGTCACCGGTAATGACTGCACGCGAACCAAAACCAAGACGAGTTAAGAACATTTTCATCTGTTCTGGCGTTGTATTTTGAGCTTCATCTAAAATGACAAAGGAGTGATTGAGTGTACGACCACGCATATATGCAAGTGGGGCTACTTCAATAATTTGACGCTCAATTAATTTTGCCACTTTTTCAAAGCCAAGCATTTCATACAGGGCATCATAGAGTGGGCGTAAATAAGGATCAATTTTTTGTGATAAGTCACCTGGCAAGAAGCCAAGTTTTTCACCAGCTTCCACAGCAGGGCGAACTAAAAGAATACGTTGAATTTCATTGCGTTCAAGCATATCAACGGCAGCAGCTACAGCCAAATAGGTCTTACCTGTACCCGCTGGACCAATCCCGAAAGAAATATCACTTTGAAGAATACGTTGTACATAGCGTTTTTGGTTGGCCCCCCGCGGATTAATGCGGCCCTTGCGAGTTTGGAGCCAGACTTCGTCAAGTCCTGTGTGTTCTTGATTAGGATCCAATTGTAATTCATGATCAGTCTGGCTGCCTTGAATCATTAAATGAATCAAATCAGAGCTGATTTGTTGAGAAACTTCAGCTTCGGCGTATAAGCGCTGAAGTAAGCTTTCAACTCTCTCGACTTCATCAATTCCACCGTCAATAAAAAAACTATCACCACGCTGACTGATTTTTACATCTAAACGTTGTTCAATTTGTTTCATATGACCGTTGTACGCGCCAAGCATGGTTTGTAAACGGTCCATTGAAACACCGGGAAAAGCCACTGTACGTCGAATCGCTGCAGTCAAGAGATTTCCTTTAGAGTCTATTAATCTATACCTCTACATTACGCCACGTCAGGTTCAAGATTCAAGAGTTCACCGTAAACTAAATTCAAGGTTTTAATCTCTGTAATCTCAATCTCTGCAAAGCGTCCAAGCCAAGAGGCATCACCAATAAATGTTACTAAACGTGTATTGTCTGCGGTTCCTACCAATAAGTTTGGATCGTGCTTTGAAACGCTCTCAATGAGCACACGTTGGACAGTACCAAGCATAGCATCAGTTTTTTGGATACTTGACTGCTTAATCCATTGTTGAACTTTAGCCAAGCGCTCTTTTTTAACATCTTCAGGTGTTAAATCTTCCAGCTCTGATGCTGGTGTACCAGGACGTTTCGAGTAGATGAAACTATAAGAATGATCAAAATCTAAGTCTTGAATAAATTGATATGTCTCATCAAAGTTAGCATCAGTTTCACCAGGGAAGCCAATAATAAAGTCTGAAGACAAATGCATATCAGGGCGTACCTGGCGTAATTTAGCAATCTTATCGATATAAACGTCAATCGTGTGGTTACGCTTCATCGCCTTCAATACATCATTTGAACCACTTTGAACTGGTAAATGAAGGTGAGAAACCATCTGTGGTAGGTCACGATAGCATTGGATAAGGTCATCATTGAATTCTAATGGATGAGATGTCGTATAACGAATACGACCAATGCCTGGAATTTCCGCCACTAAACGAAGAAGATCAGCAAACGTACAGATTTCACCTTCGAATGTTTCTCCGCGGTAACCATTTACGTTTTGACCGAGTAAAGAAACCTCACGTACGCCCTTTTCCGCAAGACCAGCAATTTCAGCAAGTACATCATCTAGGGGACGAGAGACTTCCTCACCACGAGTGTATGGCACCACGCAGAATGAACAGTATTTTGAACAGCCTTCCATAATCGATACGAAAGCTTTATAACCTTCAACGCGAGGTTCAGGTAAGAAGTCGAACTTTTCGATATCTGGAAATGAGATGTCTACCAGTTTGATTTTCTCTTTTTTCGGCTTTTCAATTTGATCCGTATGCTGATCAAGCATTTGTGGCAAACGGTGAAGTGTTTGTGGACCAAATACCATGTCGACATAAGGTGCACGTTTTTGGATATTGTCACCTTCTTGAGATGCAACACATCCACCTACACCAATCACCAAATCAGGATTTTTTTCTTTCAGCTTGCGCCAGCGACCTAATTCTGAAAATACTTTTTCTTGCGCTTTTTCACGAATTGAACAGGTATTCATTAAAAGAATATCTGCATCAGCAGGGTCTGTCGTTAATACATAACCGTGTGAATCACCTAGCAAGTCGGCCATACGATGACTGTCATACTCATTCATCTGACACCCTTGCGTTTCGATATACAGTTTTTTGACTGCACCATCGATGGCTGGGGTGTGCTGTGGCTGGGTAACAGTGTTTTCTGAGGCAGCTGGGGCACTATTCGGAATGAAGGTTTGAACCGTCATGAAGGCTCCTATCCTATAAAAAGGGATAAATATGTTCCGGTGAAGTATGGGGGAATCCCACACTCGATAAAAGCGAGCTATTTTACAGTATTTGTACTACGGGTTGAACAAATATATAAATCAGATCAAGTTTATGGATTTACAGTAAAAATACTTTAAAATAATAGTGGTTAATCAGCGCTTTACATAACAGAACAGTACTTGATCATTAGAGTATTTAAAATACATTTTAAAATTGCCAAGCGCTGCAAAAGAGTTGATCATGCAAAAAAGCATGTCCAAATGTAGCGACGAGTTAAAGTTGAGAAGAGAAGCGTGTTAAAAAAAGCAGTGAAGCAAAAACAGTTAAAACAATATTTAATGGGGCTGATAACACTAGGTTGTTTGCCCGCTGCTCATGCGGCTGAAGAGCAATTTAATGAGGCGATTAAATTTGCGAACTCGGGTAATACAGCTCAGCTCGAATATTATCGTTCTGCAATGCAAAATGATGCGCTTGGATATTATCCAGAATATTGGATGTTGAATAATAATTTAGGCTTCCAACCCGCAACGAATATTATCAGCTTTGCACAGCGCTATCCTCAATCTGCAATGGCTGAAAAATTAGCTGCTGATTATGTCGAAGAAAAGGTAAAACAAGCAGATTTCAAGACAGCTCAACTTGTTTTACCTTATGTCACCAATCCTGATCAAGCTGAAAGCTGTGCGGTTGCGCAAGTAAGAGCAAAAAATGGCGATACATTGGTATACGCTGAATACAAAGATGTCTGGTTTACAACAGAATCGCAGCCAGAATCGTGTAATGGTTTAGGTCGCTTAATGCTAAGTAGTCCCTTACTCACCACCACAGATCGTCAACAGCGCCTGTATGCGCAACTTAGAGCGGGACAGTCTGGTCAAGCGATCGCAACAGCACAAACTCTGGGTTTAAACTTGTCATTAGCACAATTAAATCAAATTCAGGCAGATCCTTTGAATTATTTATGGTCTGCGACCAAAGGAACAACAGTAGATTATGCTTATTTGGTGTTTGCTTTAGGTCGTGCTGCAGATGCTGACTTGAACACGGCGCTTCAAAATCTTCCTCGTGTCGTGCAAGGTGTTCCTGCAGATGTTCAAAAGTATATGTACCGCACGGTGGCGTATATTGGAGGCACGACAGTGATGAAAAATAATTTTAATCCTGAAGTGCTGAAGAACTTTGATTACAGTTATGGCGTGCCTTTTACACCAGAAGAGGCTGAAATTTACGCGCGTCAAGCGATTCGTTTTGGTGAGTGGGAAAGTGTGTTGCGCGCCATAGATAGTATGAGCGTTACGCAAAAACAAGAAGATCGCTGGCAATATTGGATGGCGAGAGCGTATGAAAATCGCAAAGATCAAGCTTCCAAGCAAGCTGCAAAAAGTATTTATCAACGATTAGCTGCCGCTGGCGATGATTATCACAATCTGTTGGCAAAAGATCATTTAGGTATTCGTTATAATGAAGCACATGATCGAGCACAACCAAGCGCACAGGATATTCAACGTTTAGATCAAGATATTCACTTTAGACGTGCTTTTGCATTACGCAATATCAATGCTTCAGCAACTTACACAAACCGTGAATGGAATTGGGCTGTCCGCCAAGCTTATCTTAAGCAAGATGATGGTCTATTACTGGCTGCGGCAAAACGTGCCACAGAAATGGGGTGGTATGACCGTGCTATTTATGCGGCGGAAAGAACACTTAAACGTCATAACTATGCATATCGTTATGCGACACCACATCAAAATCTAGTGGTGACGCATAGTAAAAATGCAGGGATTGATCCTTCGTGGGCTTATGGTTTAATGCGTCAAGAAAGTCGCTTTGTAACCACGGCCCGTTCACATGTAGGTGCTGGTGGATTGATGCAAATTATGCCTGCAACAGCAAAAGATGTGGCACGAAAAATGGGTGAAACGTATAATCCTGCTGCATTATCAGATCCGAATACCAATATTCGTTATGGGACATATTACCTGTCAATGATTCAAGGTATGCTGAGTAACAGTCCAGTTCTAGCTACGGCTGGCTATAATGCAGGGCTGACTAGAGCACGCCGTTGGCAACCAGAGTTTAAAAGTATTGCGGCGGATCAATACACAGAGTCAATACCACTTCATGAAACACGTGACTATGTGAAGAAAGTTATGACCAATGCTGCTCATTATGGTGTTTTGCTTGGTCAGGGGCCGCAAGCGATCGAAAGTCGTATGCCGCCTATTCCAGTAAGAAATACGCAATAGCATTTCAACTACTTTTGTGAGCTTGGATGAATCACGCAAAACTGCTGTTTAGTCGTCAACACACTTACCTCCTCTGTAGTTTGAGCGTAGGGGCTTTGTTGTGTTCAGCAGATGTGATGGCATCCGGGAAAGGTTTACAAGGATATGTGCTTCAAGTACAGATGACACCTGCCATTTGTGCATTAGATCGAACAAAAGCGAAACACCGTAAATGCCTAGAAGGATATTCACTGACGATAAAGGGTCTTATCCCAGAAACCAGTCGTCATGATTGCCAAACGAGTTCATCTGCCACCTTGGCACCGCTACAGAAGAGGGTTGTTGCTAGGGTGATGCCTGATGAGCAGGCTAGAATTAGGTTATGGGCCAACTATGGTGGTTGCGTTCCAATGAATGCCAGTCAGTATTTTCGTACCATTATTAATCATGCAGACCAATTAAAAGTTCCTGATTCCTTAACAGGAGTGGATCGTAAAACAGTCTCTATGGCGACATTACGATCACAATTCATCAAACTCAACCCAAAATTACCCAGCCAAGGTATTGAATTTCAATGCCAAAGCTTAAATGGTCGCCCAGTGTTAACGGGGGTTGAAATCTGTTATCGCACGAATGGTCAATTCAAGTCATGTGCGTCTGATATTGTCTCGACCTGCCCAAATAGATTTGACATAGAGGGCGCCTACTAATTTATTTCCGCGAAGTTAATTTATATTTCCTATCAGACTTTTGTTGAAATTCATTCTCTTTTCAATGCATCTGTCAAAGTATTGGAGTACAATCTTCGCCGTTTATGATTATTAAGATTAGATAGAACAGCTATTTAATCGCATTGACTATCCTCTCAACTGGAGATAATTACATGAAGCAACCTGTTCGCGTTGCCGTTACTGGCGCTGCTGGTCAAATTGGTTACAGCCTTTTATTCCGTATCGCTAGCGGTGAAATGTTGGGTAAAGACCAACCAGTTATTCTTCAATTATTAGAAATTCCTGTTGAGAAAGCTCAACAAGCGCTTAAAGGCGTGATGATGGAACTTGACGACTGTGCTTTCCCATTATTGGCTGGCATGATCGGTACTGATGATCCTAAAGTTGCATTCAAAGATGCTGACTACGCGCTTCTTGTTGGTTCACGTCCACGTGGTCCTGGTATGGAACGTGCTGACCTTCTTAAAGTCAACGGTGAAATCTTCATCGGTCAAGGTCAAGCGCTTAACGAAGTTGCTAGCCGTGACGTTAAAGTTCTTGTTGTAGGTAACCCTGCTAACACGAATGCTTATATCGCAATGAAATCTGCTCCAGATCTTCCAGCGAAAAACTTCACAGCAATGTTACGTCTTGACCACAACCGTGCGTTAACTCAACTTGCTCAAAAAGCTGGTGTTGCAGTTTCTGACATCAAAAACATGACAGTTTGGGGTAACCACTCTCCAACAATGTATGCTGACTACCGTTTTGCTAACGTAAACGGCGAAAGCTTAAAAGACAAAATCAACGATGCTGCATGGAATAAAGACGTATTCCTTCCAACTGTTGGTAAGCGTGGTGCTGCGATCATCGAAGCGCGTGGTCTTTCTTCTGCTGCTTCTGCTGCAAACGCTGCAATCGACCATATGCGCGATTGGGCTCTTGGCACAAACGGCGAATGGGTAACTATGGGTATTCCTTCTGATGGTTCTTACGGTATCCCTGAAGGCGTAATGTTCGGTTTCCCTGTAACTTGTGAAAATGGCGAGTACAAAATCGTTCAAGGTCTTGAAATTGACGAATTCAGCCGTGAGCGTATCAACTTCACGCTTAATGAGTTAGAAGAAGAACGTGCAGCGATTGCTGACATGGTTAAATAATTTAGTTCTCAACTAAATTAAAAAAGCACTCCATTCGGAGTGCTTTTTTAATGCACAAAACTTAACAATGCTTAAGAAATCCTTCTACATAGAACTTTGTATTGACATGTTATCTTGAACAAAATCATGAAAATTCAAGGAGCAATCCATGTTGGATATGGAAGTAAATCAAGAATTACTTTTTGAGCAATTGGGCTTAGATAGCTCACCTGAAGGGATTGATCAATTTATACAAACACATCGGCTTGATCCCAATACGCCGATGCATGAAGCTGATTTTTGGAACCCATCGCAACGCGATTTTATTATTAGTCATTGGAAAAAAGATAATGAATGGGCCATTGTCATTGACCAATTGAGTGAGCAGCTCACAAACGATACAAAGTGATGAAAATATAATCACAAATTGAAACAATAAACCCAGACCAAAAGCTGGGTTTTTTCATGGATTTCTTATAAGTTATTTAAATAATAATTTTATTAAAATCTGATAAGGGGAGTCTCTTGATGGAACATAAACCTTCCTTAGCGTTATTGTTTTCTCAATTGGGGTTGGCAAATAGTCCAGCGGCAATTGAACTCTATATCCGTACACATCAGCTTTCCGCTCAACAAAATTTACATGATGCACCATTTTGGAATAAAGGTCAGCGCGACTTCTTAATTAGTCATTTAGTACAAGATGATGATTGGGCAATATGGATAGATGAACTTAATCAACAGTTACATATGGATGCATATAAATTAAAAATGGCCTAAAAAAGCCCCTTTCATGGGGCTTTTTTTAATGCATCTTAGGTTTGGTTAACTGGATAAACCACTCTTGGTCATGAAATTGTTTGAAAGCAGGGTGAGTTCTTATCACCTCTAAATCATGATCAATAGTTTTAAAATATTTATTTAGCCAATGGCGTGTAAGTGCTGACTCTTTACGAGAAGCGCAAGCATAAGCCAGATTAAAATAAACATCACTATGATTGGTCGATGTTAATGATTTTAAAATTTGCTGAGTGATGATCGCAAATTTTTCATCTTGAGTAATCTCAAAATACATCATGTAGGCTCTAGCTAACATCAGGGTAAGATTAATATACAAACGCATTGGCATTTCTTCGAAATCTACTCGACCTTGTTCAAGAAGAACAATCGCTTCTTGAAGAAAATGAATTTGTTCCTGACGAAGCTTACTCATACTGACCAGCTCTAAACGCAATTCGGCACGTTCAAAGGCAAGCTCAGGCGTATTTTTTTGTAAGTAAAGTTGGTCTGTTTCACCAATGCGTTGAATAATTAGCTTGGTATTTGATTGCATGGATGAGTCCTCATCAGGTTTAAAACCTATATGGAGGCAACTTCGAAAAAATAAAGCGCTAAATTAAAGTTCGTGCGGTCCTTAACCAAGCTGTAATCGAAAGACGTTGGTGGTGTGCAACAAGAACTTCATGTAATAAATCGCTTTGAAATAGAGCGATGCGATTAGGTTTGGGTTCAATAATATGCCACTGATTATTCTTATCTTGTAGCTTTAGTTGACCACCCCAATGCTGATGCCATTCCTCATGCAGATAAAAAACTGTCGACATCACACGACCATTTTTGCCTTGAGGGTTGTCTCGATGTAAAGCATAGAAATCACCAGGATTATAACAAGCGAAGTGGGCTTCGACTTCTTGAATGCCTAAATAAAATGCACGATTTAATTCCTGAGAGAGTAAATCTAAGGTTTTTATGTGTTGATGGGAAATTGATAGTTTTGGATCTAACCACAAAATGTGATCGCTGCGGATTGTGCTGACAATGCCATTTTGAATTGCTGCATTTCGAAAATCATCAAGATGGATTTGGCATTCATTTACAACGTTTTTTAAATAGCTTGGTGGGTATGCATGATCGATGATACTGAAGCCATGTTGATCTAAATCATCAAGGATTTGATCAACATTCCAATCCCCTGGGATGACAACTGCTTCCATATTTATCTCGCTATTTACTGTATAAAAAAAAGGTCAGCTATTTTAGAGTAATAATCGATTCTGAATGAAACACTTTTTCATGTTAAAATGATTGTTGATCTTAGGAATAATTGAAACATGAATTACCGTCACCATTTCCATGCTGGAAACTTTGCCGATGTCATGAAGCATGTATTGTTGCTTCAGATTTTGTCACGTCTTAATCAAAAAGATAAGCCGTATCGTTACATTGATACACATGGTGGTGCAGGTAAATACGATTTATCAACGTCTGCAGCACAGAAGTCGGGAGAGTTTTTAAATGGTATTCACCGTTTAGTTAAACTCGATGACTCAATTAAGCGTAATGCCCCTGAAGGTGTTAAGCAATATCTTAAAGTTGTAGAAGATATGCGTGCAGGTGCCGGAAAAGGCGCTTATCCGGGTTCGCCATGGTTCGCTTTGGAAGGAATGCGCGAAACAGATAAAGCAACAATTTTTGAGATGCAACGAGATGTATTTCAGCAACTTTACATGAATGTGCGTGATCGTCGTGCAGGTTTGCATGAGCGTGATGCTTATGAAGGTTTGCTCGGTGTGATTCCTCCTAAAGAAAAACGTGGATTGGTCATGATTGATCCACCATATGAGGTGGAGCGAAAGGATTTTCCGCAGTTGGTTGAACTCATCGCTACGGCATATAAGAAATGGCCTACAGGCATATTTGCAATTTGGTACCCAATTAAAGACCGCGCAATGATTGATCGTTTTGAGAAAAAAATGATTAAGACTGGTATTCGCCGTCAATTGGTTTGTGAAGTATGTGTATGGCCAGACGATACACCTGTAGGATTAAACGGTTGTGGTTTATTGGTGATTAATCCACCTTGGAAGTTTTCTGAAGATGCAGATGAAGCATTGCAATGGCTTTTCCCGCACTTAAGAATGAGTGAAAATGGTGGTCATGCTGCCGTTCGTTGGTTGGTCGGCGAATAAGAATATTGAGAGATAAGGCTACAGTTAGGATGAATGACAATGACAAATATAAATAAACCTGAAACTGAATCTTCTCCAAGAAATGTTCCGGGCTTTGATGGTATTACTTTCGAAGTTGAAGAAGAGGAACATACGCAAGAAGGGCAAAAGGTTAAGCGTCGTGGGATTTATCTGTGGCCAAATCTGATTACTACTGCGGCATTGTTGTCAGGGTTTTACTCAATTATTGCAAGTATGAATGGCGAATTCACACAAGCTATTTATGCCATTTTTATCGCTGCTTTATTTGATGGTTTAGATGGTCGGGTCGCACGAGCAATTGGAGCGCAAAGCCCTTTTGGTGAGCAGTTTGATTCATTATCAGATATGTTGGCATTTGGTGTTGCGCCTGCAATTTTGATGTATAGCTGGAGCCTCCATGATCTAGGTCGAATCGGTTTGGCTGCATGTTTTGTCTATACTGCTTGTGCTGCATTCCGATTGGCACGTTTCAATGTGCAAATAGGTGTGGTTGATAAACGCTATTTTATTGGTGTAGCTAGTCCTCTAGCCGCAGTAATGATCATTTCTTTGGTTTGGGTGGGGCGTGATTTCCCTGAAATTTTTGTCCTATCTGATCCAATGATTCAGACGATAAATGCAGTCATTATTATTGCAGTTGGCTTGCTGATGATTTCGAATATTAAATACTATTCGTTTAAAACCGTAGATCGTAAACGTGTGCCGTTCGCAGTCTTGCCTATTGTTGTGTTTATCTTTGCTGCGATTACATACAATATTCCTGTCGGTATTTTAGTGCTCTCGATAATTTATGCACTTTCAGGTTTCGTCACTACATTTTTGGCTCGAGAAAAAACAATATAAATAAAAAAGGAGTTTGGTATGCAGTTGTTGATGAGTTTAGCGGACGATTCAAAACAGCTGAATCAGGCTCCTTTTCCTCTTCGGTTGGATTATCACGGTCCACGAGGAATCTATAAAATTATTCATCAAGGATTGATGATTCCAGGATTACCATCTCCACTTCATTATTTTAATTTTTTAACCATTATCGGACAGCCGAATGTTCCAATGCTGCGTAATGATTATGCAATTAAAACAAGAGCCTTGGATACTGTTTCACTCATTACGAGCATTAGTCCACATATGGTTGGACATTTTCATGGTTATTCAATCATTAATGATTGCGAGATTAAAGAGAATAAATTTGTATTCGGACAAAGAGAGCAACTAGAAGGCTCAATCCCAAACTTCAAATTAATAAGAAAGGACAATGAACTTTCCGTTGATCTGAATATTCAAACTCAACCAATTATTTCGCACTTTACCAAACTAAAATTAGGTTTATTTGATCACTGGTCATTAGTGTGTCAATGCAAAGGAACAGTGACCTATAAAGAACAAACATATAAAATTGACCAGTTAGGATCATTTGAATTTGCCAGAGCGATCAATATTCCGTATCTACCGCTTCATTTTTTTACCTATCAGATAATTAACTTAATCGACCAAAGACAGTTACTTCTTGCTCATATACGCAATGGTTTAAATCAAATTGTGCAATCAAGGATGTATCTAAGAGATTTAAAAGCTCAGACATCTGAAATGTTTGATGATGTTTATTTCAAAGTCCATCGTGTATACCCAAAAATAAAGACCCCTAATGGACATGAGATGTATTTAGCGCGGGTATTTGAATGGTCATTTGAAAATAAAAAAAGAAAAATAATCGTGAAAGGTGAAAGTCGTGGAGATTTTAAATTCGGTCTTGCCGCAGGTTATGTCGGTAGTTTTAGTTATCAGGTGCAGATTGATGGAATTAAAGAAGTGGGACAATCTGGGTATTGTGAATATATAGATTGCCGTAGTTTAAAGTGGCAAGAAATTAATAAAGATGAAAAATTAATGGATAATTTTGCAAGTATTGTGCCATGCACGCTTAAAAAATAGCTCCAAAAGCATAAAAATCACGTAAATTGAACAATAAATATCCAGTTAATCATATTTTTTTTAAATATTTAAAAAACATGGTTGCATTGGATATGAAATACTGTAGAATGCACATCCATCGGCGGTGATGTTGATTAAAACTTGTTGAAAAACAAGGATTTAGCTGAATA
>NZ_JBWYJA010000011.1:0-131025 GCF_056780035.1 Acinetobacter sp. ANC_7503 | reverse complement strand
CCATGTGAGAGTAAGTCATCGCCAGCTCATTATTCTAAACACCCCCTTCAATAGAAGGGGGTGTTTTTTTATGTGGAAAAATTGAAATAAATAATCATATAGACGATAAATTTTATGTGTTGAACAGTTATAGCAACCTCTCTTATCCATCTGATGCTCAAATTCATAAAGTATGACTAGTTTCTATTGGTACACCTGTGTACATAGAAAAATGATCGCCTAATCAATTGGTCGTGGTTGTCTTTTAATGCTTTAAATAATGAGTGACTAAAATGCATGCGAGATGCAATAGAGGCATTTACATAATAAAAAGTAAGAGTGAAAAATATATTACTTAATTACTCATGAACAGAAGTTGCTTGAGAGGTCATGATATAGTCAATTTAAAAGTTTTAAATCCGAATATATTTAAGGATACGTGATGACCAATTCAGAAAAAAAAATTGAGTGTGATTATTCTCTTTATGTTGCCTCTAAAGCATCCCAAACAGGTCAATGGCTTGAAGTAAAAGATAAATTTAGCCAAAAAATATTTGCCCGAGTAGCCTTAGCAGATGCAAATACTTTAGAAAAAGCAATCCAATCTGCAATTGATGCAGAACAGGCGATGGCAAAATTAGAACCATTTCAAAAGCAAAAGATTTTATTACATTGTGTCAAACGCTTTAGCGAAATGAGAGAGGAATTAACTGCAATTTTGATTGCAGAGGGTGGAAAGCCATTAAAAGCAGCTCAGGCTGAAGTTGAGCGTCTTATAAATACCTTTCAAATCGCTGCTGATGCTGTTACACAAATGGACGATGGGCGTTTAATGCCATTGGCTGTAACAGCTGCTGCACAGGGTTACACAGGTATGATTAAACATGTTCCGATTGGTGCTATATCATTAATTAGTCCTTTTAATTTTCCACTTAATTTAACTGCTCATAAAATTGCACCTGCAATTGCAGCAGGGTGTCCTTTCGTACTGAAACCTGCGTCACTTACACCAGTTTCTGCTCTAAAAATTGCAGAAGTGTTGGCTGAAACTGATTTACCTCAAGGTGCATTTTCAGTTTTACCTTGTCCTCGCGAACAGGCAGATATCTTGGTAACCGATGACCGATTCAAATTACTCAGTTTTACTGGATCGGATGAAGTCGGTTGGGATATGAAAGCACGTGCTGGTCGAAAAAAAGTCACCTTAGAGCTTGGTGGAAATGCTGCTGTTTTAATTGAACCTGATACTGAAATATCTGATGTGTTAATTGATCGTCTTATTGGGGGAGCTTATAACCATGCAGGTCAAGTTTGTATTAGTGTCCAAAGAATTTTAGTCCATGAAAATATTTATACTGATTTAAAGAAGAAATTAATTTCCAAAATTAAAAAAATCAAAGCGAGCGATCCAAATTCAGACTTGACCTTATGTGGCCCTATGATCAAGGAGGGAGAAGCTAAAAGGCTTAAAAAATGGGTCGATAAAGCGGTAAAGAAAGGCGCCAAAGTTTTAGTCGAAGGTCAGGTAAAAGGGGCTTTATTTGATCCAATATTGCTAGAAAATGTTGATACGTCTTTAGAAATTTATAAAGATGAAGCTTTTGGGCCAGTAGCTATTCTAGAGAAGTATAAAGATTTTGAAAAAGGCATTGCTACAATTAATCAAAGTCGATTTGGTCTGCAAGCTGGCGTTTATACACAAAGTCTGAATAAAATGATGTATGCGTGGAATCATTTACATGTAGGTGGTGTCATCATTAATGATATTCCATCATTCCGTGTGGATAACATGCCTTATGGTGGTGTTAAAGATTCAGGTCTAGGTCGAGAAGGGATTCAATCAGCAATTCGAGATATGCAAGAAGAGCGATTGCTTGTGATTAAACAAGGATAAATTATTATTTATGTTAAAAGGAGCATAACGCTCCTTTTAAATTATTTAGTTTAGATTAACGCTGTGATTTAAAAATAAACATATTGAGTTAAAAATTAATCAATAAGAATAAAAAAATGATGAAACACAGTTTTTTCCTGAATTAATTACAGAAAAATCTGATTAAAAGCGCTATTGTTGATTCATTAAACATCCTTTATTTCATCTTTCTTTAACCAAGAATATTAAATAAGGGGTGGTTTGTAATTCGAAAAAAATGCTCAAAAGGCCGTTTCTGATTCAAACAACAAAATTTTAATGGTATGCAATTACTTGCGAGATAACATCAACAATAGCAGTAAGCGTGTACCCATTTACGGATTAGGTACTATATGACAGCTTCACGTGAAAATTGGAGCGCCAGATCAGGTTTTATTATTGCAGCTATTGGTTCTGCAGTAGGTTTAGGCAATATTTGGCGTTTTCCCTATGTCGCATATGAAAATGGTGGCGGGGCATTTTTAATCCCTTATCTGGTTGCAATTTTTGCTGCCGGTCTTCCACTTTTATTTTTAGATTATGCAGTTGGACATAAATACCGTAAGGCCCCACCTACAGCTTACAAGAAGTTGATGAATGGTGAATCATTGGGTTGGTGGCAAGTCGCTGTGACATTAATTATTGGTATTTACTATGCCAGTGTATTGTCATGGGCGGGTAGTTATATGTTCTACTCATTTGGTCAACAGTGGGGAAGTGATACAGAAAAATTCTTTTTCACCACCTATCTTCAGAATGGCGAAGGCTTAGCATTTGGATTTGTTCCGACCTTATTTATAGGTTTGGTTGTCGTTTGGGCGATCGTTATGTTCATCCTGTATGGTGGGGTGAAGAAAGGCGTGGAATTGTCGAATAAGATCTTTATGCCATTATTGGTGGTTTTATTTACGATTCTCGTGATTCAAGCTATTCGTTTACCAGGTGCTGTCCAAGGTTTAAATGCATTCTTTACACCAAACTGGGAAGCAATGGGCAACTATAAAGTGTGGTTAGCTGCATTTGGCCATATCTTTTTCTCGTTATCCGTTGGTTTCGGGATTATGTTGACCTACGCTTCGTATTTGAAGAAAAAAACGAATTTAACTGGTTCTGGACTAGTCGTTGCTCTTGCAAATTCATCTTTTGAAATTTTAGCTGGTATTGGGGTATTTGCAGCATTAGGTTTCATGGCCTACAGTGCGGGTGCTTCAGTTGACGATGTTGTATCTGGTGGTATTGGTTTAGCTTTTATCGCTTTCCCTAAAATCATTTCAAGCATGGGGGCTGGCGGAGACTTATTTGGCTTCTTGTTCTTTGCATCTTTAACAGTTGCAGGGATTACATCCATGGTCAGTATTCTTCAAGTTCCAATCGCAGGTTTCCAAGACAAGTTAGGATGGTCTCGTAAGAAGGCTGTGACAATTATTGCAGGTGGTTCAGCAATTGTTTCAACTTTATTGTTCTCAACTCACAGCGCGATTACGTTTGTCGATATTATCGATTACTTTGCCAATAATATTGGTATTGTCGCGGGTGGCTTATTATCAATCGTATTGGTGTCATGGTTCCGTCGACCGTTGTTAAAGCAACTTCAAGAGCATGTAAATCAATATGCTAGTATTAAGCTAGGTGCTGGTTGGAACTTCATGTTGACTGTAGTTACGCCAATCTCATTGTTAGCTGCGCTATTGATGACCTTGAAGTCAATATTTACTGAAGGTTATGGCGGTTATCCAATTGAGATTCTATTGCCAATTGGTGGCGGTGTAGTTGCAATCTTTGTATTCTGTGCGGTTGTTTTTAGTCGTCTAAAAGACAATGGACCTGAGGAGAAATAAGATGAATACTTCTGCTTTAATGATGCTTATTATCTCAACAGTGCTGTTATGGGGTGGTCTTATTTTAGCCATGATTCATTTGGCAAAAAACCCAGATGAGCTTGAAGATTAAACTACTTCAGATCAATATTAAAAAAGCCATGACACGAGTCATGGCTTTTTTATATGTCGGTAAATTAGAAATAAACTATCTTAAAAAATAGCATTAAATCTTTTGAATTAAACAATAATAGAATCCATCACCATGACCTTGTTGTGGCAATAACTGACGGCCGTGGATTTGTTCAATTCCCCAATTTACATTTAATTTGATTTCTTGAGCATCTGCATGCGTGTTGAAGAAATCAATCATTTGGTGTTCATTTTCAGCTTTCAAAATCGAGCAGGTAATATAAAGCATTGATCCGCCAACTTTGAGTTGTAGCCACATGTGATTCAGAATTTGTTTTTGAAGTTCAACCGTTTGTTGAATATCGGTAGATTGGCGAAGTAAACGAATATCTGGATGACGTCGTACAACTCCAATAGCAGAACACGGTGCATCAAGAATAATACAGTCAGCCTGTTCAGGTGCAGACCATACCGTAGCATCAGCAGTGAGTATTTCCACTGGAGCATACTGATTAAGTGCAAGACGCTCTAAGTTTTCACTTACGCGGCTTAAACGCTTTGTGTCGTGATCGATCGCATACAGCTTTTTAGGACGATAACACTCTAAAATATGTGCTGTTTTTCCACCTGGAGCCGCACATGCATCAATTACGATCTTATCATCAAGATTCGGCAACAAGGTCGCGCAAAGTTGAGCATGTTCATCCTGAACAGAAAAACCACCTTCTTCAAAGCCAGGGAGGTGAGGAATATGCACGGATTGATCTAAGATAATGCCTACATCGGACCATTCACATGGATGAGCATCAATCCCTTCTTCATCAAGAATATCTAAATATTCCTCACGGCTTACTTGTCGTTCATTTACACGTAGTGTCAAAGGCGCAGCCAGTTTAAGCTCAGCTGAAAGCATTTGAAGATGCTCTGGCCAATCTTTTTTCAAGCGTTTAAATAGCCAACTAGGTAAACCATGGGCTTGGTCTAATGCTTCGCCGAATTCTTCAGTTTCACGTGAAACACGACGTAGAATCGCATTCACGACGCCACTTAAAGCTTCAAAACCAAGTTGTTTGGTGGCTGTTACCGTTTCTGAGATAGCCGCATGTGCTGGAATACGTGTGCAAAGCAGTTGATATAAACCTAAATATAGGCAGCTTTCAACGGTTTCATTGTTGAGCGGTTTAGTCAGAAGAGGGAGAGTAATTGCTTTAAGTGCATGCCATTGGCGTAAAGTGCCTAAAGTCAATTCATGAAATAAGGCCCGATCACGCTCACCAACCAATGAAAGATGTTGGGAAAGAACAGAGGTGAGGGATTGCCCATTCTGAACGGCCAGTAATGTTTTAATCACATGTCCGCGTAAATTTAAATGAGAAGATTGTTGGCTCATGCGAAGATCTGTCCTGGCTGCAATTTTTGACTTTGTAGAATTTGTGCAGCATTGAGCGCTTTACCGCCTGGCCACTGAAGTTGAGTGAGGCAAATCACTTGATGATCACCACACACAACGTGAACACCATCCTGATCGACAGCGATGATTTCACCGATTTGTTGAGTTGATGGAGTGAGTGGAGAAAGTTTCGAATTCCAAATGCGTAAATTGTTGGTTTCATCAATAGGTGTGAAAGCTACGGGCCAAGGATTGAAAGCACGGATATTACGATCAATCGTCACAGCATCATTTGCCCAGTTAATTTGAGCTTCAGCCTTCGACAGTTTATGAGCATACACTGTAAGTGATTCATCTTGAACTTCACGTGTATCTAAATAATGCTTTAAAGTGTCTTCACTTTCTAAAACAGCGAGAGTGGCTTCAGCTCCTTGTTGAGCCAGTTTATCATGTAAGGTTGCGGAAGTATCTTCAGCCGTAATAGGACACATCGTTTTAAACATCATGTCACCAGTGTCTAGACCAGCTGCCATTTTCATGATCGTAATACCTGTTTCAGTATCACCTGTCGCGATAGCACGTTGAATAGGGGCTGCACCTCGCCAGCGAGGCAATAAGGAACCATGAATATTCAAGCAGCCGTATTTAGGTGTATCCAAAACGACTTGAGGCAAGATTAAACCGTATGCTGCGACCACCATCACATCAGCATTGAAAGACTTGAGTTCAGCTTGAGCAGCCAAACCTTCCTCAGTCGACGATTTAAAATGTAAAGGTTGGTAAACAGGAATATTGTGCTCAAGCGCCAATTGCTTTACCGCTGACGCTGTCAGTTTTTGTCCACGTCCTGCTTTACGGTCTGGCTGCGTATACACAGCAACAATTTCATGAGAAGTCTTTAGCAAAGCTGCTAATGCACTCGCTGCAAATTCAGGGGTTCCCGCAAAGATGATTTTCACTCAGACACTTCCAAAACAATATAAAGAACATTATATGCCAAAAGCGATTTTCGCCCAAATAAGGTCGTAATTTGAAACGTTTTCATGTGCATTTTGTGCTTAAGGTGTGATTAATAAAATTTATGTATTTTTAAAAAAAGATTCATGAAAGTTTTGTATTACGATTTCAGATAAGGGTTTATAGTAGATCACATCTCTTACATCGATTTAGATCGTTGAGGGCAAATCAGACCTATACGAACAATTGCAAGCAATGGTTAACTGTTAATCAGAAAGCTGTCATAATAGAAGTAAGGTTCAACTGATTTAGCCTTATATTTCAGTATCATTTAGCCAGATTGAATACATATTCATCGAGCTCAGCTTAAGTTGGAAATAAAAATGCCTGACTATCGTTCGAAAACATCAACACACGGAAGAAATATGGCGGGTGCACGTGGCTTATGGCGTGCAACTGGAATGAAAGACGAAGATTTTGGCAAACCAATTATTGCAGTAGTCAACTCATTCACACAATTCGTACCGGGTCATGTGCATCTTAAAGACTTAGGTCAGCTTGTTGCACGTCAGATTGAACAAGCGGGTGGTGTAGCTAAAGAATTTAATACAATCGCAGTAGACGACGGTATTGCAATGGGTCACGACGGAATGTTGTATTCATTACCATCGCGTGACTTGATTGCTGACTCAGTTGAATACATGGTCAATGCACACTGTGCAGATGCAATGGTTTGTATCTCGAACTGCGACAAAATCACACCGGGAATGTTGATGGCGGCAATGCGCTTAAACATTCCTGTTGTGTTTGTTTCAGGCGGTCCAATGGAAGCTGGTAAAGTCCAAATTCGTGGTGGTGAACAAGCAATTGACCTTGTGGATGCCATGATTGTTGCTGCAGATGACAACTACACAGATGAAGAAGTAAAAGCATACGAACGTTCTGCATGCCCGACTTGCGGTTCATGTTCAGGGATGTTTACTGCAAACTCAATGAACTGTTTGACAGAAGCATTAGGTTTATCATTACCGGGTAATGGTTCAACACTTGCAACGCATGCCAACCGTAAAAAACTATTTGAGCGTGCGGGTCAGTTGATTGTTGAAATCACAAAACGCCATTACGAACAAAATGATTACAGCGTATTACCACGCAACATTGCCCCTAAAGCTGCTTATGAAAATGCCATGACTTTAGATATCGCGATGGGTGGTTCTACCAATACAGTACTTCACTTATTAGCGGCTGCGCATGAAGCAGAAGTTGATTTTACAATGGACGATATCGATCGTTTATCACGTAAAGTGCCTGTACTGTGTAAAGTTGCACCTGCGGTTAAAAATGTTCACATGGAAGATGTCCACCGTGCAGGCGGTATCATGTCGATCCTTGGCGAACTAGACCGTGCAGGTTTGTTAGATACTTCTGTACCAACCGTACACGAAAAAACATTAAAAGACGCTTTAGATAAGTGGGACATTATTCGTACTGAAAATGAAGAGGTATATAACTTCTATAAATCAGCACCGGGCGGTGTACCAACACAAACAGCATTCTCACAAGACCGTTACTACACACGTCTTGATGGCGACCGTGAAAATGGCGTGATTCGTAATGCAGAACATGCTTTCTCTAAAGACGGCGGTTTAGCAGTCCTTTACGGTAACATCGCACTTGATGGTTGTATCGTAAAAACGGCTGGTGTAGATGACTCGATTCTGAAATTCAACGGTACAGCACGCGTATTTGAAAGCCAAGATGATGCAGTAGAAGCAATCTTAGGCGGCAAAATCGTAGCAGGTGACGTGGTTCTGATTCGTTACGAAGGTCCACAAGGTGGTCCGGGTATGCAAGAAATGCTGTATCCAACAAGCTACTTAAAATCAAAAGGCTTAGGTAAAGACTGTGCGCTTGTGACTGATGGTCGTTTCTCGGGTGGTTCATCAGGTCTTTCAATTGGTCACGTGTCTCCAGAAGCGGCTGAAGGCGGTGCAATTGCTTTAGTTGAAGATGGCGACCGTATCGAAATTGATATTCCAAACCGTACGATTCACTTAGCAGTTGCTGATGATGTATTGGCTGCGCGCCGTGAAGTACAAGAAGCTAAAGGTTGGAAGCCTGCGAAAGAGCGTCCACGTAAAGTATCTAAAGCACTGAAAGCGTATGCAATGCATGCAACAAGTGCTGCAAAAGGTGCGGTACGTGATATCTAATCTGCTTATAAACTAGATCAATCATGATTAAAAAGCATCCTTTGGGATGCTTTTTTAATCACTAAAAGTTTGAATTTCATCTGAAAGCGTCAATTACATTAATGACAATATTTGATAGAAAGGTCATAAATATTGATCAATTCTCTTTGTCTTGATATAAGTTTTGCTCGCGTTCAAACTTTTTTAGTTTTAAAAAAAGCGATGAATTCGATACTTTGAGCACATAATTTACCAGTAAAATCATCTGAGGCACATCTCATGTCATTGTTACGCCGTTGGTTTGATCCGCTACGATCGAGTTGGTTTTATCAGAAACCAAATCGTCAAGAGGTCTTGTCAACTGAGCAGGGTTTAACGATCTATCTTCGTTTAGATGATGTGTATAGTTATCTTGCAGTCCAGCAATTGGCACAATTAAATGACATTTTAAAAGATGAAATTAAGCCTTTAAAAATTGTTATCTCAGATACTGCTGCTGAAGCTCCAAATGATATGAGTCCTGAAGAGTGGCAAGATTACAGTCTACGTGATGCCCAAATTTTAGCGTACCAGCATCGTTTCGGATTCGATAATGAAAAGCCTGAAATACCAAGTGCTGAAGCGATTCAACAGGCAGAAACGATTTTACGAAATACCCCATTAACAGGTGAAAATTTTCTCTATTTATTGGAAGATGTCTTCCATATGTTGTGGCAACAGCAGTATGGAAAATTACGTACTTTGTATGTCATGGCTAGTCGACATCGAAAAGAACAACAAATCGCTGAGCGAACTTTTGATCACACGCCAGTTTTAGCAAGTTTTTTTGAGCTCGGTAATCGTCGGTATCATGCGGTAGATGATTTATTAAGATTGACCCGCCGTTTAAAACAACAAAGACTCTTGACCGGTAATCCTATTTTTCTCATCAATCATATTGAGTGGCGGGAACACCTAATGAATGATGCTGAAGAATTATCTGAGATTCAGGCGATGAATCCTGAGTTAGACCTCTATATTGCATTAGAAGATCCGATCTCTTGGTTATTATTAGCTTATATTAAAGAGGAACTTGCCGATTATTACGATATCCAACTTACCGTTTATCCATTGCAATATCAGGGACGAGATTTATTTGATTGGAGTTTGGCAACGCGTTTATCTAAACGAACAGAAGTAAAATTTACGCCGTTTTGCCGACCGACTCAGCAGGCGACATATGAAATAGCACGATTGTTTTACAGTGTGCCTGAGGATCAACGTCTTGATGCAATGTATGAAATCTTGCAGGCTGTTTGGAGTAAAGGTAAAGATCTATCGTATCGACCTCATATTCAAGCCTTAAAACAGAGCTTGAATATCACGACGCTCACTGAAGAGTCGATCAGTCAAAAGTTAGAAGAAAATCAATTACTCTGTGAGATGAAATCACAACCTGATTTACCAGTGCTTGAGCTTCGTATCGATGGAAAGAGTTATGTGTTTAATAGCTTATATCGTGTATGGATGATTGAAAGTATTTTCAGTAATGTGTTAGAACAAAAGTACAAAAGTGAAAATGAATCTGAACACAGGGATACCGAATCAATTGAAAATCAATAAAGAAAAATGCGAAACCCTTCAGCAAGCTCGAGCACAAATAGATTCAATTGATCAAGCCATAACAGAATTAATTGGTTTACGCCAATATTACGTAGATCAGGCAGTGCGATTTAAAAGAACTATCCAAGATGTACAGTCACCTGAACGTGTTGAAATAGTGATTGAAAAAATACGTGAATTGGCTACAAAGAATGGTGTGGATCCATTACTGATGGAAAAAATATATCGAGAGATGATTCAACACTTTATTCAAAGAGAGTTAAAAGAAATACGACCATAATAGTCGGAATTCTAATAAGAATGAGGAACTTAGTTTCCTCTTTTATTCATTGAAATTTACAAAATATATAGCCGATTTGTGAACTGGTTCAACAAAGCTTAGTGTTACAAAAAATAATATTAAGTTAACATTTGGATACATCACTTTTTAGACTGACGGTCGAAGGCGCTATGGATACCCAGTTACAATTAGAAAAAATAGTCAAGGATCTTGAAAACTATAAAGTAGCCATTGATGCACATTCAATTGTAGCCATAACAGATGCACGTGGCGTCATTACTCATGTCAATGAGAAGTTTTGTAATATCTCACAGTATTCTTATGAAGAACTGGTCGGATCAACACATAAAATTATTAATTCAGGCTATCACCCGAGAAGTTTTTTTAAATATATGTGGAAAGCCATTTCGAGTGGAGAAATTTGGAAAGGCGAAATTTGTAACCGAGCTAAAAATGGTTCTATATATTGGGTTGAAACCACGATTGTGCCGCTTAAAGATAATAATGGCGTTTTACAAAACTATATCTCCATTCGAACTGATATCACACAGCTAAAAAATTCCGAAGACCATGCACGTTATATGGCATTACATGATGAATTAACGGGATTGCCTAACCGCCGTTTTATGCAAGAACGCATGTTGGAGGTGATTGAATCATGTAAACAAAATGGTACACATAGTGCACTCATGATGTTGGATTTGGATAACTTCAAAAATATTAATGACACGTTAGGACACGATCGTGGAGATGACCTACTCAAAATGGTCTCGGTGCGCCTTATGGAGTGTGTGGCACAGCAGAATGCAATTGTCCGTCTTGGTGGAGACGAATTTTTAATTATTCTTTCAGATTTAGATCCAGATGAAACGATTGCTAATCAAGCAGTGATGCAAATCGCTGATAAAGTTCGTGCTGCATTAAATGAGCCTTTCGTATTAAAGGATAATAAAATTCATACTAGCTCTAGTATCGGAATTTTTATTTTCCGTAATTCAAAATTGCCAAAAAATGAGTTGCTTAAGTACGCCGACATGGCGCTGTATCAAGCTAAAGAAAATGGTAAAAACTGCATATGTGTTTTTGATCCTGAAATGGAACAAAGTGTTATTGCTAAAGCTGCTTTATTAAATGATTTAAGATTAGCTTTATTACGAGATGAGTTCCAACTTTATTATCAGATTTTAGTAAATCGCGAAGAGGAAGTGATCGGGTATGAGGCTTTGCTACGTTGGAGTCATCCTGAACACGGTTTAATTTTACCAGGTCGATTTATTGAAGAAGTGGAGAAAACTGATCTCATACATGATGTTGGTAATCGTGTATTAGTATTAGCATGCCAACAGTTAAAAGATTGGAGCCAATACCCAGAATCTTCAAACTGGACGATTTCAGTCAATATTAGTGTCGAACAATTCCGTAAGACTGACTTTGATAAAAATGTGCTTCGGATTATTGATGAAGCAGGAATTGATCCAACATTATTACGTTTAGAACTCACTGAAAGCATGTTCTATACCGATATGCATAACTCAATTGAGAAAATGAAAAAGCTCATCGAGCGTGGATTAAGATTCTCTATGGATGATTTTGGAACAGGATATTCTTCATTGAATTACCTCAAAATGCTTCCACTGGATCAACTCAAAATTGATCGTTCATTTGTAGAAAATATTGTCGGTAATCCACGTGATATTGCTATTGTGAAAACGATTATTGATTTAGCACAAATTCTTGATCTGAATGTGGTGGCAGAGGGTGTAGAAACTGAAGAGCAGTTCCAAGTTCTAAAAGAAAATGGTTGTAATACGTTTCAAGGCTATTATTTTGGTCGACCTAAACCCATTGAAAAAAAATCTTAAAATACTTAATTAGAATAAAAAATTAAAAAAGAGAGCATTAAGCTCTCTTTTTTTATATGCGATAGATTTTTAGTTAGACTTTCCACCTAAGCTAAAGAACCAATTCAGGAATAATGCAGCAAAGGTAGCCGTTCCAATACCACCTAAATTGAAGCTACCAAATTGAAGCGCAAAGTCACCAGTACCTAAGATCAGCGTGATCGCAGCAATCATGAGGTTTTTATTTTTAGAGAAATCGACACGATGTTCGATCCAAATTTTAGCACCAGCTATGGTAATTAAACCAAACACCACAATTGATGCACCTGCAAGAATCGCAGTTGGAATGGTTTGAATAATTGCACCAAATTTTGGTGATAAGCCAAGGAAAATTGCGAATACACCTGCGATGGCGAAAATAATCGTGGAATAGACACGTGTCACAGCCATCACGCCAATATTTTCCCCATAAGTGGTCATGCCTGGAGCACCTACACCACCGGCTAATGATGTTGCAACACCATCGGCTACAAACGCTTTACCAATATGTGGGTCTAGATTTTCACCAGTCATGGCAGAGACTGCTTTGATGTGACCTAAGTTTTCAGCCACTAAAATTAAAGCTACAGGAGCAATGATGAGCATCGCGTTCGTACTGAACTCAGGAGCATGAAAGTTAGGCAGACCAAACCATGCAGCTTGTGTAATCGGCGTGAAGTTAATTGGAGTACCGTAACCCATGATATTCGTAATAACAAAGTATACGATATAAGACAGCACCAAACCCACAAGTAAAAGTAGGCGTTGTAGCATCCCTTTGGTGAATACTGCAATTGAAGCCATACACATGACAGTAATCAATGCCATCCACATATTAAATGGATTACCCGCGACACTTTTTACCGTTACCGGTGCAAGATGCAGACCGATGATCATGACCACAGAACCTGTTACTACAGGAGGCATGAGCTTTTCAATCCATCGAGTACCTGTTGCCATCACCAGAAAACCAATTAAGGCATAAAGTACACCACAGGCAATAATTCCCCCAGCAGCTAATGCAATATTCGCATTTGATCCAGCACCGGTATAGCCCGTTGCCGCGATGACTACACCAATAAAAGCAAAGCTTGAGCCTAAATAACTGGGCACTCGACCGCCAGTGATGAGGAAAAATAACAGGGTACAAATACCTGACATTAATATGGCAAGATTAGGATCAAAACCCATTAATAATGGTGCTAAAACTGTCGCACCAAACATGGCAAAAGCATGTTGAATGCCAAGAACTACACTTTGCGCAGGAGGTAAATATTCGGTCGTGCCAACAGGACGCGTATCAATATCATCCGTGAAGGGACGCCATTTAGGAAACCAACTGGTCATAAAGTGAGCACTCAATAGTTAAATTGTGCACATCATACGCCTGTTTTACGAGAAATCATCTGTTTCTTGAAAAATTATTAAAACTAATAGTCTGACTTTTATTGAATTTTTACCCATTGGTAAAAAAAATATGTTTTAAAAATAAAGTAAAATCAGCCTATTGCAATTCAGCTATATCAAAAAAATCTATATCCATATTGAGTAAAAAATTTATAGGTGCTTTGTTGTCATTACTGAAAATTAGAATAAAGTCTCTAAATTGCTCAAGCCCATAAAGGTACTTGAGCATAGACAGTCGTGAAATCAACCCGTATTACGTAATCCAGCAGCAATACCTGCGATACTTACCATTAATGCATGGTCAACCTCAGTTTGTTCGACAGTTCGTTCAGCTAAATATTCGCGACGTCTTTTCATGAGTTCTGCTTGTAACAGGTGTAATGGAAGAAGATAGGGTTTACGAATCTTCATGGCTTGATCAAGAACCTCATTAGAACTGAGTAATTTAGATTCACCTTTCATTGCCAATAAAGTTTGTACTGCGTCATGTAAGCGTTGGCGTAGTTCCGCACCCAATACTTTAAGATTTTCATCTTGGGTGAGATGAGATTCATAATACAATGCGACATTGCTATCTGATTTAGATAGCACCATCTCCAACATATCAATTAAAGTTTGGAAATAAGGCCATTGTTCTAACATTTCATCTAGCTCAGCTTTGTGACCTTCTGAAATGACTTGATTGATGGCTGCACCAGTACCTAACCATGCTGGAAGCATTAATCGAATTTGAGTCCATGCAAATACCCATGGAATTGCACGTAAGGATTCAATACCACCGCTGATTTTTCGTTTCGCTGGTCTTGAACCCAAAGGTAGCATCTGTAATTCAAGCTCTGGCGTCACGGTTCTTAAATATTGGACAAAATGAGGGTTTTCGCGGACTGTTTGACGGTAAACATTCACAGAGAGTTCCGTCATCTTGTGCATCAACTCGCGCCATGCTGCCTTGGGTTCTGGTGGTGGCAGTAAAGTCGCTTCAAGGGTAGCTGCGGTATAAATCTCTAAATTTTGCAGTGCGATTTCTTCTAATCCAAATTTGAATCGGATCATTTCGCCTTGTTCAGTCACACGGATTGCACCTGAGATTGAGCCAGGTGGTTGTGAAAATAGTGCTTGTTGGGTTGGAGCACCACCACGACTAATTGAGCCACCACGACCATGGAACAAAGTGAGTTGTATACCATGTTGTTTGGCAATAGCTGTTAACTCTTCTTGTGCACGGTACTGAGCCCAATTTGCAGACATGAAACCTGCATCTTTTGCTGAGTCAGAGTAACCAATCATGACCTCGTGCTTGTTTTGAATATGTTGTTTGTACCAATGCATACTGAATAAAGTATTCATGGTCGAAGCTGCGCCATCTAAATCTTTTAGCGTTTCAAATAATGGAACTACACGCAGAGGTTGCTTAATACCTGCTTCTTTTTGGAGTAATAGAACCGCCAAAACGTCACTTGGATATTCCGCCATTGAAATAATATAAGCACCTAGACTTTCAGCAGGTTGTTCTGCCAAAGTTCGCATGGTAGCGAATACTTCTTGAACATCAGGATGCTCAATAAGACTTTGAGCAGATTCATTAAGATGCTTAGGAAGTAAAGGGCGTTTGCTTTGCAGTTCTTGTAATAAGAAGTTTTGACGGGCTTGTTCAGTCCATGTCTCAAAATTGCCAAGTCCAAGATACTCAGTAATCGCTGAAATTGCTTGACGATGACGACCTGACTCTTGGCGAATATCTAGTTTTAATAACTCAATACCGAAACAATTCACGCGATAAATAAAATCGAGTAACTTTCCTTGAGCAATACCGGAAAGGTTTGAATCGACTAATGAGCGATAACATAACAATAATGGCTGCAACAACTCATCTTTGTGATGAATAATCTGGCTACGATCCACATCAGAATGTTGACCTTGTAATTTTGCAGTGAGCCATTCTCTTGTAATTTTTAAGCGTTCACGTGTTGTTCTTAAATATTCACGATAAGGCTCTGGATGAGGCTGACCTAAGGCAGTCTTTAGTTCATCACTGCACGCCTGAACAGAAAGCTCCCAACGTAAATCTTCAATATCTCGGAGGTAGAGATCCGCGGCTTTCCATCGCGATAACCATAAAACTTCTTGAGTCACTTTGTGTGTGACATTTGGGTTTCCATCTCGGTCACCACCCATCCAAGATGCAAACCGCACAGGTGCAATATCTAAAGGTAAAGCTTGAGAACAATGCTCTTGAACCAATTGATTCAATTCACGGACAAACTTAGGAATAGCGTTCCATAAAGTTTGCTCAATGGTAGTAAAACCCCATTTTGCTTCATCAATTGGGGTTGGACGATGTTGGCGAATTTCATCGGTTTGCCATGCTGAACAAACCAATTGTTTTAATTCAGAAAGAACTTGAGCGCGCTGTTTGGGGGTCAGCTTTTGCTGATCAAACTTAGATAAACACTCGTTGATCCCATCATATTTTTGGATCAAGGTGCGACGACTAACTTCCGTAGGATGTGCGGTGAGTACAAGCTCAATATTTAGCTCACAAATTTGTTGATAAAGGGTTTCCGCTGAAATCAGCTGTTGTTGAAATTTTTCAAAAAGGGGAATAAGGACATTCGCTGCAGCGCCGTTTTTATCAAACTCATTTTGGCGACGGCTACGTACCACATGATATTGTTCTGCAATATTGGCAAAGTTCAGAAAATGTGAAAAAGCGCGTGTCAGTGGAAGAATCTCATCATCTTTTAAACTTAAAAATAAACATTCTAATTGTTTTTCAGCTTCGCTATCACCATCACGTGCACCTTTCGCGAGTGCACGAATTTGTTCAACTTGATTAAACAAATCTTGTCCAGCTTGTTCTTTTAAAGTCTCTCCTAAAAGATTACCGAGTAAGCGTACGTCTTCACGTAATGGAGCATCAATTTGTTGAATCATTTTTTTCTCCTTTTCTTGTTCTTTTGACTATACCGCTTATTCATGACATGCCAAGCGATTGCAAAATAATTTAAAGAAAATTAGGTGAAAAATACGCCATTTAAGAATGGAGAGAGCTATTTTTTGTATTTCAGCATAAATAATTCGATGGCTTGATGAATAATTTCATCACATTCTGCTTCACTGGGAACCTGACGAACACCTAACAATACTTCATGATGTCGATGCCCTAAGAGTAAAGAAAGGAGCAAATGTGTTTGCTTTTCAGCATCATCTTTCTGGATAAATCCGTGCTCAATCGCTTGAGCAAAAAAATCAGTCCAAACCACAAATAACCGCTTATGAGATGCATTATAAAAAGGTTCAGCCAAAGGATTTTGCTCTGCTGCCAATTCTAATAATAAATGCTCAAGCTTAATGGCTTCAGGAAGATTGACAATTTGCAGCGCTAAACTACATACCTGATAGAAGTCTTCTAAAAAATTGGATTCAGGGTGTAATTGGATTCGCCGAGCATTGATTGATTCTTCGCACGTTTCTGCAATTGCATAGGTAAATAACGATTCTTTATCTTGAAAATGGTTATACACCGTCAGTTTAGTCACGCCAGCTTCTTTGGCAATTTGATTCATGCTTGAACCATGAAAGCCCTGTTTTAGAAACAAACGTTTAGCTGCCTCTAATATTTGTTTCTTTTTAACTAAATCCTTAGGACGTCCAATATTCATTTGCACAAAAAAATCCAAAAAAAACAGTTTAGGTCATACCTTGAAAAATGATTTTTAATTACTGTACCATGCGGTATATTAATTAAAAAATAATCAAATTAATATCCCTAATTTGATTTGCCTAAAAATTGACATAAGAGCAGTGCACATGAGTCTTCAAAAATTTGCCACATACAGTCTAATGCTCATTTGTAGCGTGATACTCACCGCGTGTAGTAAGGATAAACCCACAGAGGAACAAATTCCATTTGTGATGGTTGCCCAGCCGAATACTTCCCAAGATGAACTGAAAAGTTATGCAGGAGAAGTTCAGGCGAGACAGCAAACGGCATTGGCTTTCCGTGTTGGAGGACAAATTACTGAACGCTATGTTGATGTAGGGGATCGAGTCAAAGTCGGGCAAGTCTTAGCAAAATTAGATGTGAAAGATGCTCAACTGCAGTTAAATGCTTCAAAAGCTCAGTTAGAAAGCGCGCAATCTGCAGCCAAAATTGCCGAAGAAGAATACAAACGCTTTAAGCAGTTATTACCTATTAATGCGGTGAGTCGTTCGCAATATGATGCCGTAGAAAATCAATATAAATCGGCTATGTCCAATTTAAAACAAGCACAATCAAATTATGCAGTGAGTAGTAATCAGACGGGATATAACCAACTCATTGCCAATAAAAATGGCGTCATCACTGAGCGTAGTATTGAAGTTGGTCAAGTGATCGCAGCAGGGCAGGCAGCATATCAACTGGCGATAGATGGTGATCGTGAAGTGGTGATTGGTGTGCCAGAACAAGCAGTATCAGAAATTAAAACAGGTCAAAAAGCTTGGGTTACGCTATGGTCAAAACCAGAGGAGCGTTTCGCCGCATATGTGCGTGAAATTTCACCTGCTGCCGACCAATCTAGAACATTTAGTGTCAAAGTTGCTTTGACTGAAGGGCGTTCAACAATTCAACTTGGACAAAGTGCGCGAGTATTTTTTTCAAATACCAGTTCAAATGTGATTAATGTTCCTTTGACCAGTGTATCTGCAACAGAAGATCAGCCTTATGTTTGGGTTGTGAATCCAGATCACAGTATCCGTAAGGTGAATGTTCAAATAGGTGCTTATGGTCGTGATACGGTACCTGTGACTCAAGGTTTAAAAGCTTCTGATTGGGTCGTGGTTGGCGGTGTACACTTACTGCGAGATAAACAAAAAATTAATCCGATTGACCGTCAAAACCGTGCAGTGAATGTGAAAGCAGGACAAGTTGGAGCGAAAATATGAACTTTAACTTGTCAGAATGGGCGTTAAAAAATAAGGGACTGATCCTTTATTTCATGATTTTGATGGGAATATTGGGTGTTTATTCCTACTCAAAACTATCACAAAGTGAAGACCCTCCATTTAGTTTCAAAGTAATGGTCGTTCAAACCTATTGGCCAGGTGCGACAGCGGAAGAAGTTTCATTACAAGTAACTGATCGCATTGAAAAAGAATTAATGAGTACGGGGCTCTATGATCGTATTGCAGCCTATTCTCGTCCTGGTGAATCAATGGTGACCTTTGTTGCCAAAGACTCGCTGCGTTCTCATGAATTACCGAATGTTTGGTATCAGGTTAGAAAAAAAATTGGAGATATCAAACACCAACTTCCTAGCGGTGTTCAAGGTCCATTCTTTAACGATGAATTTGGTGACACCTTTGGGAATATTTATGTCTTAACGGGTGATGATTTTGATTATGCCGTGATGAAGGAATATGCCGATCGCTTACAGCTGCAACTACAACGTGTACAAGATGTTGGTAAGGTTGATTTAGTTGGCTTGCAAGATCAAAAAATTTGGATAGAAATTTCAAATACGAAAACCGCTCAATTGGGTATTCCAGTTTCTGCAATTCAAGAAGCACTACAAAAACAAAATACCATGGCAAGCGCAGGTTTCTTTGAAACAGGCTCAGATCGTATTCAAGTGCGTGTCAGCGGACAATTGAAATCAGTCGAAGATCTCAAGAACATGCCATTACTGGTTGGTGATAAGACCATTCAATTGGGCGATGTGGCTGAAGTTTACCGTGGCTTTAGTGAGCCAGCTCAACCACGTATGCGCTTTATGGGCAAAAATGGTATTGGTATTGCGGTGTCTATGCGTAAGGGTGGTGACATCATTGCGCTAGGGAAAAATCTAGAAAAGACCTTCAATGATCTACAACAAACTTTACCTTTAGGGATGGAACTTAAAAAAGTTTCAGATCAGCCTGTAGCGGTGCAACGCAGTATTCACGAATTTATCAAAGTGCTCGCAGAGGCCGTGATTATTGTCTTATTGGTCAGCTTCTTCTCTTTAGGTTTCCGTACAGGATTAGTGGTCGCTTTCTCTATTCCCTTGGTCTTGGCAATGACGTTCGCAGGCATGAATTTCTTTGATGTTGGACTGCACAAGATTTCTTTAGGCGCGTTAATTTTAGCACTTGGACTTTTGGTTGATGACGCCATCATTGCAGTTGAAATGATGGCCATTAAAATGGAACAAGGATATAGCAGATTAAAAGCCGCAGGTTTTGCTTGGAAGTCGACCGCATTTCCAATGTTAACGGGGACGCTGATCACTGCAGCTGGATTCTTGCCGATTGCCACTGCTGCGTCGAGCACAGGTGAATATACTCGCTCAATCTTCCAAGTTGTAACCATTGCTTTAGTGGTGTCATGGTTTGCAGCGGTACTGTTTGTTCCCTATTTAGGTGACAAATTACTGCCTGATTTTAATCAAATGAATCAGAAAGCTCCGTGGTATCAACGCTTATGGGCAAGATTACGTCAACAACCAGAGCCACAACCCGTCGTTCAACACCATGGTGAGCATCACGATCCATATCAAACTAAGATGTATCAAAAATTTAGATCTTGGGTTGAGTTATGTATTACTTATCGTAAAACCGTCATTGCTGCGACGGTTGCGATATTTGTCTTGTCAATTTTGATGTTTAAATTTGTTCCACAACAATTTTTCCCACCATCAAACCGTGCTGAAATATTAGTGGATCTAAAACTAGAGGAAGGTGCTTCTCTAACAGCGACAGAAAATGCGGTTAAAAAAGTAGAAAAATTCTTGTCGACTCAAAAAGGGATCGATAATTACGTCGCTTATGTTGGTACAGGTTCTCCACGTTTCTATTTACCACTTGATCAACAATTGCCTCAGGCGAGTTTTGCACAATTTGTGGTTTTGGCTTCCTCATTAGATGAGCGAGATGAGATTAGAAAGAATCTGAGTGAAGAAATTAGTAAGTTATTGCCTGAAGTACGGACACGTGTATCGCTATTGGAAAATGGGCCACCAGTCGGTTATCCAATTCAATACCGTGTTTCTGGTGAAGATTTAAATACTGTTCGCCAACGAGCACAATTAGTGTCACAAGCAATCAGTGAAAATCCAAATACCGCCAATGTTCATTTAGATTGGGGTGAGCCGAGTAAAATTATTTCACTTGAAATTGATCAAGATCGTGCGCGTCAGTTAGGCGTATCTAGCTTAGATTTGGCGAATTTCTTAAATAGTTCAATAACAGGCGCTGCGATTAATCATTATCGTGAGAAAAGGGAGTTAATTGATATTCGTTTACGTGGCGATCAAGCGGAACGTGTTGATGTAGCATCGTTACAAAGTCTAGCTGTACCGACGAGTCAAGGTACAACAGTTCCATTGGCACAGATTGCGAATATTCAATATAAGTTTGAAGATGGTCTGATTTGGCATCGTAACCGTTTGCCGACCATTACTGTGCGCGCAGATATTCGGACTAAACTCCAACCAGCTACTGTGGTTGGTGAATTAACTGAATCTATTGAGAAAATTCGTGCCGAACTTCCAAGTGGTTATCTGGTAGAAGTGGGAGGCACTGTGGAGGAATCTGCACGTGGACAAACCTCAGTAAATGCTGGCATGCCGTTATTTTTGGCCGTGGTCTTTACCTTGCTCATGATTCAGCTCAAGAGTATTTCACGTTCGTTTATTGTTTTCTTGACCGCACCTTTGGGTTTAATTGGCGTGGTATTGTTCCTGTTGATATTCAATAAGCCTTTCGGATTTGTGGCGATGCTAGGTACCATTGCTTTATCTGGAATGATTATGCGTAATTCGCTTATCTTGATTGATCAGATTGAGCAAGATATCAAAGCGGGTCATTCTCAATGGGAAGCGATTTTAGAAGCGACAGTACGCCGTGCCCGTCCAATTATTTTGACTGCATTGGCTGCTGTGTTGGCGATGATTCCGCTTTCACGCAGTATCTTCTTTGGTCCAATGGCAGTAGCAATTATGGGTGGACTCATTATCGCAACATTATTAACGCTGTTCTTCTTGCCAGCACTCTATGCGGCATGGTTTAAAGTAAAAAAAGAGTCAAAAACCGCGTAGTTTTATGTGAATACTAGGTGCGAAGCATTGAAAAATTCAATATAGTAGTCCCTAGTTTTTAACACAAAATAACACAGTGGGCTGAGTACATAAAAAAACTGAATGTGCACTCGGTTGAGGTATAAAAAAGCATCCATGGGGCGAGACAATTTAACAAGACATCGTCGATTAATTACGATGTCTTATGTATTCATGTTTCTTGCATTGTTCACTGGTATCAGTGCTGCAATCGCCTATTTTTTAGCGCAAAAAGTGGCTCAAGCGCAAGACGCTGAAGTCTGGATCCATGCTCAAGCATTATGGATTGCACGAAATGTTGTGCTATTCATGATGATGGTCGCATTTGCTGCTCTTTGGTTTATTCCTGCCTGCTTTATCTATTGGGATAGTGTGTTATGGGTGAAGGGGTGTACGGTGATTGGTGTCATTTTTACCACAATTGCATGGCTATTTCTCCTAAATGCATGGCTTAAAGGCTTAGTGAAATATCTGCAGAAAAAAGCCGCTTTTTAAAATAATGATTTAATTTACTTGTAATCTCGGAATATGACCCCAACATATTCCGCAGAGAAGTCATATCAAATTTTTTTGTGGAGCATCGCCAGACATGGCTAAACGTGATTATTATGAGGTTTTAGGGGTTTCTAAAACAGCTAGTGATGATGAAATTAAAAAAGCCTACCGTAAGTTGGCGATGAAATATCATCCAGACCGTAACCCTGATAATGCTGAAGCAGAAGAAAAATTCAAAGAAGCTGCTGAAGCGTATGAAGTTTTATCTGATAGTGAAAAACGCAGCATGTATGACCGCATGGGACATAATGCGTTTGAAGGCGGCTTCGGTGGCGGCGGCGGTGGTTTCGGTGGCGGTTTTAGCGCTGAAGACATTTTTAGTCAGTTTGGTGACATTTTCGGTGGCGCGTTTGGTGGCGGCGGTCGCCAACAGCGTCAAAGACGTGGTTCAGACTTACGTTATGTGCTTGAGCTCAGCTTAGAAGAAGCTGTACGTGGCGTAAAGAAAACAATCACTTTTACTGCGCCAGCACCATGTGAAGTGTGTGATGGTAAAGGTTCTAAAAACCCGAATGATGTTGAAACTTGTAAGACTTGTCACGGGGCTGGCCAGGTCCGTATGCAACAAGGTTTCTTCTCAGTTCAGCAAACGTGTAGCACTTGTCGCGGACAAGGTAAGATTATTAAAAATCCTTGTGGCACTTGTCATGGTTCAGGTGTTAAAGATCGTCAACAGACACTTGAAGTTACCATTCCTGCAGGCGTAGATAATGGCGATCGCGTTCGTTTAACTGGAAAAGGTGAAGCGATTCGTGATGGTCAATCAGGTGATCTATACGTAGAAGTTAATGTTCGTGAACATGAAATCTTCCAACGTGATGGCGCGGACTTGTATATGGATGTGCCGATTAGTATCGCTGATGCTGCATTGGGTAAAGAAATTGAGATTCCAACCCTTGATGGTCGTGTGAACTTGAAAGTACCTGAGGGAACACAAACAGGTAAAATGTTCCGTCTACGTGGCAAGGGTGTAAAACCAGTACGCACAAGTATGCAAGGTGATTTACTTTGCCGTATCGTGATTGAAACACCAGTCAACTTAACTGCACGTCAACGTGAACTTTTAAAAGAGTTACAAGAATCTTTAGATGGTGCGGACAGTAAATCTTCACCTAAAAAGAAATCATTCTTCGATCGTTTATTTGACTGATCAGAATGAAATAAAAGCCCGACATTATTGTCGGGTTTTTATTAAGTTATAAATACTTAAGACGCTTAAAGCAAAGTAAGTGATACTACCATTAGATAATTTCTTAGTTTATGGGTGTATTCAAAAGTTGTTGAGACTTATTTGTTTAAGCTTTTAAAATCTAAAGGTAAATTTTTTAATAGGTTTTGTTAGAACTATAATTTAAAAAAAGAGGATCTGACGATCCTCATCATGTAATTTTGAAAAAACTAATCCTGAGCATCAATACTCTGACCATTCATACCTATACTGTCTTCGCCCATTAAATATAAATAAGCTGGCATGATTTGTTCAGGCGTTGCCAATACTTTCGGATCTTCATCAGGATATGCTTTAGCACGCATAGCTGTTCGTGTTGCACCAGGATTAATGCAGTTATAACGGATATTTGGATAGACATTTTCTTTTGCAAAAATTTGACTGACCGCTTCAATGGCAATTTTTGAAACTGAGTATGCGCCCCATTTCGCACGTGCTTCACGACCGACACCTGAGCTTGCAAAAACAACAGAGGCATTTTGAGATTTTTCTAATAATGGAAGTAAATGTTGAGTAAGAACAAAAGGTGCTCTTAAATTTACAGCCATTACATCATCCCACACTTCAGCAGGGTAGTGGGCCAATTCAACGCGCTCACCTAAAATCCCAGCATTGTGCAAAATCCCATCTAAACGACCAAATTGTTGGTCAAGCGTTTCCACAAGACGTTCGTAATCATATGCTGTTGCAGTAGAAAGTTGCAGTGGCAAAATTGCAGGTTGAGGAGCACCTAAACTTTCAATTTCGTCATAGATCACTTCTAACTTGTTCAGCGTTCTACCATGAAGAACGACGGTCGCACCATGTAAAGCATAGCTCAACGCTGCTGCGCGTCCAATGCCATCACCTGCACCCGTAATTAAAATTACTTTATCTTTCAATAAATCTGGGCGAGGCTGATATTCTGAATATTTCATGTGCGACCTCCTTCATTGTTCTAATTAAGCTGTTTTTTGGTGAGATTCGATCAATTCGATTAAGTGTTGATGTAATTCTTGTACATCATTCACTATACAATCTGCCTGCCAAGAATCTAAGTCATCTTTGTGTTCTAATGGTAAATATCCGTAAGCAGCCAAAATCGTGTACATATTTGCGCTTCGACCTGCATCAATATCACGTGGATGATCACCAACATAAATGCATTGTTCAGCTGGAACATTAATTTGTTGAGCAGCGAGATACATTGGTTCTGGGTCAGGTTTAGTGTGCTTAACATCTTCTGGGCATACGAGAACGGCACAACGTTCAGTTAAGTTTAAGGCTTGAAGTAGTGCCTCACTCAGCCAACGAGGTTTGTTTGTCACAATTCCCCATGGAATATCCCGTTGTTCCAAGTCCTCAATTAAAGGATACATTCCTGCAAAAAGGTCTGTATCCACAGCAATATCAGCACCATAGATATCTAGAAAGCGCTGACGATGTGCAAGGAAAATAGGATCATCAACCTGTAATTCAGGATAAACCAATTTCACCATCGCCCGAGCCCCCTCGGAGACCTGAGTTCGGATCAGGGCTGCATCTACGATCTCTCGACCTTCTTCACGACACATTGCTTGAATAATACGAATAAAATCCGCAGCAGTGTCAATTAAAGTCCCATCTAGGTCGAAAAGTACGGCCTTCATTCATTCACCTCATTATGGGTGTAAACCATATAGTTCACATCGACATTTGGGGCTAACCAATAATGTTTAGTTAATGGGTTGTAATGTAAGCCTGTCATATCTTTAAGTTTTAAACCTGCGTTACGAATATCATGCGCTAATTCAGAAGGTTTAATAAATTTATGATAGTCATGAGTTCCTTTTTTCAAAAGACGTAACACATACTCTGCACCGATAATCGCAAATAAATATGATTTTGGATTACGGTTAATTGTGGAGAAGAATACATGACCGTTTGGTTTCACCAGTTTTTGGCATGCTTGAATGATTGACGCTGGATCTGGTACATGTTCCAACATTTCCATACAAGTTACGACATCGTATTGACCAGCTTGTTCTTCAGCCAATTGCTCAACTGGAATTTGACGATATTCGATATTGGTTACGTTTTCTTGTTCTGCATGCAGACGTGCGACATTTAATGGTGCTGCGCCCATATCGATACCGAGGACATCGGCACCACGGCGTGCCATACTTTCGGCCAAAATACCGCCGCCACAGCCCACATCTAGGACTTTTTTGCCACTAAGACCACCTGCATGTTCATCAATCCAATTCAATCGTAATGGATTGATTTGATGGAGAGGGCGAAACTCAGAGTGTTGATCCCACCATACTGCAGCAAGTGCTTCAAATTTAGCAATTTCTTGTGGGTCAACATTCAGTTGAGTCATTACAGCCACCTTAGCAAAGTTCGTTTTAATGGGTAGAATTTATATCAGATCTTAGTGTATCGCTAATTCCAAAAAAAGCGATAAATCTTGTAAAAAAGTTCACAGAATCAAAACGATTTTCTCATATTTGTTTTATAGTGAAACCATATGCTAATCAGAATGATTTAGAGGATAAAAACTTAATGAAAAAGGTGGTTTTTAGTGGCGTTGCCGCTGCGGTGCTGATGGCACTTTCAACAGGTGCAATGGCGAACTTTGTTGAAGGCAAAGATTATACGGTCGTGCAAAACCCAGGAAAGGTTGATGTCGCTGGTAAATTGGAAGTACGTGAGTTCTTTTGGTATGGCTGTGGTCATTGCTTTACTTTAGAACCTCATATGCAATCTTGGTTACGTAAAATTCCAAAAGATGTGAATTTTGTCCGTACACCTGCTGCAATGAACAAAGTATGGGAACAGAATGCACGTGGCTACTACGTTTCTGAAGCTCTTGGTGTTCGTAAACGTACCCATTTGCCTCTATTCCACGCGATCCATGACAAAGGTCAGCAGATTTTTGACCAAAAATCACAAGCACAATTCTTTACGAAGTATGGTATCCCAGAAGCGAAATTCAATAGTTTATATAATTCTTTCGCAATTACTGCCAAAGTCTCTCAAGCGAATAAATTAGCGCAACAATATCAATTGACGGGTGTGCCAGCTGTTGTAGTAAATGGGAAATATGTCGTACAAGGTGATAATGGCCGTGTGTTACAAGTGGTCGATTATCTATTGGATAAAGAGCGCAAAGCTAAATAATAGAAAACCCGCATTGAGCGGGTTTTTTTTATGCCTCAGTATTATTCCAATTCAAAATCCCTTTAAAGATTAATCGTATTTGGGTAATGGACTGTTTTTTGAGTACTAATTTTTGTAATTCAAGCTCCATACCTGAATATTGACGGCCCAAGCTAATCCAAGACATTGCCCATGTAAAACATAAATTAATTAAAATATTCGACAACATTTTTAGGTCATCAGCTTGATGAAAATTTTGTACGATTTCGAATTTTTGTAGGTCATTGGCCAAATCAGAATTTAGAAACTCAATTTCACGAGCAATCGCACGTCTTACCACTTCAGAACCCCCCCAGCGCTCTGCGATCATAAAAATCCAAGGTTGGGTATTTAAATCGATGGCTTCAAAAAAAAGTTCCATGCTGGTTTCGGCTTTCGCATCAGGGTGGGCCAAACCTTGACCGAGCTGATGAAGTACGGTTTTCAAATATAACGCGACTTGATCCACCAACTCTTGGCCTAATTCATCCATATCTTGAAAATGTCGATAAAAGGCTGTTGGCACCAAACCAACCTCACGTGCAACTTCACGCAGACTAATACTGCTAAATGAACGGCCAGATGTGCTTAAGCGCAAAGCGGCATCCAGTAAAGCCTGACGACTTTGTTGTTTACGTTCATCGCGTATAGACATCTTAAAACCTGAGAAGTGAAGTCGAGATGAGTCTATCAAAAAAATATAAAAATTAAACGACGAATGTCAGTGAACATGTGTTGACTCAATTTTAAAATCAATATAGTGTACACATGTTCACTATTAGAACACTTGTTCACTCAATTAAATTGAAATACAAAAGAGGAACGTTTGAGATGAGTAGTTATCTGTCATATCGTCCTGAATGGATTCGAGAAGATTTCGTCGATTTTATCGCTGAAAAAATACATCCCACTTTGGCTTGGAAAAAAGTCAAAGCATCGCTCGTGAGTCGTCAGGCACTTAGTCACGATTTCTATGAGATTCATTTATGTCCAAATCACAATTTCGATTTTCAACAGATTGAGGCAGGGCAAAGTGTTTTAGTCACAGTCGTAGTTGCAGGCGTGCGTCTACAACGTAGTTATTCGATTGTGGAAATTTCTGCGACAGGTAATCTGGTGATTGCTGTCCGAGCTCAAGGAGTAGTGTCGAATTGTTTAAGCCAATTGGCGATAGGTTCTGTTGTGGAAATTTCTCAAGCGCAAGGTGAATTTACGCTTGAGCCGACTCAACAGCCAATTGTGTTATTGGCGTCGGGGAGTGGCATTACCGCCATTTATGCATTGCTTACGAAGGCTTTAAACACATTATCTGTACCTATCTATTTGATTTATTTCTGTCGAGATGACGCGTTCCACGTGAAACTACAACACCTCGCTTCAAAACATGATCATTTTAATTATCACTATTTTAATACACGCCAACATAAACAATATCTGACATTGGCGTTGTTAGAGCAGTTAATGCCAAGTTTTAGGCAAGCACAGATTTATGCATGCGGTGCAACTTCGATGATGCAAGCTGTAAATCAAATTTGTCATGAAGAGGGGATCAGCAATCAGCTCAAACAAGAGTTTTTTCAAATCCGTGTAGATGAAGAAATTGAAAAACAATCTGTCACGTTTATCCGCAGTCAGAAATCGTTTGAAGCTCAAAAAAGTTTATTGGTGAGTGCTGAAGAGGCTGGATTAAGACCCGCTCATGGATGCCGAATGGGTATTTGTAATGCATGTGTCTGTAACAAAGTGAGTGGCGCTACTAAAAATATGCTCACAGGTGAAATTGAACATGAGCCAAATCGACAAATTAAATTATGTATTAGTCAGGCAGTAAGCCCTGTTGTGATTAATTTGTAATTTAACGGTATCGTATAAGACTGGAGAAAAATAATGAATATGTCACTTAATACAACATGGCAATCAAAATCTAAACATCTGACCGCTGAGCAAATTGAAGCATTTGGACAACGCGTTGAGCAGATCCGACTCAGTATTATGAATGATTTGGGTGAACAAGATGCCAAATATATTTATAAGATTCGCAACTTTGTTCGCTATAGCGAGATTGGCTCACGTGCATTGCTGATGTTTGGTGGTTGGATTCCACCTGTTTGGTTGGTAGGTACAGGATTACTGGGCGTGTCCAAAATTGTTGAAAATATGGAACTTGGACATAATGTGATGCATGGTCAATTTGACTGGTTGAATGATCCTAGTTTAAACGGTGCGACATATGACTGGGACACCATCTCAACAGGCGATGACTGGAAATATACCCATAACTATGTACATCACACCTATACCAATATTGTGGGGATGGATCATGATGTAGGTTATGGTCTACTTCGTGTTTCAGCATCTCAACCTTGGGAACCAAGATTTTTGTTTAATATTCCATTAGCGATTCAATTGATGGTGTTTTTTGAATGGTATGTCGGTGTTCAAAACCTACACTTGGAAGACGCGCTTGTTTATAAAACCAAATCTTGGAAACAAGTGTGGAAAGATGCTGAAAAATTAAGAAAAAAAGTAAGACGTCAGGTGGTGAAGGATTATGTCTTTTTCCCGATTATCGCTGGTCCAAATGTGCTTCCTGTCTTCGCAGGAAATGCAGTTGCAAATGTGATTCGTAGTTTATGGTCATCTGCAGTGATTTTTAATGGTCATTTTACTGAAGATGCAGAAACATTTGAGATGGATAATACCGAAAATGAAACGCGAGCAGAATGGTATTTACGTCAAATTCGAGGTTCAAGTAACTTTACGGGAACATCATGGCTGCATATTTTGAGTGGTAATTTGAGTCATCAAATCGAGCATCATTTATTCCCTGATATGCCTGCAAATCGCTATGCAGAAGCTGCGCCAAAAATTAAAGCATTATGTGAGGAATATGGCATTCACTATAATGAAGCTAACTTTATGAAACAATTCTGGAGCGTTTGGGTTCGTTTAGCTAAATGTTCTTTACCAAATGATAAGACAGCTAAAATTTCTCAATCTATAAGAAAATTAAGAGGAATATTTGCTTGAGTACCACTATTTAGTTTAATTCATGAAAGGCATGGAGCATTGATCAAAGTTTTAAGCGTGGAACGTGAAGAGTCAACAAAAAAGCCCGATTGGTGATAATTGGGCTTTTAATTACGCATAAGGTAAAATATATTAATTTAACTTTAAACATTGAGATCCATTAATTAAATCTGGATCATTTTTTAAAAGATTTAAATATTCACTTTGCAACACAAAAGTTTTATTCAAAGTTGCATCATATCGTTTTGCTAATTCTTTTCTTTCCAAATGATTCTGATATTTTTTCAAAAATTTATTAATAATACACATTGAATCAATAGCATCCCCCGATATTAACCTGTAACTTGTAATGTCTTTCTTATAGTCTAACCCCCCCATATCATAAGTATTAAAAAGTGATTCAATTTCACTCAAAGCATATAAATATAAGTGATCGTTAACTTCCGAAGGGTTTTCTGAATTTTTATATGCAGCTCTATAAACAAAGCTTGCACTTTCTAAACTACTTGAAATAGCCATAATTTTTGTTTGTACTATTTGTTTATCTAACTCGTCTTCATCAATTGTATTTTTTTTAGCATTAGAGCAAGAAGAAAGAAGCAGAGAGCAAATTAATAGAGAGAAGATCTTTTTCATTAATACGTTCCATCAAATTTTTCAAATTCTTCTTTTCTAGGAGTTCTGTAGCCTTCTGAAACAGCAAAACTATGAGCTTGTTTATTCCATCTTTTTCCAAAAATCATCGTATACAATCTTTCACTAATCATAAAAGGACCACCATTTTTTAGAATTTGCCCGGCTTTACCGACATATTCTGCTTTTGAAAACATACCATAGCCAGCTGGCGTAAGCTGAATGATATCTTCCTTATTTTTATAATGAGCAGCAATTCGAATTTTAAATGTATCTTTTAATAATTCAGTGGCTGCTATCAGTGCTTTGTCTTTACTAACCTTAGTAATATATGTAGCAAATTTGAGATACATCATTGTGTGAAAATATTCAGTATAAATAAATCCAGGTGTATCTTTCTCAATTTGCCTTAAATCAAACTCCAAGCCGAATCTTAAAGCCATATCATACTCAAAAGGTTGTCGTCTCTTAATATGATCCCAAAGATGCTGTGGAATACAAAAAGTATAAGGTACTATTTGTTTCACTTTAATTAAGTTTTGCCAACCTTCACATGCTGTAAGAAACCCATCATCAGCTCGGCACATATTGACTGTTCCTTTTAAATCAATTCGTTCCGCTGCTTGAGCCTGAATAGGAGTTTTATCGTAATTGCTATGATAGATTAAGCGACCAGTATCACTCATTTTTTCTCCTAGTATTATTTATAAGGGATCTAATGTCTTCGACAAGTCCAACGTTATAAGTTCAATAGCTTCTGGTTGATACTCGCTTTCGTAAATCGCTGTCATGCCGTGTTCATCTGTATAGCCTTGAACTAATAATTCCCCTGATTCTTTGCTATAAAGTTCATACAACATATCTGAAAGTAATTCCTGAGAATCTTCATCTATAATTTTGAACTGAATTTTATGGATTTCTTTCGCATTATCTTCAACTAAATTACTCATGAGAGGTGTGGTTTTTGTTGAGATACTAGAAGTAGAACTAGCTCCACCGCTTGTGCCAACAACATGAACTTGTTTAGGCATTAAAGTAGCACCACACGTGAACTTATCACCGACATAAGCGACTGCTTTACCATCAAAAATCACATGGTCATTGCTTTTAATCAAAGTGGACCAGGTTTTGCATTTAGGGCAAGCAAAACCATCTCCCGCACGAAGAAATAGGTTTCCCATTTGAGAACTTCGCGATTGAGTGGATAACACTGTTCCACCGTGGCTTGTGGTAGAGCCATGAATGCCAAAACCTTTAGACATTCTTTGATCCCCCAATTATAGAAATCATGAAATCTTTGGGTAAAGCGGCATCATGATACAAACGTAAGACATGAGCGGTTATTGGACTATCGATAATTTCATCACCATTTTCTAATGGTGAGCCAATAAGTGCTGCGGATCGATTATGAACAGTGATGGCACTACCAGCACCAGAGATAATTTTTGCTGTTGAACCATCAGTATATATCGCTTCATCGCCTACTAAAGCTAAAGAAATACCTTTGACCTTATAGGTATCAGTAGATGCTCTTACTAAACCACCTTTTTTCGTTTTAGAACCATTAAATGCAGCATAAAATTTGGTATACGCCTTATTACTCCAATAGAGTTGCTCTGCTTGGTGAATCTTTTGAATATCATCTTGGGAAAGCTTTTTTAGCTGCTCTTCTGGCAGTTCATGCAAAAAAATAGGGCTAGTCATGCTAGATCCAATTATTCTAATTTAATAAAGAATAACAAAATACAGAATGAAGAAAAATTTCAAAATGTAATCGCACATTATCAAGAATAGTGATCATTATACATATGGGCGTTAAACGAAGTCTGATCATTTTTTATGTCAACTCAGTTCAAACCAATGTATGTTTTTAAATGAAACTGCAATTTTAAAACACGGACTTATAACAAAGTTAGATGCCATCAATCTGCTATAATGTGCCCAATCTTTTTTAAGTAAAAATTAGGACGTATTATGCGTATTGACCAGCGTGCATTAGACCAGTTACGTGACGTTAAAATTACTCGAAACTATACACGTTATGCAGAAGGTTCAGTTTTAGTTGAATTTGGTCATACCAAAGTTCTTTGTACTGCCAGTGTTGATAATTCAGTACCGCGCTTCTTGAAAGGAAAAGGCCAAGGTTGGGTGACTGCTGAATATGGCATGTTGCCACGTTCAACCCATACACGCAGTGACCGTGAGGCAGCTCGTGGTAAACAAAGTGGACGTACTCAAGAAATTCAACGCTTAATCGGTCGTAGCTTACGTGCTATGGTGGATTTGAAGAAATTGGGTGAAAACACGATTACAATCGACTGTGATGTTATTCAAGCCGATGGTGGTACACGTACAGCGTCTATTACAGGTGCTGCGGTAGCCTTGATTGATGCTATGAATTCATTACTTGAGAAAAAGAAAATCAAACAAGATCCACTCAAAGGTTTGGTGGCTGCAATTTCTGTTGGTATTTATCAAGACGAAGTACTACTCGACTTATGTTATGAAGAAGATTCAAACTGCCAAACAGACTTGAATGTGGTGATGACTCAGGCGGGTGAGTTTATTGAAATTCAAGGTACTGCGGAAGATAAACCGTTCACGCGTACGCAATGTAACGCAATGCTTGAAATGGCTGAGAAAGGCATTCAAGAGTTAATTCAAAAGCAACAACAAGCACTAGGCTGGTAATTCGCATTTGATTGCATGCGTTGATTGTAAAAAAGCACCTTGATAGAGGTGCTTTTTTTATTTCATAGATTTGCAATTGAAGCTTCATTGCAGCGTCACGAAAAAAGCGTATCACTGAGTTCGCATAAAACGAGAAGGATAACTACATGCCAGCTTATTTTTTTATACTCATCCTTACACCAAGTATTTTGTTAACAGCTTGTGGGGGAGATGATGATAACCAAACATCCAAACCGCAACCTTCAGATCCAAGCTGTGAAATCCACTGTGCTCCATAACCATAATAAGAATAACAACAGGATAAATATATGAACCGTCGTGACTTTATTTTAAATTCGACCAAGACATTATTGGGCGCATCTGCATTAGCAAGTTTTCCGCTGAGTATTCAAAAAGCTTTAGCAATTGATGCAAAAGTGGAAACTGGCACTATTCAAGATGTGAAACATGTGGTGATTTTGACTCAAGAAAATCGTTCTTTTGATAACTATTTTGGAACATTCAAAGGAGTACGTGGTTTTGGTGATCGATTCACCATTCCATTGAGTGGTAAAAGAGCGGTGTGGGAACAGTATGATGGCAACAAAAATAAAATTTTGCCTTATCACCTAGACAGTTCATTGGGCAATGCTCAACGTGTTTCGGGCACACCTCATTCATGGAAGGATGGTCAAGCCGCTTGGGATTGTGGGCGTATGGGCAATTGGGTAGAACATAAACAACCCCAATCCATGGGCTATTTTAAGAAACAAGAGCTCGAGTTCCAGTTTGCACTAGCAGAAGCATTTACTTTATGTGATGCCTACCATTGCGCTATGCACGCGGGAACTAATCCCAATCGTAAATTTATTTGGACAGGGACCAACGGGCCAACTGCTGCAGGTGTCGCGAGTGTAGTCAACGAGTTTGATAGTATTGGCTCATCAATGATTGGTTACGGCTGGACCACGTATCCTGAACGCTTACAGCAAGCTGGGATCAGTTGGAAGGTTTATCAAAATATGCCCGATAATTTTACGGATAATCCTTTAGCTGGATTTAAGCAATATCGCAAAGCCAATGAATTATCTGGTAAGCCGGTTAGCCATGCCAATATTTTGTCGCCTGAATATGATGAGCGTATTGATCAACGACAACCTCTCTATAAGGGTATTGCCAATACGATGCCTAAGGACGGCGGTTTATTAGGACAATTTAAACAAGATATCTTAGAGGGTAAATTGCCACAGGTGAGCTGGGTGGTCGCACCGGCAGCGTATAGTGAACATCCGGGACCATCAAGTCCTGTTCAAGGCGCGTGGTACATTCAAGAACTGTTAAACACTTTAACGGCAGATCCAGAGTTATGGAGTCAGACGGTTTTACTGGTCAATTTTGATGAAAATGATGGTTTCTTTGATCATGTACCATCGCCGTCTGCACCATCAAGAGAAATCAATGAAGCAGGTGATATCGTAAAAGTTCATGGTAAAACCACGTTATCAGAACAAGAGATATCATATGAATATTTCAATCACCCACCTGTATCAGGTTCGATAGCACAGCCTGAATTAAAATTTAAAAATGGTAAGAATGAAAACTTCTGGCATGGTGTGTATGGTCCAGGAGTACGTGTTCCTATGTATATCATTTCACCATGGAGTCGTGGGGGATGGGTCAACTCTCAGGTATTTGATCATACTTCAATTATTCAATTTCTCGAGCAACGTTTTGGCGTGCAAGAGCCTAATATTAGCCCTTATCGTAGAGCGGTCTGTGGTGACCTTACGTCGGCGTTTGACTTTAAGACACCTAACTTTAATGTTCTGCCAACACTCCATGGGCAAAGAACAAAACAAGAAGCTGACAATACGCGTCGTTCGCAAGAGCAACTGAGCAAGGTTCCAGTCCCAGCAAATCAACAATTTCCTCTGCAAGAAACTGGAATACGTCATTCTCGAGCATTACCTTATTTATTACATACCAGCGCGCGCGTACAGGTTGCAACCCGAAATATTCAACTGATTTTCGCAAATGGTGGGGAACAAGGTGCGGTTTTCCATGTCTATGACAAACTAGATTTAAATGCTATTCCTCGACGTTTTATGGTGGAGGCAGGGAAACAGCTTGAGGATGTTTGGGAGCTAGTAGATGATCAATATGATCTTTGGGTACTTGGACCAAACGGTTATCATCGAGCATTTAAAGGAAATCTTCACCATCAAATTGAAAGAGATCATTTGCCAGAAATTCGAATTTGCTATGAAGCTTGTAAACCTAAAATAATTTTAAAAATACGGCATGATGGTGCTGAAGCCGTGGAGATGATGGTCAAGGACAATGCGTACTACAATCAAAAAATGTGGACTGTCAAAACTCAAGCGAATGAGGCTGAACTTCATCTCGATTTAACGGAGTCTTGGGGATGGTACGATTTTAATGTTGTGATCGCCCAACAGCAGGGAGAGCAGGCTTATGAACGTCGATTTGCTGGACGTATTGAAACAGGGCAGCATACATGTACTGATCCTATGATGGGATTATTGAAAGCTAAATCTTAAACACGAAGTAAAAAAGCCGTGAATGTTCACGGCTTTTTTCAGAATTGAAAAATTCAGGTATTAAGACAGTTGAAATGAATTAGAGATCCAACCCTTCGGAAGTTGAGGCATTATAAGCTCCTCAGGGCGATTTGGATCTTCATCCAGTTGTTTACCACCATAAATGACATCATTGATCTGTCCATTTTGATTTTGATAGGTTAACCAAGGATAGGTTTTACCAAACCCAACAGGATCTTGGGTGTAATCACAAACACCATCTGGAAAAACTTTTTGTAATCGAGTCCATTGCTCATCTGTAAAGTTAATATTGGGGTAAAGACGACGTGTGAGTGGTTGTAGTTTACATTTATTGGCGTAGGTACTAATTTGATCACCTGCTACCATTCGCGGTGTTTTATAGACCGGTACACGAAGGTTATTGCAGAACCCAGATCTTCGAATCGTTCCTAATGTGATACATGAGTCGTTAAGATTTACTTTATTGCGAGTGAGTTTCTGTGGCAGAGGTAAATTGCTTGTATCATTTTTTACGCGATCCAACCATTGGTTCATATCATCGAAACTGATTTCTAAACATTTAAGATCGCCAATCATAATGGTATCACCTCCATAAAGAAGCTGATTGTTATGATGTCCGTGTGCTTTGTCTAAACGTGCTCTAATCGCGAATGCTCGGTAAGCATCATGGAAGATCGCTGGATCTGGACCACGACAATCAATAATCGCCACTTGATCTAAATTATTGGCAACATTGATTAAACCAGTTCGATAAGCATTTTTTAAACCTTGCTCCGTGGCATATAACCGTTCGGGAATTGGATTAATATCAATATCAACTCCACCGAGGCGTTCATTTAATAAAACAAATTTTTCAGCATTGATCACACCATCAAATAAGGTTTGAAGCCCGTATTGCACACCGACATTATCAATTGGTAGGTTAGCAAACCCAATATTTCGCTGGTTTTCGACAGGACTCCAAATTTGTCTAAGCTGTTGTGTATTTGGATCAACTTCAGTTGGATTTCTGAGACCCAACAAATTTACAGCAGCCTCTTGAATTGAACAGCGTGTCCCATTCGGATTTGAGGTGGCATTGTACAGTTGTGTTTCTGATATTCCGCTACAAATTGTATTTGGTCGAGCAACATCGAATTGCGCAAGTTCACTGACATAACCATTAATCTCAGAAATATGACCTTGAATATGGTTAATTTGATGAGGGAGGAAAGAGCGGCCTTCTGCTGTTTTAAAATAATTGATCATAATATGATAATCAGCAAACTGAGACGCTGTACTCCATGCATCAGGGAAGGAGCAAGTTACTAACAAACCTTGGTATACACCTGGATAAGCGTTAGCTACCCATTGAGATGCGAGCGCGCCACCTGAGCAGCCTTGTCCAATCGTGTAGTCTAAAGTGCCGTATTGTTCGATAAAACGTTCTTTGGCCATAATGATTGATTCAGCTTGAACAGCCAAATTACAGTTATGTCCACTGTTGGATAGCGCCGTAGACATGACGCCATAACCTTTGCCCAAAGCCTTGATGGTAATATCTGGCAAAATAGAAGTTGATGTCGCAACCACGGTAGGTGCAGTTGCAGACTGATAATCATTTCCGCAACTTTGCCCATGGGTTACTAACAGCTTATTATTAAATTGGGGTTGTGGATTCAGCGCAGTCCAAGGCTGATTAGGATTAAACAATACAGCAAACCGATATTCATCACGATTTTGATAGCCGACTTCTTCTCGAATGATAAATGGTACTTCTACGCCTGTATCGGTCTTAATTTTGGAAATTAGACCCGCCGAAGGTGGTTTCTCAGGATTATAGGTTTGTAAAGTTCCGACTAAATTCCGATAGTAGTAATTATATTGAACAGGTTTACGGCAAAATAAATCAGTCGAGCCGTTGGTACAGGTCCATGGATTAATTTGAGGTCCAGATAAAAGAGGGCCTGTGGTACTGAAATTTTTTAAATATAAATTTTGAATTTCATTTGGTGTTTCAATTTTAAGTAGATTTTCCCCTAACTGTAATCCATCTAATAGCACTCTATTCTGAGCATTAGAAAAGCGAGATTTGATGTCCTGTCCATTTAAGTGAATGCTTATATTTGCGTCATTAAAATTAATAGATGGGTCTAATTCGATTAATACATCATTATCTGTCACAAGATCGGGGCGAGTTGATAAAACAGTCACGAATTCTTTTTCAAGTTTATTCGTTGGATTGTCAGGATCAGTTGGATTGGTCGGAGTTGGCTGTGATCCATTACCACCGCCTGAATTCCCCCCAGATTCGCTGGAGCTTTTACAACCGACGAGTAAGCTGCTACTAATCGCGACGCTTAAAAGCGTATAGATCATTTGCGTTTTCATGTGATTTCCCTAATGTACAACATGGTGGATGCAATCGATCCGATGACTGCATTTCTTTTTATTTATTCACTGACATTCAGCATGGTCTATGCGTTGACACCCTCCTATTATTTAGACAATGCGAACTCATGGTTTAATTGTATTTATTGGCTTCACTATGAATGAAAATTAGGCAGCATTCCATGACAGAAAATTGAATAATTGTAAAATTAAGGCGAATGAATAGTTGAAATTTAATGATTTACTTTGCATTATATGGATTTAGCATGATTTTGATTAAAAAATAATCTTAAAGCGTGGAAGGTATCAACTAGGACCATATAAATTCAAATTTTTTTGTATTCTTGCGATAAAGTTAATGTAGCATCACAGTTTTAAGCAATTAAAAAAAGGAGCAAAGCCCCTTTTTTATTGAGAGATAGGATTGAATCAATTAAGCATTAAAGCGCATAGATAAATCGATGGCTTTGACATCTTTAGTCAGTACACCCATGGAAATAAAGTCGACGCCTGAAGTAGCAACTTCACGTAAGTTCTCGATGGTAATATTACCTGAAGCTTCTAATTTACAACGACCAGCCACATGCTTGACTGCATCAATCATTTGTTGTTGGCTGAAATTGTCCAACATGACGATATCGGCACCAGCATCTAAAGCTTGGTTTAACTCATCCCAAGTTTCAACTTCGACTTCCACAGGTTTACCTGGTGCAATGGCATGCGCTTTTTCGATTGCTTGCTGAATACCACCTGCAGCCATAATATGGTTTTCTTTAATTAAAAAAGCATCGAATAAACCTAAACGATGGTTTTGACCACCACCTACACCCACCGCATATTTTTGCGCAATACGTAAGCCTGGTAATGTTTTACGTGTATCAAGCAGTTTGGTATTTAAACCTTCCAAATGTTTCACATATTCAGCCGTTTTTGTAGCAACAGCAGAAAGGGTTTGTACAAAATTAAGTGCTGGGCGTTCAACGGTTAACAGACTGCGTGCTGAGCCGGCAAGTTTTAAAAATGCCTCATTGGCTTGAACTTGATCGCCATCTTGCTTTAACCAAATCACATCAACGCTTGGATCATAGGCTTTAATTAAAGCATTCACCCACGGTTGCCCTGCAAGAATCATCGTTTCGCGACTGATAATGGTTGCTGTTGCTTGTTCATCTTCAGGTGTCAGCAATGCGGTGATATCACGCTCACCAATATCTTCTTGCAATGCTTGTTGGATATTGATTTGAATTGATTGTTCAAGCAAAGATTGCGGTATGCTCATAAAATCCCTATTGTAGGCACCAGAAAAATGAGCAATATATTACCATTGCACCTCAAGTAATGGTGCTGTTTTTTTCGTCCAAGTCTTTTCCAAAGATGAGCGTGGATGAATTGTCATAAGTTGCAAACACGGATTGAGATCACACATGTCGAATGTACCCAAGCTTCAAGTGGTAGATGGTGTATTACAAGGTGCAAGATTTATTGCTTCACCAAATTTTAATCAAAGACCAGACCATACTGACATTCAACTGGTGGTCATCCACAATATTAGCTTACCGCCCTCACAGTTTGGAGGAGGCTATATTGAGCAGTTTTTCCAAAATAAATTAGATTGGAATGCACACCCTTATTTTAAAACCATTGAAGGGATGCAGGTCTCAGCACATTTATTGATTTTAAGGTCAGGCGAAATTTTACAGTTTGTTAATTTTAAAGACCGTGCTTGGCATGCAGGACGCTCTACGTACATGGCATATCCAGAATGCAATGATTATTCGATTGGCATTGAACTAGAGGGCTGTGATGATCAAGATTTTACGGAACAACAATACCAAGCTTTAGTTGAGGTCGTGGCAACACTTCAACACGCTTATCCTAAAATTAAAAGTCATATCGCAGGGCATTCAGATATTGCACCTGGACGAAAGACCGATCCAGGACCGCATTTTCAATGGTGTTATTTTAGAGATCAATTAAAACAACGAAAAATATGATGCTTTGTCGAATGAAATAACAATTTAAAAGCGAAGTTTTATTACAATATCGTCAATCTTTTTAAGTGGTGAATATGATGGCGCTTTGGCGATCCACCTTTATTGTTAGTGCAATGACCATGTTGTCTCGTGTCATGGGGCTTATTCGAGACATGGTGCTGTTAAATGTGTTCGGGGCAGGGAAAGACTTCGATACTTTTGTCGTAGCGTTTCGTATTCCCAACTTTTTTAGGCGTCTTTTTGCCGAAGGTGCATTTTCCCAAGCATTTATTCCTGTTCTCACAGAATATAAAACCACCAAACTCCATGCTGAAGTTCAGATCCTAATTAGTCGGGTATTTGGATGTTTGCTTACCGTGATGACTGCATTAACTTTGCTGTGTATGATTGTTGCACCTGCGATATTGTATGTTTATGCGCCAGGATTTCATGCCGATGCAGCCAAATTTGATTTATCAGTCGACTTATTCCGTCTCACCATTCCCTACCTGATGTTTATGTCGCTGACGGCATTTGCCAGCAGTATCTTAAACAGCTATGGCTCATTTACCACACCCGCATTTGCGCCAGTATTGTTGAATATTGCAATGATTGCAGGGGCTTTGTGGCTGTCTCCACATATGGAAACACCCATTATGGCATTGGGTTGGGCAGTGGTGTTTGCTGGCATTTTGCAATTAGCCCTACAAATTCCGGAACTGTGGCGCAAAAAACTCCTGATCCCACCCAAAGTTGATTTTAAGCACGAAGGTGTCGAGCGCATTTTAAAATTAATGTTGCCTGCACTGTTTGGGGTTTCAGTCACACAAATTAATTTGCTGCTCAATACCATTTGGGCGTCTTTTATGCAAAATGGTTCTGTGTCATGGCTTTATACAGCAGAACGGATGACCGAATTGCCTTTAGGCTTAATTGGTGTAGCCATCGGAACGGTGATTCTGCCTGCACTCTCTGCGCGTAAAGCTGAACAGGATCAAACTAAATTTAAGGCTATGTTAGATTGGGCTGCACGTGTCATCGTATTTGCTGGTATCCCAGCCAGTATCGCTTTATTTATGTTGTCTACACCGATTATTCAAGCGCTGTTCCAACACGGTGCTTTTGATGCACGAGCGACAGAAATGACCGCTTTGGCATTACAATGTATGAGTGGTGGTGTCTTGGCATTTATGTTGATTAAAGTCTTTGCTCCTGGATTTTATGCGATTCAAGATACCAAAACCCCAGTACGTGTTGGCCTAATGGCAGTTGCAGCCAATGCCATTCTCAATGTGGTTTTTATTGGCATCTTCAAATGGATGGGCTGGGAAGAACTCCATATGGCATTGGCGTTGTCATCTACAGGTTCTGCTTTAGTCAATGCCGGGATGCTATATTTCTATTTACACAAACGTGAAATATTCCGATTTGGTCCGCACTGGAAAAAGTTATTTTTCCAATTTATGGTGGGTAACGCCGTGATGATCGCAGCCCTATGGTATGGCCTAAGCTGGTATAACCCAGATGTAGCGCCGTGGATTCGTGTATTTGAAGTGCTTGCTCTTTGTGTATTAGGTGTGGTTGCCTATGTATTGGGTTTATTTGCGACTGGCTTTAGACCAAGACAATTAAAACATGGCTAGTGCTTTAAACAGACCCTAAATAAAACAAAAAAACATCGCTTACGCGATGTTTTTTATAAGTCATGTGAACATTAAGGCAAAACTTTTAAAAGTTCGACATCAAAGATTAAGGTGCTGTTCGGCTCAATCGCATCGCCCGAACCGATCTCACCATAGGCCAAATCAGCAGGAATAAAGAAGCGGTATTTAGCACCTTCCTTCATGAGTTGTAAGCCTTCAGTCCAACCCGGAATGACTTGACTCACTTGGAATTCCACCGCTTGACTACGCGCGATCGAACTATCGAATACCGTGCCATCGATTAAACGCCCTTCATAATGAACTTTCACTTTTGACGTCGCTTTAGGCGTTTTGCCTTGACCTTGCTGAATCACTTGATATTGCAGACCTGTTGGTCGTGTGACGATACCTGCTTTTTTGGCATTCTCTTGTAAAAATTGTTGCCCAGATTTTAAATTTTCTGCAGCTAATTTTTGAAATTCAATCAGCTGTTTAGATTCGCTTTGCTTTTTGTATTTGGTTAAAGCCTGCGCCATTTCTTGATCGGTTAAACTCGATTTTTGACCGGTTGAGCCTTGTTTCAATCCTTCAATAAAAGCATCCAAATTAATATCTTTTAATGTATCCGCATTAGTACGTCCCATTACGTAGCCATAGCTATATCCGAGCTGATCTTTTTCAGTACTTTTATTGCTAATGTTTGCCGCAAATGAGCCAGAGCTGAGGATCAGCAGACTGCTTAATATAGAGATTTTTTTCATCATTCAAATCCAAAAAAGGAGAGCTGAAGGCTCTCCTTTTGATTAATTTATTTGACTTCGATTAATTCAACATCAAAAATGAGTGTGCTGTTTGGTGGAATCGTACCAGGAACGCCCTGTTCACCATAAGCCAGATTCGATGGAATGTATAAGGTTGCTTTACCGCCTTCCTTCATCAATTGTAGGCCTTCGGTCCAACCAGGGATGACCTGATTCAACGGAAATTCAATCGGTTCACCACGTTCAACCGAGCTATCGAAGACTTTGCCATCAAGTAATTTACCGGTGTAATGCACTTTAACCACGGAGTTTGCAGCAGGTTGTTTGCCTGTACCTTCTTTGCTGACGAGATACTGCAAACCAGAAGCAGTTGTTTTAACATTCGGTTTTTTTGCATTTTCAGCAAGGAAGCTATTGCTTTGTGCATTGGCAGCTTTAGAGTCTTCGACTTTCTTTTCTTCTAATTCTTTTTGTAAAGCCACATAGGCAGTTTGCAGTTCTTCATCGGTATAGGCACGTTCTTTTTTAGCATGCGCTTCACGGACACCGACAATAAACGGATCAATGGCAACTTCAGGAGGAGTTTGGCTGGCAACTTCATAACCGAGTGCATAACTGATTTTATCAATCGGTTTTGCATCTGCAGTCATGCTAGAAACTGTCGCAGATGTTGGATGTTGACTTGCATAATAAACAGGGACGAGCGCAGCACCGCCTAAAACGACAGCAACAGCGATGGGTAAAGCTTTACTCATGAGATTTCCAATTATTTTCAATTCTATGTGCGACATTCTAAAATCGCGGAACCAAAACAGCATAGCGTCAATTCACTTTCAGCGATATAGAATTTCAATGAAATCAACAAAATTTCACAAATATACAGTGCTTGATCGGCATAAAAAAAGCCTGAATAGATCAGGCTTTTATTCAACAATAATTAATCATTGTCCTTTGAAGCTTTATATGCATACGCATAGTTATAACCATAGCCATAACCCGCTGCATTACGTTGAATGTCATTTAGAATAAAGCCATTTACTTTAACACCGGCTTGTTCGAAACGATTGACTGTGATTTCGAGTTCTTTCATTTGTGTCTTCGCATAGCGAGCAATGACAATATTCACACCTGCATATTGCGAAATGATAATACCATCAGTCACCGCAAGTATAGGTGGTGTGTCAATGATCACATGATCAAACTGTGTTGAAAGCTGTTCAAGCAACTGTTTGAATTTTTCAGAACTCAGCATTTCAGACGGATTAGTCGGACTCTTACCACGAGTGATCACACTTAAACCAGCGACTTCAGTGTCTCGAATAATATTTTGTAGAGAGTGCTGATCAGTCATGTAATCAGTCAAACCTGGCTGTGTTTCAATATTGAAATATTTGTGTAGATAACCACGACGTAAGTCAGCATCAATAATCAAAACACGTTTGTCGGCTTGCGCTAATATTGTTGCTAAATTGGTTGAAATAAATGATTTACCCACTTCAGGTGCAGGACCAGAAATCATAATCACATTATTTCGAGCTGAACTCAGCGCAAAATGAATCGCCGTGCGCATACTGCGTAAACTTTCAATCGCAATATCATCGCTATTCTTAATGGCAAGAATTGGGATTTTCTTATGCTTTTTCAGCATCTTAATTCGGCTTTCTTGCACTGGAGAACGCGGTACCGTTGCATAAACCGGCAGATCTAATTCATTTTCAATTTGACTAGAATCTTTGATGCCTGAACGCATCATATTACGTAACAGCGCCAGAAGTGTCCCGAGGAAACCGCCGACAAATATTGATAAAACTAAAACAATAAGTTTCTTAGGTTTAATCGGTTCAATCGGTTCTACGGCAGTATCAACAATTCGAACATTACCAATTTCACCCGCTTTCGCAATTCGAAGTTGTTGGTACGAATTAAGTAAAGCTGTATATAACTGTTGTTTGACTTCAACTTCGCGGAATAACTGTAGATAGCGACGTTGCAAGTCAGGGAGTTGTTTTAATGTGCCATCCAATTCATTAATTTTTTTATTGATCGCGCCAAGTTGAGCGTTCATTTGTTGCATGATTGGATGTTCATTGGTGTATTTCGCACCCGCTTCAGCGACTTTTTGCTCAAGTTCTGCTTTTTGTGTTTCTAAGGCAACACTTTGCGTAAGATACAATTCAGATTCTTTGGTGACATCAACCGTATTAAAGCCTTGACGGAATTTGTTAAATTCACGTTCGGCGACATCCAGTTGTTGTTTTAGTTCTGGGAGTTGTTCATCCAAGAATTTGAGCGTTTGCGCAGTTTCGGCAGAACGTCGCTCTACATTTTGCTGACTATACGCATTTAAAATCGTATTCAGGACTTTTGTAATATGCTCTTTATCTTGACCTTGATAGTTTAATCCTAAAACACCAGTCATTTTCCCTTTTTCAGCCACTGAATAGTTAGCCAAAAGTGATTTCATCGCAGCAGGCAAAGACTGTTTGGTGATGAGATACCGGTCATTCAATTGATCTTGTGTACGAATCTCAACTTTCCATACGCCATCACGGGTAGAGCTTTGATTGAGTTGGTTTACTGAACCTTTTAGCACCACTTCTTCGGTTTTTATATCCGTCAGGGTAAATTGTTTCTCAGTAAAATTAAGTGCCAATGCACGGTCACGAAATTTCTGAGGAACATGGAAATGGGGAATCGCAAAAGATTGTTCGTCATCGTTAAAAATCACAGATTGACGTGAATAATTGGTCGAATAGTCATGTGGTGCAAACAACCGATCGAAAAATGAGTTTTGAGTACCTTCAATTTTTAAATCAAGATTCAATTGATTGATTACTGAACCGAGGACTAATCGAGATTTCAAGATTTCAATTTCTGCTTGAGCGGGTTGTTTCTGCTCAATCATACTTGAGAGATCACCCAAAAGTGCAGCTGATGTACCTTTACTTTCTTCAACTTGGACCAAAGCATCAACAGAGTAGGTATCTGGTGTTGTACGCAAGTAGAGTAGGGCACAGACCAGACTCAAAATCACACACAAGGCAATCAGTTTCCATTGTGCGATTAATGAAAAAAATAATTCTTTTAAATCAATTGTATCTTCGGTATTCGCGGTTTGACTCATAATCTTTATTCAAAATATTAAAGGTGTTTTTTCCAATCAGCGATACAATCCTGAATCAACTGACAGGTGTCATTAAAGAATGCTTGATCGTGTTGGTAAGGATCCGCAATATTTTTTTCACGCCAGTGCCCCAAGCGAAAGGTTTTTCCTTTTGCGTATGGCCATGTTTGTTCGATATGCTTCTGTTGGTTCTGGCTCATGACAAGAATCAAATCCGCATTTTTGACCAATTCAGCATTCAGTTTGCGCGCCACATGATCTTGCATATTTATACCGAAATTTTGCATACATTGTAATGCTTTATCATCTGCAGGATGACCAACTAGACCAGAAATCCCAGCAGAGTGTATGTTTCGATCAGGGTACACATCTTTTAGGAAATATTCTGCCATGGGGCTTCGACAGATATTTCCAATACATACCACTAAAATATTTTGAAAATTCATCAATTCCCCAAACGATCTAAATTATATAAAGCATTGGAGAAAGGAATAACCTGGTTGACCACACGTTGCCAGCGCGTTAGACCCGTTGCATCGACATAAACAATATCATTACTTTGCATTTTAAACTGATTAGCGAGACCAAAATTAGCAATGCTAGACAGATCCATATGAAAGATTTCAGTCATAGGTGAGTCACTTTGACTTCTAACGACGTAAATTTTACTGCTGCTTGCTGACAATGGATTCAGGCCTAAGCTCTCCCCAATCACATCACTCAAAGTCATGCCTTGATCACGCATCGGCAGGGACTGGTTTTTACCTGACTCACCCATGACATAGATTTTTTGGTTTTCGCGAGAGTTGACATAAATCGTATCGTTAGCTTGCACCAAAAGATTGTGTAGCGAAAACCCTGCTTTCTCAAGTTCAATCGAATTTAAATTATAAGTTTGACCATTTCGAACGAGGCTAATCGATGTATTCGCACCAAATTGTGTGTTGACGCCACCAGCTAAGCCAAGCGCCGTATAGATACTGGTGGGTTGATCATTTAGTGTATATTGACCACCTTTCATGACATTGCCCTGTACTGAATAACGTTGACCTTGGTAAGACAAAACTCGAGCGATGACATCAGGTGTTTTTAAATAACGGGCAAGTAACTGACGAAGTTCTTGATTCACTTGATCTAAACTTTTGCCAGCCGCTTTATAACGTCCAATAATCGGAAATTGAATATACCCACGAGAGTCGATTTGATAGCCATTGGATTTAATGGCTTCTTCATTATTAATGGTATTGGTGGGCGGTGTAATTTCTGGATATGCCCATAGATAAATGGATAATACGTCACCAGCACTGAGTAGATATTGTTTTTGATTTTGTAGAAACAAATGTCCCAAATCTTGGTGAACATTGACTTGTGCAGGTTGAACAGCAAAAAGGGACTCTTGAGTGAGTTTGATGACATTGACTTGAGTGCCCAAATCCGTCTGAAAAACACCTTCTTCAGGTAAGTCATAGGTTTGAAGACCTGAGGTAACAGCACATCCTGTAAAGCTTAAACTTAATGCCAACAGCAAACTATAACGATAGTGACTCACTCGTATTCCTATATTGTATACATTTATGATTATTCAAAAATTAATCTTAACTTAACTATATAAAGTTAAGCGACATTTTATACCAATTAAAACAATAAATATATCTTACCCAAGCTATCTTTATGTTTTAAATGCAGAAAGTATAACTTCTCTGACTTAAAGGAGTTTAATAAGAGTAATTTTTATCAAACTATTAATGATGTAGAATATCCATTTTAGAGCATATATAAGGCTTCAGAGATGTATGATCTCTATAATCTAAAAATTGCCATTATCGGATTGGGTTACGTCGGTTTACCGCTCGCTGTTGAGTTTGGTAAAAAAGTTCCTGTCGTGGGCTTTGATATCCATCAAAAACGCATTGATGAGTTGCGTAAGGGGCATGACTATACATTAGAGGTTTCATCAGAAGAGTTAGCGCAGTCTACGCAGTTGATTTATAGTGCGAATTTAGAAGATCTAAAAGACTGTAATTTATATATTGTCACAGTGCCCACACCAATTGATGAATATAAACAGCCAGATCTTATCCCACTTGTTAAAGCATCGCAAAGTATTGGGCAAGTTCTGAAAAAAGGCGATGTGGTGGTCTATGAATCTACGGTATACCCAGGTGCGACAGAAGAAATCTGTATTCCTGAACTAGAAAAAGCATCAGGTCTTAAATTTAACCAAGACTTCTTTGCAGGTTATAGTCCTGAGCGTATTAACCCAGGTGATAAATTGCACCGTGTCACCAATATTTTAAAAATCACTTCAGGTTCAACGCCAGAAGTCGCTGAATTTGTCGATGAAGTTTATAACTTGATTATTGAAGCTGGTACCCATAAAGCAGCGAGTATCAAAGTCGCTGAAGCAGCTAAAGTGATTGAAAACACCCAACGTGACGTGAACATCGCGCTGATCAATGAGCTTGCAGTGATCTTTAATAAAATGGGCATTGATACCGAAGCGGTGCTGCAAGCGGCTGGCACGAAATGGAATTTCTTACCTTTCCGTCCGGGTCTAGTGGGTGGTCACTGTATCGGTGTGGATCCGTACTATTTAACCCATAAAGCCCAAGCGATTGGCTATCATCCTGAAATTATTTTGGCAGGTCGTCGTCTCAATGATGGCATGGGTGCGTATGTGGTGACTCAGCTTGTGAAAGCCATGCTAAAAAAACGCATTCAGGTGGAAGATGCCAAAGTCCTGATTTTGGGTCTCAGCTTTAAAGAAAACTGCCCCGATATTCGCAATACCCGCATCATTGATATCGTGAATGAACTCAAAGAATATCATATTGATGCCGATGTCTATGACCCATGGATTGATGCTCAAGAAGCTAAGCATGAATATGGCATTCAGCCAATTTCGACTTTAGAAAATGGCAAATATGATGCCGTGATTTTAGCGGTGGCACATGATCAGTTTAAAGCGATGGGTGCAGATGCTATCCGTGCTTTGGGTAAATCTGAACATGTATTGTATGACTTGAAATATGTGTTATCTCAAGCCGAATCTGATTTGCGTTTGTAAGAGGACATATTTTTCATGAATCAATATCAACAGGTATGTGAGCAACTGAAAGTACAGCCAAAAACATGGCTGGTGACAGGCGTTGCAGGTTTTATCGGCTCAAACCTTTTAGAAACTTTACTCAAGCTTGATCAAACTGTGGTGGGTTTAGATAACTTTGCTACAGGTCATCAGTATAATTTAGATGAAGTGCAAGCATCTGTGACCACAGAGCAGTGGGCGAAATTCAGCTTTATTGAAGGTGACATCCGTCAATTTGCCGATTGTCAAAAAGCCTGTGCCGGTGTGGATTATGTTTTGCATCAAGCGGCTCTGGGTTCAGTACCACGTTCAATTGCAGACCCGATCACCACCAATGAAACCAATATCAGTGGTTTCCTCAATATGCTGACTGCGGCACGTGATGCCGCTGTTGCAAGCTTTACTTATGCGGCAAGTAGCTCAACCTATGGCGATCATCCTGCATTGCCAAAAGTCGAAGAAAATATTGGCAATCCATTGTCACCTTATGCGGTGACTAAATATGTGAATGAGCTGTATGCCGATGTATTTGCTCGGAGCTACGGCTTTAAAGCCATTGGTTTACGTTACTTCAACGTGTTTGGTAAACGCCAAGATCCAAACGGTGCTTATGCGGCAGTGATTCCAAAATGGACGGCATCGATGATTGATGGTGAAGATGTCTTCATCAATGGCGATGGTGAAACCAGTCGTGATTTCTGTTTTATCGACAATACAGTACAAGCCAATATTTTGGCAGCAACTGCATCCGATGAGGCGAAAAATCAGGTCTATAACGTGGCTGTGGGTGATCGTACTACGCTCAATGACTTGTACCGTGCGATTCAATTAGCACTTGCGGAAAATGATGTGCATTTTGAACGTGATCCGGTGTACCGTGATTTCCGTGCTGGTGATGTCCGTCATTCACAAGCGAGTATTGCCAAAATTCAGCAATATTTGGGCTATGCACCTGAATTTAAAATTGCCGAAGGCATTCAACTGGCGATGCGTTGGTACGTCAATAACTTAAAATGATCTTGAGCAGATGATTGCGAAACTATTCGCAAAGTATCAGTCGATTGGGCTGATCACCTTAAGTTTATTGGCAGGTGCGATAATGACATTTATCGCACTTCCTCTTTTAACGCGCCTATATTCTGTTGCGGACTTTGGTGCATACGGCATTGCTTTAGCGATTGTTAGTGTTTTATCCACGGTGGCGAATTTACGTCTGGATCAAGCTTTATTGGTCGCTGAGGAACAGGATAAAAAAAGCCTGATTTTTGAAGGGGCGGTGTTCTCAACGGTCATTGCCATTATCAGTGGCATTGTCATTAGTTTTATTTTAAATGTTGAAATGGCCGGGGCTGTCGCGACTGGTGTGCTTGCCAATACCCTGATTCAAAGTATGTATAACTATCAATTTTCCGCACACAAAGAATATTTCTGTGCAGGTTTAAATATTTTCCGCAGTGCGATTGTGGTGGCGGTGCAACTGTCTTTACCGCTTGTCATGCAAATCAGTTTGGTGAACAGTTATAACATCAGCTCGATTCTCATGATTGTGGCGGTGTTGGTTTATTTGCTGAAGTATCAACTGTATCAAGTCAGTTGGCAGGCATTTAAACATTACAAAGATTTCATTTATAGCAATACCCCACATGCCTTGCTGAATAGTTTCTCGCATAATTTACCCTACTATGTGTTGTCGCATTTTGTCGGTGTGCAGGCGATGGGTTTTTATGCCATTGTCGAGCGGACTTTACGTGTGCCGATCAATCTGATTTCGCAAACCTTGCGTCAGTTCTTTATTCGCAAATTTAAAACCACAGAATCCAATCAAAGTGCTTTAAAGGCGAGTGTACTGCTCAGTCTGGTTTCACTACCTTTATTTGCCATTTTCTTTATCTTGCCTGAATCTCTATATTTATGGGTTTTTGGCAGTGCATGGGTCGGGATCTCAAGCTATTTCCAAATTTTAGCCTTGGGCTATTGGGCGATTTTCTGTAATCCACCTAGCTCGGCTTTTTTAATTGCTAAGCGCAACAGCCAAGTTTTATTTAAACTGCAAATCGTTGAACTGATTATCAAGTTCGCATTATTTGTAGGCTTATATGTTTTATTTGACGATAAAATTTATATGCTGTTAGCGGTGCCTGTGGCACTGATTATCTATAACTTTGCCATTTTATATGTGGTGTGGAGAAGCAAAAACTGATGTTTTTTAAATTCTTAAAACTGATGAATTGGTTCACTGCACAATGTCGTCAGCAATTTTATAACGTGGCGTTTGGCACGAAGTTTCGCTATTTCGGCAAGGGCTGTACGGTTGATATCAGTGGAACAGTGAAGATCGGCAACAATGTTTATATTGGCGATCATGTCAGTCTCATTGTTGAAAATGGTGCAGTGCTTGAGATTGCCGACAATAGCTTTATTGGTGAAAACTGCTATATCAAATGCTTTGGTGGCAAAGTCATGATTGGCAAAGATGTCAGCATCAATTCTAAGTCCTATATCAATGGCTGTGGCGGTGTGACCATTGGCGATAACACCCGTATTGGCACGCAAAGTATTATAATTGCCAGTAATCATAAATTTGGTGAGCCTGATCTTTTGGTCAAAGATGCGATTACCAAACTCGGTGTCAGCCTTGGTGAAAATATTTGGCTAGGCGCGCGCGTGACCGTTTTAGATGGTGTCACCATTCCAAGCAACAGCGTCATTGGTGCCTGTAGTTTAGTGTCTAAACCATTGGATGATGCTGGGGTTTATGTCGGTAGCCCCGTCAAGAAAATCAAAGCGCTTTAAGGCAAGCTTCATGTGTCTTTGACACGCATATCTTCAAGTGCATTTTCAGCGTAAAATATTCAGAGATTTTTCCCTCTTGTGAAACCTGACATAGGTCATGTATATGGCATTCATTGTTTCTGCTTTTCGACAGCTGTTTGATTTGGCTTATTTTATGGCCAAAGGCAGTGTGGCATATGCACGTAAAAAAGGGGTCAAAGTGGGTGAAAACTGCCGAATTTATATTAAAAATTGGGGCTCAGAACCGTTTTTAGTCTCCATCGGTGATCATGTCACGGTCACTTCAGGCGTGAAGTTTATTACCCATGATGGCAGTACCTGTTTGGTCAAAGATGCTCAAGGTAAACGCTATCAACGTTTTGCTCCGATTCAGGTCGGCTCACACGTGTTTATTGGCGTGAATAGTATTATTATGCCGGGCGTGAGCATTGGCTCCAATGTGGTGATTGGCGCAGGTTCGGTGGTGACCAAAGATATTCCTGACAATAGCGTCGCCATTGGCGTGCCGGCCAAAGTGGTGTCGAGCTTTGCTGATTATCAAGCCAGAATTCAAAGCACTTGTGCCAGTGACAGTGAACTCGTTGGCATTATTGATTACCGCGCACGTGTTGAACGTGCCATGGTGATTCAAGCCTCAAAACTCTCAGATTAATACGTTCCCATTTCATGTTATTTAGGTCATATTATGTTGAATAAAGTCATGTTCTTTTTGCCAAGCTTAGGTGGTGGCGGTGCAGAACGTACAGTCATTCAACTCGCCAATAGTTTTGCTGAACAAGGGCTGAGGATCCATTTGGGTGTGTGTGATCTAAATGGTGAAAAAGGGAAGCTGTTGCCTGAAGTGAGCCCTAAAATTGAATTGGTGAATTTCAATTGTGGTCGGGTGATAAATAGCATCACTGCATTAAAAATCAAAATGAAAACCGAGCATTACGATTGCTTAGTGGCCACCCAAACCCATACCAATATTGTCGCCGGCATTGCCAAGAAGTTAGGAGGCGTCAAGACACGGTTGATCTTTCGTGAAGTGTCGACGCCGTCAAAAAATATAAAGTTGCAAGGCATCGCCAAATTTGTACTGAAAACCTTGGTGAATTGGACGTATCCGATGGCACAGCAAGTGGTCTGTGTCTCTAAAGGTGTCGAAACTGATTTTCGTGAATATTACAGCTATAAGAAAAATAACATCAACACCATTTATAATCCTGTTTTAGATGATGCTTATTTCGAAAAGCTCAAAGCACCTGTGACACATCATTTTTTTAATAACAGTAATCAAGTCATTCTGGCCGTTGGGCGTTTGACTGAAGCTAAGAACTTTGGCTTCCTGATTCGTTCCTTTAAAGCTTTACATGATCAGCATGCCGATACACGTCTGATTATTTTAGGTGAAGGTGGGCTACGTGGCGAGTTTGAAGCCTTGGTGGCTGAGTTAGGCTTAAATGATGTCGTAGATTTACCCGGTTTTGATGCCAATCCCTATGCTTATTTTAAATATTCATCGTTGTTTGTTTTGAGTTCAAATTGGGAAGGTTTGCCGGGCGTTTTGATTCAAGCCTTGGCATCCAAAGTCAAAGTGGTCAGTACGGATTGTCCAAGTGGTCCGATGGAAATTTTAGACCACGCCAAGTTTGGCTTATTGGTCGAATGTAATGATCAAACAGGTCTAACCCAAGCGATGCAAAAAGCGATTTTTGCCGACTATGTACATTACTCAGATGCCGATTTTGGCACGCATATTCAGCAGTTCCATAAACAAACCGTGCTGAAACAGTATATGCACATGATGGAGTCTGCATCATGAGTAAACCTTTAATGGTGCATGTGATTACCAACTTTGCAGGGGTGGGTGGTGCTGAAATGATGTTGGCACGCTTGATTCAATATACGGAAGATCATTATCAGCATGTCATTATTGCTTTGATGAAAACATCGGAGGTGTATCAAAGCACCTTTGATCGTTGCCATTCATATTATGCGCTCAGTTGGAATGGCATAAATACACTTGGAATCATCAAAAAACTGCGTGGACTACTCAAACAACTACAACCTAAAACCGTACAATGTTGGATGTACCATGCCAATGCGTTGACGAGTTTAAGTGTCATCGGTTTAGCCCACAAACCGAATGTCGTGTGGGGTATTCATCACTCGCTTGCATCACCGAAAGATGAATCGATCAGCACCAAAATTGCACTCGGTTTAAGTCAAATTTTATCGAAACAGCCAAGTGCCATTATTTACTGTGCACATTCATCGAAACAGCAACATACTGGTTTTGGTTTTAAAAATGCTCAACAGCATGTGATTGCAAATGGCGTATTTCTTGATAAATTTCAGCCGAATTTACAGCTCAATCAGCCAACGGTGATTGGGTTTGCTGGTAATTATCGACATGCCAAAGGTTATCCGTATTTGTTTGAAACTATGGGCTTGCTAAAAGATGAAAACATCATCTTTAAAATTGCGGGTGGTGGGGCAAGTTTAGAGAATCCTGACGTTAAAGCTTTATTTGAACAATATCAGTTAGATGCTAAAAAGGTTCATCTGCTTGATCAAATCTCCGATATGCCTGCCTTTTATCAATCGATTGATGCATTCCTGATGACCTCAATTACTGAAGGTTTCCCGAATGTGTTGGTCGAAGCGATGGCATCAGGTTTGCCGTGTATCAGTACAGATGTCGGCGATGCTAAATACATTGTACAGGATTTAGGCAGTATTGTTCCGCCACGTAATGCCCAAGCGTTGGCAGAGGCGATTTTACAATATGCACAAAAAACTGAAGTAGAAAAACAAGCTTTAAAACAAGCAACCCGTGAACGTGTTGAACAGAATTTCAGTATTGCGACCGTCAGCCGTCAATATATGCAGGTGTGGAGCCAACAGGCATGAAATTTTTAATGATCAGTAGTTTTTTGCCGTCGGTGCTGAATTTTCGTGGCAAATTATTGGAAGCGCTTTCTGCCCAAGGCTATGAGATTCATATCATGGCACCTGAGTTTGCCAACTTTCCGGAAGAACAGCAAAAATTACAGGCTTTGAGGTATTACTTGCATGAAATTCCAATGCAACGTACGGGTACGAATCCGCTTGCTGATCTCAAACTATTAAAAAACTTGTATCAACAAATCCGTCAAATTCAGCCGGATTATGTGTTGTCTTATACTATTAAACCGGTCATCTACGGCACGCTCGCATCATGGTTGGCAAAAGTACCGTATCGTTTTGCACTCATTACGGGTTTGGGCTATGCCTTTCAAAATGTCGAATCAGGCAAGCGCAGTCTTTTCCAAAAAATGGTGCATGGTTTGTATGCCCAAGCTTTAAAACATAGCGATAAAGTCTTTTTCCAAAATCCGGATGATTTAAAGCTGTTTCAAGACATGCAGTTGCTCGATGCCAACAAGCCGAATGTGGTGGTGAATGGGTCAGGGGTGAATGTACAAGATTTTGATGTGATGCCCTTACCGAAAAATGCACAAGGACAGGTCAAAGCATCTTTCTTGCTGATTGCACGCCTGCTCGGTGATAAAGGTGTACGTGAATATGCGGAATCGGCACGCATCATCAAAGCGCAATATCCCGAAGCAGAGTTTCATTTGGTCGGTTGGATTGATGATAATCCCTCAGCCATTTTGCAAACTGAACTCGATGAATGGATTGCCGATGGACGCTTAAAATATTGGGGTAAACTCAGCGATGTACGTCCTGCGATTGGGGAAAGCTCTGTCTATGTGTTGCCATCGTATCGTGAAGGTACGCCACGTACGGTTTTGGAGGCGATGGCGATGGGTCGAGCGATCATTACCACCGATGCCCCAGGTTGCCGTGAAACGGTAGCGCATGGTATCAACGGTTATTTGGTCGGGGTAAAGTCAGTCGATGATTTGGTGCAGAGCATGCAATATTTTATTGAAGATCCAAAACTCATTGAGTTTATGGGACAACGTTCACGTGAAATTGCTGTCAATAAATATGATGTGCATCAGGTGAATAAACATATGCTTGCTGCAATGGGAATCATCGATATCAATTTAGAGTCTGGCGCATGTTGATTAAATACATCAAAAGCGATTTATATCGTTATACGGGAAAAGTCAGTTTTAAATTGTTTATTAAAAACTACCTATTTAATCGCGGCTTTAATTTTTCATTTTGGTTACGTATTGCCAGTTCAAAAACGTTTTTAGCAAAACTTGCTTATCCCATTTATTATTATAAAAGAAAGCAATATGGGATCGATATTCATACCACGACTAAAATTGGCTATGGCTTATATATTGGACATGGTGGACCTTTAGTTATTAATCCCACTGCAGAGCTTGGGCATAACGTCAATTTATCTCAATTCACAACGATTGGTGCCAATGGTGGTCGTCGAGCAGCCAAAATTGGTAATAATGTTTATATTGGACCTCATGTTTGTATCGTGGAATCAATTACGATTGGTGATAATTCAACGATTGGCGCGGGTAGTGTGGTGACGAAAGATATTCCTGAAAATGCTACGGCTGTAGGAAATTATGCCAAAGTGATTCACATGAATAATGCAGGTCAATCTGTAAATAGACGTTGGACAGATCTTGACTAAGGGGCAGAGGAATTCAATGTTAAAACGTATTATTGATATCACCATTGCTTCCACGGCTTTAATTCTGCTGTCACCGGTGTATTTTATTGTGGCACGTAAGGTGAAAAAGAATTTAGGTTCACCAGTGTTATTTCGTCAGGTGCGTCCGGGTTTACATGGTAAACCGTTCGAGATGATTAAGTTCCGCACCATGAAAGATGCACTGGATACGGAGGGCAATCCATTACCCGACAGTGAGCGTCTCACACCATTTGGTAAAATGCTGCGTGCAACCAGTCTCGATGAAATGCCTGAACTGTGGAACGTGATTAAAGGCGACATGAGTATCGTGGGTCCACGTCCCTTACTCATGGAATATTTACCTTTATATAATGAAGAACAAGCCAAACGTCATAACGTGCGTCCAGGCATCACCGGTTATGCGCAAGTGAATGGTCGTAATGCGATTTCATGGGAAAAAAAATTCGAACTCGATACATGGTATGTTGAACATCAGTCACTGTGGCTCGATTTCAAAATCATGCTGAAAACCGTGAAAAAAGTCATTGCCAAGGATGATATCAGTGCCGAAGGAGAAGCGACCATGACGAAATTTACCGGCACACCGGAACAAAAATAATGACAGCACTCTATGCAATTTATGGCGCTTCAGGTTGTGGGCGTAGTTTAATGCCTGTCGCTCGGCAGCAATTGGCGCGTGAACAAGATCAATCTGAAATTGTCTTTATTGATGATGCTTTGACAGAGATTGGTGTCGTGAATGGTCATCGTGCCATGAACTATCAAGCTTTTTTAAATGAATCAGCATCGACAAAATACGTACAAATCGCGATTGCCAATAGTCGGGTACGTGAAAAAATCGCCCAACGTTTAGAAGCTAATGGCATTGGGCTTTGGTCAATCTCTGCCGATAACGTCATTTTCATGGATGAAGTGCAAATCGCGGAAGGTTCAGCCTTAAGCCCGTTTGTCACCATTACCTCCAATATTAAAATCGGCAAATGCTTCCATGCCAATTTATATAGCTATGTGGAGCATGATTGTGTGATTGGGGATTTCGTTACCTTTGCGCCAGGCGTAAAATGCAACGGCAATATTCATATTCATGACCATGCCTATATCGGCGCAGGTGCCATGATTAAGCAGGGTACCCCCGATCAGCCTTTGGTGATTGGTAAAGGTGCGACTGTCGGTATGGGGGCCGTAGTCACCAAAAGTGTCCCTGCGGGCGCAACAGTGGTAGGTAATCCTGCGCGGATTGTCACCACTTCACAGTACTACGTTTTAGGAAAATTCCATGTTAAACAGTGCATTTGAGCCTTGGCCAAGCTTTACCCAAGCAGAAGCCGATGCGGTGTCTAAGGTTCTTTTGTCCAATAAAGTGAATTATTGGACAGGGCAGGAATGCCGTGAATTTGAAAAGGAATTTGCACAGTTTGTCGGAACCCAACATGCCGTTGCGGTAGCCAATGGTACAGTGGCACTGGATTTAGCCCTAAAAGCACTCGGCATCGGTGCAGGGGATGATGTGATTGTCACTTCACGTACCTTCTTGGCTTCTGCAAGCTCGATTGTCACTGCAGGTGCTAATCCGATTTTTGCTGATGTGGAACTCGATTCACAAAACATCTCACGTCGTACTATTGAAGCAGTGATTACCCCAAACACGAAAGCTATCATTTGTGTGCATTTGGCAGGTTGGATGTGTGATATGGATCCGATCATGCAACTCGCTGAGGAAAAAGGCATCTTCGTGATTGAAGACTGTGCCCAAGCGCATGGTGCGATGTATAAAGGCAAATCCGCAGGTTCAATCGGTCATATTGGCGCGTGGTCGTTTTGCCAAGACAAGATTATGACCACTGGCGGTGAAGGTGGTATGGTCACCACCCATGATGAACATCTTTGGAAAACAATGTGGTCGTACAAAGACCACGGCAAAAATTTTGATAGCGTGTATAACAAACAACATCCACCGGGTTTCCGTTGGTTGCACGACTCCTTTGGCACCAACTGGCGCATGATGGAAATGCAAGCGGTGATTGGTCGTTTGCAACTGCAACAAATGCCGGCATGGACAGAAAAACGTAATGCCCATATGGCACGCATCCAAGCGGCATTTGAACATAGTCCTTATTTCACAGTCGCTAAACCATCGTCAGATTATGTGCATGCAAGTTATAAATGCTACGTCCAAGTCAATATCGATGCTTTGCCTGAAGGCTGGTCACGTGATCGCATTATGGCGGAAATCAGCGCGCAAGCTGTGCCATGTTTTAGTGGTTCATGTTCAGAGGTGTATTTAGAAAAAGCCTTTGATGGAACGCCGTGGCGTCCAGAAACACGTTTAGCCAATGCAAAAGCTTTAGGTGAAAACAGTCTGATGTTCTTGGTGCATCCAACTTTGTCTGAGCAAAGTCTGCAAAAAACGGTAGATGCGATTCAAAGCGTGATTGCCAAGATTCACGCCTAAAACAGCGTATAATCACAGCGTGCTTTTTCAGCCAAGATAACTGAGCTTCAATGAAAGATTTTATTCGTTCCATTGCATCTTTACCGCGTCGCCAAAAACAAGTGGTTTTGGTGACCATGGACATGTGCATGTTGCCACTGATGATGTGGCTTGCTTATGCTATTCGTTTAGCACGTCCAAATGTCACCGTGATGCAAGGGCTTGAGGCTTGGTATATTTACGTTGCGATTGCAGGTGTACTGATTTTCGCTTTGCTCGGGATTTACCGTGCCATTGTACGGTCATTTAACGAAGATTATTTACTGCGCATTTCAATTGGGACATTTATTCAAATTGTGGCGTTGTATGCTATTAAAAAATTAGATGTTGCTTTTATTCCGATGAGTATTCCACTCATGTACGGCTTTATGCTGTTTTCATACATGTGGTGGAGTCGTGCGGTGATTCGTTATGCGACGCTTAAAACCTTTGCCAAAAAGCAGACTCGTAAACGCGTGGCAATTTATGGAGCAGGATTGGCAGGACAACAAATCGCGGCCGCCCTAAACCGTTCAGATGACTATCTGCCAGTGTGTTTTATTGATGATAAAAAATCACTGAAAGGGCAGTCTTTAAGTGGTTTAAAGATTTATTCACCCAAAAAGGCACAGAAAAAACTCGGAAAATTTGGCATTGAAGAAGTGTTACTGGCCATGCCATCAGTTGGGCGTGCGCGTAAGAAGGAAATTATTGAATCCTTTGAATCCACCGACGTCAAAATCATGGAATTGCCGGGTGTAACACAACTTGTTGATGGTAATGTCAAAGTGTCTGATATCCGTGAAGTGGATATTATTGATTTACTCGGTCGTGATCCTGTACCACCGAAGCCTGAGCTATTAGAAAAAAATATTAAAGATAAAGTCGTGATGGTGACTGGGGCGGGGGGGTCGATCGGTTCTGAGCTGTGTCGTCAGATTGTCAAGCATCAGCCTAAAATGCTCGTGCTCTTTGAAATGTCTGAGTTTGCGTTATATACGATTGATCGTGAATTACAGACTTCAGGTATTCAAATCATTCCAGTTCTAGGTTCTGTGACTAATCAAGCAAAATTAGAGCGTATTTTGAAGGAATATAGCATTCAAACAGTTTACCACGCAGCTGCTTATAAACATGTACCTTTGGTTGAAGCCAATCCATTTGAAGGAATTTATAACACTTCGATTGGCACGCAGCGCAGTGTTGAGGCTGCAGTGGCACAAGGTGTAGAAACTTTTGTGCTGATTTCAACGGATAAAGCGGTACGTCCAACCAATGTGATGGGTGCTTCAAAACGTATGGCGGAGTTGTATTGCCAAGGTTTAGCATCGACCAATCCAAAGACACAAATCAGTATTGTTCGTTTTGGTAATGTGTTGGGTTCATCGGGTTCAGTTGTACCACTGTTTAAGAAGCAAATTGCACAAGGTGGTCCTGTGACGGTGACTCATCCTGAGGTCACTCGCTACTTTATGACCATTCCTGAAGCTGCACAGCTCGTGATTCAAGCAGGTGCAATGGGGATGGGCGGAGATATATTTTTATTAGATATGGGTGAATCAGTAAAGATTGTTGACCTAGCTCGACAAATGATTCGTTTAAGTGGTTTCCGTCCTATCGATGAAAATGGGGTAGGGGATATTGAGATTCAGTTTACAGGTTTACGTCCGGGTGAAAAACTCTATGAAGAATTGTTGATTGATGCTGAAAATGTAGAAAAGACTGGACATGAAAGAATTTTAAAGTCTTTTGAGAAGTTTTATGGAATAAATGAAATGCGTAATATTTATCAGAATTTTGAGTTGGAATATATGGCTGAAAGTTTTGATAATATTGGTAGTATTCTTGAAAAACATGTAGATGGATACATAAATAAGAGGAAATAAATTGTGACTTTTATATTAAATTGTATATTTATATAAATTAACTTAGAATTTTTAATAAAAAAATATGTATAATCTTGTCCGTTAAACTCTAAACTTAATAATCATTCTTTGATGATTATTGGTATTTTACTAATTTTCAGTATAAAGCATTATATAAATAGTTATACATGGATTGATTTCTAATTGTGTATCTATTTTGGAATAAGAGCGGTGACAATAGATGTCTAAAATAACAGTTGTAGGTACTGGCTATGTTGGTCTTTCAAATGCGATGCTTTTTGCAGTAAAGCATCAGGTAACGGCACTGGATATAGATGAAAACCGCGTTAGATTATTGAGAAAATTAGAGTCACCTATTCAGGATGAAATAATTGAGCAATATCTATTAAAAAAAGAAATTCACTTTAATGTGACATTGGATAAGGCTGAAGCTTATTTAGGTGCTGAATATATTATTATTGCGACACCAACCAATTACGATGAAAAAACCAATTATTTTGATACAAGTTCAATTGAACAAGTTTTAAATGATCTAAATGAAATTAATAGTAATGCAATTGTAATAATCAAATCGACGATTCCTGTTGGTTTTACTGCAAAAATGCAGAACTTATTTCCAAATTTAAAAATTGTATTCTCTCCTGAATTTTTACGTGAAGGTAAAGCTTTATTTGACAACTTATACCCTTCACGCATTGTGGTTGGTGATAAGTCGGAAATTGGTACTAAAATAGGTCAATTATTTCAGTCAGCTTGTCTGAAAGATGATGTTGCTGTTCTGCTTATGGATGCGACAGAAGCTGAAGCTGTTAAACTATTTTCAAATACATATTTGGCTATGCGTGTGGCTTATTTTAATGAATTAGATAGCTATTGCGCACTTCGGAATTTAAATGCCAAAGATATTATTCAGGCAGTTGGATTAGATCCTCGTATTGGCACGCATTATAATAATCCGTCGTTCGGTTATGGTGGTTATTGCTTGCCTAAAGATACCAAGCAGTTGTTGGCGAATTATCAAGATGTGCCGCAAAGTTTAATCTCTGCAATTATTCAGTCAAATACAACACGCAAGGACTTTATTGCTGAACAAATTATAACTAGACAGCCTAAAACTGTGGGTATTTATCGGTTGGTGATGAAAGCTGGAAGCGATAATTTTAGACAGTCCGCGATTCAGGGTGTAATGAAGCGATTAAAAGCAAAAGGCATTCAGGTTATTGTTTATGAGCCAAACTTAAAAGAAAGTACATTCTTTCATTCCCAAGTTGTCAATGATCTATCTGAATTTAAACAGCAAGCAGATATCATTGTCACAAACCGTATGGTTACTGATCTAGAAGATGTTCTTGAAAAAGTCTTTACTCGTGATTTGTTTGGTGCAGACTGATTTCTATGGCGGAAAAAATTTCTAAGTCAGACTTAGGAAAGAAAGCGGTTAAGAGTGGTGCCTTAACGATGATGGCGCAATTGATTAAAATTGTGCTGCAACTTGCTTCTATCATCATTCTTTCTCGTTTGCTATCGCCAGATGATTTTGGTCTGATCGCCATGGTGGTGGCGATCACCTCATTTATGCAATTGTTTCGTGATATGGGATTATCAACTGCATCTATTCAAAAAGGTGATTTAACCTATGATCAAACCAACGCATTATTTTGGTTAAATATAGCTATTGGTGCGCTATTAACAGTATTAACGATGTTATGCGCTCCATTGATCAGCTGGTTCTATGAACGCCCAGAATTGCAGGCTGTACTTATGGTGTTGTCCAGCACTTTTTTGATTTCCAGTGCGGGGGCACAGCATTCAGCTTTAATGCAACGAGAAATGCGATTTAGGCCTAAAGTCATCGCTGACATTGCAGGGGCAGTAGCTACTTTAGTGGTATCAATTGTCATGGCTTTCTATGGCTACGGCTTTTGGGCATTGGCTTGGGGTACGGTCATTGGGGCAATAATTACTACTGTGATGTATTTTCTTGGCTCTAAATTTCGCCCCAGTCGTCCTAAAAAAACAGCAGGAATGCGTGAGCTCGTTGGCTTTGGTGCGAATGTTACTATTTTTGAATTAGTAAATTATTTTCATCGGAACTTGGATAATATCCTCATTGGCAAGGTCTGGGGGGCTGTGACCTTGGGGTTTTATAGCCGCGCTTACCAAATGATGATGTTGCCAATAGCAAGTCTTAAACAGCCAATTAATTCTGTGGCATATCCCGTACTTAGTAAATTACAGCACGATCCTATCGCTTTTAAAGCATACTACCAAAAAATAGCAACTTTGTTGGCATTCTTATCTATGCCATTAATGGCATTTTTAGTCGTGAATGCTACAAATGTTGTAGCTGTTGCTATGGGCAAAGGTTGGGAGAAACTGATTCCTATTTTTGTATTGTTGGGAATCAGTGGCTTTATACAGCCTGTTGGTACATTACGCGGTCTAGTTCTTCTAAGCCTAGGGAAATCACGATTATATGTACTATGGGGTGTGGTCAATGCCATTATAGTGAGCATTGCTTTTGTTGTTGGTGTGCGTTGGAGTGCTGAGGGTGTCGCAGCAGCTTATGCTATTGCTAATTACTTATTAATTTATCCATCACTGTATTTCTTTTTTAAAGATACTCCGATCAAGCCGCGTGACTTTTTTTCATCTATTGCTGTTCCCGCGATTGCCTCGCTTGCATCTGCAATTATGATGTATTTTGTTCAATTGCAATGGATGGCAGAGATTAGCAAGCCGTTAATACATCTGCTTGTTAGTGGTTTTATGTATCTGATTTTATTTATTATAGCAGTTTTAGTTTTGCCAAAAGGCAGAAATATTTTACGGCAATATTTGAAAATAATAGGGACGATAGTCAAATGAGTCTACCTAAAAAATTGTTCCAATCTCTCAAAAAAATCATTAAAGCAATATTAGAAAAGCTTGATGATATTGCTACAAATGTTGCAGCAAATAGTATCTTTTTGTCCAATTTGTATTATGCATTTCAATGGCGATTTGGCTGGGAGCATCGTGCGGTATTGAGTGGCAAAAAAATTTATGCTCAATCGCTCAAAAATCCAATTTTTAATACTAGTTTACTACGCCGTAATACACACAGGCTTGAAAAAGGATTATTGATGCGTCCGCGACGTGTCCCATTTGGTTTGAACTATATAGAAGAAACGGTAGATGCATATATACGAGCTGTTGCATCTAATGTGGTTGAGGCTCGTGAATTAGCATGGGCACGGGATGTGTTGCAGGAATATATGGCAATCACTCCAAGTCATCCTGTGGTTGATCCTCTGCGTGAACCCGTTGCCCAAGCATCATTATCTGTGCCACAAGATGATAACGAATGTTCAAAAATTCCTTATTTACGCTCAACGACGACCAAACCAGATATTAGCTACGATCAATTATTAACTTTAGCCAAATACCGCCGTTCAGTACGTTGGTTTGAGGATAAGCCAGTATCTCGTGAAATCATAGATAAAGCTATTGACGTTGCCGCTTATTCACCAACTGCATGTAATCGACAACCTTATGAGTTCCGTATATTTGATGATAAGCAACTGGTATCAGAATTAGCCAAACTTCCAATGGGAACAGCAGGCTTTGGTAAGCAAATACCTTGCATTGCAGTAGTAGTTGGGAAATTACGTAATTATTCTCATGAGCGTGACCGTCATTTAATTTATATTGATGGTTCGTTGGCAATTATGTCATTTATAAATGCATTAGAAGTGCAAGGAATAGGATCATGCTGTCTAAACTGGCCAGATGTTCCTAAACTAGAATCTAAAATGGCAAATTTATTGAATCTAGCTACAGATGAGCGTCCTGTCATGCTGATTGCTTTTGGTCATCCAGATCCAGATGGTATGGTAGCCAATTCCACAAAAAAACCATTAAATCAAATTCGTACATATAATAATTTAGGTGAAAAGTAATGAAACAAGTCAAAGCTCCGATTTTTGAAATTCATGGTACAGGAGTCCATAACCGTGGCGCAGAGTTAATGGCTATCGCAATTTCTGAAAAAGTTCGATCGAAGTATCCTGAAGCAAAAATTGCAGTTGCATCAACTTTTGGTAGCCTAGCCGATATTAAGCGTTATGGTTTTTTAACTACTACAGTATTAGAGTCTAAGAAACAAAAGACAATTATTTCATATATTATGTCCATTTTAAGTGGTAATACGATTGGACCTAAAAAAATTGATATTGTATTGGATGCTTCAGGCTTTGCATTTTCAGATCAATGGAGTGATTGGGCGGCAAGAAAACTTACAAATAAGATGAATAGTGAAAGTAGACTACACCAAAAATTAATCTTATTGCCACAGGCATTAGGTACGTACGAGAAACCAGCTGTCAATAAATGGGCACTAAAACTATTTGAACGTGCTTCCTTAGTGTTCGCGCGCGATAATAGATCGTATGAATTGACTAAAGAGTTAATTCATAACACAGATAAGCTTAAACAATGCCCAGATTTCACCATAAATGTTAAACCTATAGCTAAGCCTGATATTAAGTTACCAGAAAATTTTGTGGCAATAGTTCCTAATGTAAGGATGTTGGATAAAATAGTAGATAAAAATGAGTATATTGATTTTTTGAAAAAATCAATTGATTTGATAAATTTAAATAATATAACACCAGTTTTTATATTACATGATGGTTATGAAGATATTGAAGTAATAAAATTATTAGGTAGTAAATATGAAAATGTCGCTATTATTCAAGACCAAGATCCGCGAGTTTTGAAGTGGATTTTAGGGCAATCAAAATTTGTTATTGGTTCGAGATTTCATGCTTTAGTGAGCTCACTATCACAAGGCGTGCCTTGTATTGGTGCAGGTTGGTCCCATAAGTATCCTGAATTATTTAAAGATTTTGATAATAGCGAAGGATTAATTGATGATCTTAAGGATATAGATAAATTAGAGTTTCTGATAGAGAAGTTATCTCAAAATAAATATAGAGAGGATAAATCAAGAGACATCAATAGTGCTGCAAACAGAATTAAGACTGAAGTGAATCAAATGTGGGAATTAGTTTTTAAGCAAATAGATAACTTTTATTAATATAGTCTAGGTCAAAACATTGAAATGAAAGCTAATATTGAACCACTAGTTACAGTCTATATACCAACTTATAATCGTATTGAGCTTTTACAAAGAGCTATTAAGTCTGTGCAAAATCAAACATATCAAAATTTAGAAATCATCATTGTAGATGATTGTTCGACTGATGGTACCCATGAGTATTTAGAGCAAATTTCTAGAGATGATGAACGTGTTAGATATTCCTTGAAAGAAAAAAATAGTGGTGCGTGTGTAAGTCGAAATATTGCAATTGACATTGCAAATGGGGAATTTATTACAGGATTAGATGATGATGATTATTTTTTAAAAGATAGAATAGAGCTCTTTGTAAAAAATTGGGATAATCAATATTCTTGTTTATTCAGCTTTAATATTTTAAAAAAAGATAGCATGAGATCAAATAAGCGATTTGCAATGAAAAATATTGTAAATTCTGAACATTTACTCAAGGCAAATTATATTGGTAATCAAATTTTCACCAAAACTGAATATATGAGAAAGTTAGGTGGTTTTGATCCTCAAATGCAAGTGTGGCAGGACTTAGAGTTTTGGTACCGTATTTTGAGTTTAGGTCCAGGAAAAAGAATTAAAAAAGATTTATATGTTGTGGACATGAGTCATCCTCATGAAAGAATCTCAAATAAAAAGGGAGACAGAGTATTACGTTCTTTTGAGTATTTCGTACATAAGCATTCTCTTAATAATGTACAGAAAAAACATTTAAAGACTCATATGACCAATTATTGTGAACTTGATTTATCATTATCTGTATATTTTCTTAAATTTATAAACTTTAAAAGTTTAGGTAATTTATCATTATTTTTTAAAATGCTTACAAAAGCATTGATTGGAAAAAAAAGTGATTAATATTTATTTATTTATTTATTTATTTATCTATCTTTTTAATCTAGAAGTAGGTTTTTTCCCAAAAAATTTAATTCTTGTTATTGGTTTCATGGGGGGTGCTTTTTTATTAATTGATTTAATAAAGAAGAATAAAATTAACCTTTTTTATGCAAAGAATTTATTAATTTTAGCATTTATACCATTGTCATGGGCTATTAGTTGTATAGTTAATGGGTATTGGGATTTTAGTTATATAAAAGAAATTTTTGTTTTAAATTTAATTTACCTATTATCTAGTTACTGCTTATATGTAGGTTTTAGTAAAATAAATACTGATACAATGATAAGCTTTGTAGGTGGAGTTGTATTTTTTCAATTAGTTATATCTTTTATTGCTTTTATTAATCCTGTTTTTTTTAATCTAATATTTTCTGTATTTGTTATTGATAATTTAGAGTGGTCTAGATTAGAAAACTTTAATGATGCTAGGATGATTGGGGTTGGTAAAGCTTTCTTTGGTTCTGGTGTGCTCAACTGTTTAACATTAGTTTTATTGGCATTTCAAATTTCCAGAAATAAAAATTATCGCTATTTAAATATTTTATTATATTTGGGTGTTGCTGTTTTTGGGATGTTTTCATCTCGAACAACAATTGTTGGTATACTTTTGAGTAGTATCTTCTTTATAAAAGATCTGAAATTGGTCTTTAAATCATCATCATTTTTAATATTGATGTTAATATTAATATTCCCATTATATAGTTATATGGTTAATAATGAAAAATTTTTAGTATTGAAGGATTTTGGTTTTTCTATTTTTTATGACCCAGAAAATTCTCAAGCTGCTCGCTCATTAGACACTTTAAAATCTATGTTTGAGATATATCCAAATAATTTGAAAACATGGATATTCGGGGATGTTTATTATAGGTCTATTACAGGAACTGGAAGCTATTATATGGGAACTGATGTTGGTTTTATGCGTATAATATTTTCAGTTGGGATGCTGGGTTTATTTTTTTATATTTTAAGCAATATTTATTTTATTTTATCATCAGGGATTTTTAAGAATAATAAATTAATATGTTTGATTTTTATTCTACTTTTTTTTGTATTGAACTTTAAGGGTGTTGCAAATATTTATTATTTTATAATTCTATTTTTGTTGTTTTTTAAAAAGAGTAAATATCGTGATTAAAGTAGTTCATGCATTAGGTGGGACACTTCAAGGTGGAGTGTTTAACATGGTTTTTAATTTCAATAAGCCACTCGGTAAAGAAGTTTGTTTTGTTTATATGGTAATGAAAGATAATTTAAACAAAGATATTGTTGCAGAAATAGAAAGGAATGGTGGGGAAGTTGTTATATTGCCAAATTTTAGAAATTTTTTATCTTATATGATTTTCTTATACATGTTCTATAAAAAAAATTGTAAAAATATAGACGTAGTGCATGTACATAATCCTAATATTGGCTTGTTTGATTTAATTTTTGCAAGAATTTTTAAAATTAAAAATAGGGTTTTACATAGTCATAGTGATAAGTTTTCTCGAAAATATTTTAATTCATTGCTAAATAAGTTTGTAAATAATTTGTTAATTTTTTTTTCTACAAATAGATTAGCTTGCAGTCAAAATGCTGGATTGGCTAAATTCAAAAGGCAAGATAGTTTCGATATCCTATTAAATGGAATAGATTTGGAAAAATATAGGTTTTCAGAGCAGGAAAGAATGGATTTTAAATCAAATTTAAATCTGAATGATAAAATTATCATAGGTCATGTGGGAGCATTTATTTCAATTAAGAATCATGTCTTTATTGTTGAAGTATTTCGAAAATTATGTTTATTGAACGACAGATATTATCTTATTCTTGTTGGAGATGGAGAGCTTCGGCATAATATTGAAACAAAAGTGAAAGACTATGGCCTAGAAGGAAAAGTACTCTTTTTAGGACAAAGAAATGACGTTGAAAAATTATTAAATATTTTTGATTATTTTTTATTTCCTTCTTTATTTGAAGGTTTAGGTATCGGTTTAATTGAAGCTCAAGCCTTAGGTGTCAAATGTTTTGCATCTATTAATATCCCTCAAGAAACAAATGTAACAGATTTAATAGTTTATTTAGACCTAAATGTTCAGACTTGGGTTGATGCTATTATTGCTACACAACCTGTTTTATTGAATGATCGACCGAAATATAACAAAATTTTACAACAAACAAATTTCAATGTTATTAATTCATCTGAGCAGTTGCTTATGATCTATAAAGGAGATTAATAATGAATCAATTTTTAGTGTCTATTATTACTCCATCCTATAATTCATCAAAGTATATTTTTAATACTATTCAATCTATTACTAAACAATCCTATAAAAATTGGGAACTAATTATTGTTGATGATTGTTCAACTGATGATTCTTGTTTGATTATTAATAATTTTGTTCAGATAGATCCGCGGATAAAATTAATAAAACTAGAAGAAAATTCTGGTGCTGCCGTAGCACGTAATATAGGTATTGAAGCTGCAAATGGCCGTTTTATTGCATTTTTAGATAGTGATGATACATGGCACCCTGAAAAATTAGAAAAACAAATTAACTTTATGCTTAAAAATGATTATAATTTTACATTTACCCATTATCATCAGGTAGATGAGAATGGAAAAAAAATTGGCGATCTAAGCTTTCCCATAAAAGTTAATTATTATAATCTTTTGAAAACTTGTGTTATTGGTTGCTTAACAGCAATGTATGATACAAAAAAAATAGGCAAAGTTTACTTTCCTCTAATACGGAAACGCCAAGATTTTGCTCTATGGTTAAAAATTTTAAAGCAGGTAGATTATGCGTACTGTTTACCTGAAGACCTTGCAAGTTATACAGTACGATCAGATTCTATTTCTGCAAACAAGTGGAAAGCAGCACAATTTAACTGGAAGCTTTATCGTGAAATTGAAAAATTAAATCTTATATCTAGCATTTATTATTTTAGTCATTATGCTTTAAGAGGTATTATAAGATCTAAATTTAAAAATATTGCTAAATTACTTAATATTTAGTGAATAAGGTAATTTGATTTTTAGATTAAGGATTAAATAAGGGAGATACATAAAATGAAACGTTTAGTCGATATTGTGATCGCTTTAATAGCATTAATTATTCTATCTCCTATCTTTTTAATCGTTGCTTACAAGGTTCGTCAGAATTTAGGTTCTCCGATTTTCTTTCTTCAAGAAAGACCAGGTAAAGATGCCAAAATATTTAAAATGATTAAATTTCGTTCAATGAAAGATGCTTTTGACAAGAATGGAAATCCTTTACCTGATGAAAAACGCATTACACCATTTGGTCAAAAATTACGTGCTACTAGTTTAGATGAAATGCCGCAACTTATTAATGTATTGAATGGTGATATGAGTATTGTAGGTCCACGACCACAAATGAAAGAATTCTTAGATCATTATACACCTGAACAAATGCGCCGACATGAGGTTAAACCAGGTATGACAGGTTTAGCACAAGTCAGCGGGCGTAATAATTTATCTTGGGAAGAAAAATTTGCGCTAGATGTACAATATGTGGAGCAGCAGAGCATTTTGCTAGATTTTAAAATTATGTTAAAGACTGTAAAGGTTATGCTCAATAAAGAGGGTATTAATGCGCCTGATCAAACAGTAGGTGCAGAACGTTTTTCAGGATCTTCTCAAGAAGCTAACTCAAAAAATCCTTAATTTATTACATCATCTCAGTGAAAGTTATCATGATCAAAAAAGCAATTCTCCCAGTGGCAGGCTTAGGTACCCGTTTTTTACCTGCGAGTAAGTCTATTCCTAAAGAAATGGTCACTGTCGTTGACCGTCCTGCAATTGAATATGTGGTGAAAGAAGCGGTAGCGGCTGGGATTGAACAAATTATTTTAGTGACGCATTCTTCCAAAGCATCTATTGAAAATTATTTTGATCGTAATTTTGAGTTAGAAACTACTTTAGAATCTAAGAAAAAATATGATTTACTTAAAGAAATTACTCAAATCTTACCATCTCATGTCAGTGTGATTAGTGTACGTCAGCCACAACCTTTGGGTTTAGGGCATGCAGTACTTTGTGCAAAAGCTGTCGTGGGTGAAGATGATTTTGCTGTACTTTTACCTGATGTACTTGTGAAAGATTCATCAGAAACGAATGATTTAAGTTTGATGATTCAACGCTTTGATGAAACCAAAACATCTCAAATTATGGTTGAAGCTGTGCCTGATCATATGGTCGATCAATATGGGATTGTCGATGTTGCATCTACACCTGCGGAAGGTCAAAGCATCCAAATGCAAGGTATTGTAGAAAAACCAGCGATTGGTACTGCACCATCAAATTTGTCTGTGGTGGGTCGTTATATTTTGCCTGCAAAAATCATGCAATTGCTTGAGCAAACACCAAAAGGTGCGGGCAATGAAATCCAATTAACTGATGCTATCGGGATGTTACAACAAACCGATACAGTTGAAGCCTATCGTATGAAAGGTCAAACTTTTGACTGTGGTAGCAAGTTAGGTTATTTAAAAGCTGTGCTGCATTATGGAGTAGATCATCCAAAATTAGGTGAGGAATTTAAAGCGCTGATTAAAGATCTAAAATTATAAAAAAGAGACAGATATGAAAGTTGCAGTATTTGGACAGACGCTGTATGCAGGTGTTTTTGCAGGGTTAATGGCTGAAAGTGGTCATCAGGTCTTTTGGTGTGATGTTTTAAAAAAAACAACATCGGAGCAAGCTTATACCCAAGATGAAGCGGTTAAGCGTTTGCTTGAGCAACAGAAAGCTAATGGTTTTTTAAAATACTGCAACTTTTCCCATATTCCTTTAGATATTGATGCTTATTTCTTTAGTTTTAGTCCAACGGAAGAAACTGAAGCGATTGAGATTTTAAAAGAATTAAAGCATCGAACCATCATCCATCCTAAACTGATGATGAATGCATCTACTTTAGGACTGCATGGTACTGAAAAATTTGCACAAATTTTATCAGAAGATGATTGGGTATATTTGCCTGACATCATCCAAGAAGGCAATGCTTTACCAAGTTTGATACGGACCAAGCAACTGATCGTAGGCACTTCTTCTGAACGTGCACAAAGCAAAATTAAAGAGCTACTTAGACCATTATTCCCACGGACACAGCAATATCTATTTATGCCTGTATTGGATGCAGAATTTACCAAGCTGAGTATTTCGGGCATGTTAGCGACACGCATTAGTTATATTAATGATTTGGCTGTGGTTGCTGAGAAATTGGGGATTGATATTGAGCAAGTGCGTCAAGGGATGGCAGCGGATAGTCGTATCGGTTCATCTTATTTATATCCAGGTGCAGGTTTTGGTGGGGAAAACTTTTCACATGATATTTTGACACTGACTCAAACGGTGTCAGGTGCGGGTGCAAAGAGCAAACTATTGGCACAAGTTTGGGATATTAACGAACAACAAAAAGAAATTTTATTCCGTAAATTATGGAATTATTATCATGGTGATTTAAACGGTAAAACTGTTGCGATTTGGGGTGCTGCATTTAAAGAAAATACTGCGCGTATTCAGCAATCTCCGATTCATGCCATGTTAAAAGCACTTTGGGCGCAAGGGCTCAAGGTAAAGTTGCATGATCCTCAAGCTTTGCCTGAAATTGAAAAAGTCTACGGGCATCGTACCGATTTAATCTATTGCACAGACCAATATGATGCAGTCAAAGATGCGCATGCGCTGTGTTTGCTGACTGCGTGGAAGCAATATTGGAGTCCGGATTATCCAGAATTATTAAAAACTATGTCTCATCCACTGATTCTGGACGGGCGAAATATTTATGATCCAAGTTATGTGAAAGCGCAAGGATTTGCTTATATGGGGGTAGGTCGCTAATGATCAGTCATGCAAAGCCTTATGCTGTTGAAAGTAGTGCGACAGCCATACAACAATTAAACACATTGAAAGCTGAATTTGCGCAATTACATCTAACTGAGTTATTTGCCAAAGATGCCACACGCTTTGAAAAATTTTCAGTGGCTGTTTCACCGATAGTATTTGATTTTAGTAAACATCGTATTCATGCAGAGGTTTTAAGTCGTTTGGTCGCATGGGCAAATGCACAAGAGCTCACGCCTTGGATCAAACGTTTATTCTCCACAGAACAGATCAACTATACAGAAAACCGAGCAGCCATGCATTGGGCACTGCGTTTACCGAAGCATGATCAGTCGCATCCTGAATTGGCCAAACAAGTGCATGCACAGCTTGATCGGATGTATGCCTTGGTCAATAAAATTCATGCAGGTCAATACCGCGGTGCCACCGGTGAAGTAATTCAGGATGTGGTCAACATTGGTGTAGGTGGATCAGACTTAGGGCCACTTATGGTTAGTCATGCACTGTCTGATTTTAAAACTTCCACGGCAAAACCACTCAATGTGCATTTTGTATCCACGATGGATGGTAGTCAGCTCTCAGATTTATTACATAAGCTCCGTCCTGAAACGACACTTTTTATTATTTCATCGAAATCGTTTGGGACGATTGATACCTTATCCAATGCACAAACCGTGCGTCTATGGTTGGAAAAAGCTTTAGGTCAGGAAGCGAAAATTTTAAAACACCATTTTATTGGGGTGTCAACCAAACCTGAAAAAATGACCGCTTGGGGACTTGCACCTGAAAATCAACTGCTCCTTTGGGAATGGGTCGGCGGTCGTTATTCATTGTGGTCATGTATTGGTTTGCCGATTGCTTTAACGGTCGGTGTGGATGGCTTTAAACAGTTACTAGCTGGTGCTTATGCCATAGATCAGCATTTCCAAACAGCCCCTTTTGCTAAAAATATTCCTGTACTGATGGGTTTACTGGGTGCTTGGAACACGAATTTTCTAGATATTCAAACCCATGCGGTATTGCCTTATGACGGCCGTTTGAAATATTTTGCCTCTTATCTGCAGCAATTAGAAATGGAATCGAATGGTAAGTCGATTCAACGCGATGGCAAGAAAGTAGATTTAGATACATGTCCGATTGTGTGGGGGGAAGTAGGACCCAATGCACAGCATGCTTTTTATCAGCTATTGCATCAAGGTACGCAGTCCGTCAGTTGTGATTTTATTGCACCGGTCAAACGTTATAACGGGCAACAATTTACCTATATCGACAATGCAGATGCTTTAATCGAACAACATCATTTGGCATTATCAAATTGTTTAGCACAATCACGTTTATTGGCATTTGGTAATCAGGCATTGGATCAACATGAAGTTGCAGATTTACCTGAATATAAACAATATACAGGCAATCAACCGAGTACCACCATTTTAATGCAAGAATTGAATCCCTATAGTTTGGGCATGCTGATCGCGATGTATGAGCACAAAGTCTTTGTACAATCGGTGCTTTGGAATATCAACCCATTTGATCAGTGGGGCGTTGAAAAAGGCAAAGAGATTGCCAATCAACTGTTGCCAATTTTAAGTGGCGAACAAACAGATTTATCCAAGCTTGATGCGTCGACACAAGGTTTAATTCAGATATTAATGGGAAAAGACAATGTCTAAAGTTTTAGTGACGGGTGGTGCAGGTTATATCGGTTCGCATACCTGTGTGGAACTCCTTGATGCAGGACATGAAGTTGTCGTACTGGATAATTTATCCAATAGCTCAAAAGAATCCTTAAATCGAGTACAGCAACTCACTGCAAAATCTTTAGACTTTGTCGAAGGTGATATTCTCGATCAAGCCATTTTGGATCAAATTTTTCAAGATCATCAGATTGATGCTGTGATTCATTTCGCAGGCTTAAAAGCAGTAGGTGAAAGTCAGCAAATCCCGCTGAAATACTTTGAAAATAACATTGCAGGTTCGATTAGCTTAGTTAAAGCGATGGAGCGTGCCCAAGTCTTTAATTTGGTATTTAGCTCGTCTGCAACCGTTTATGATGAAGCCAATGTATCGCCACTGAATGAAGAGATGCCGACAGGGATGCCAAGCAATAACTATGGCTATACCAAGCTGATTGTTGAACAGTTATTGCAAAAACTTGCACAAGCCGATGTACGTTGGTCAATTGCATTACTGCGTTACTTTAACCCTGTTGGTGCGCACAAAAGTGGTCAAATTGGTGAAGATCCTCAGGGGATTCCAAACAACTTAATGCCTTATGTGACCCAAGTGGCTGTGGGTCGTCGTGAAAAATTGTCGATTTTTGGTAATGATTACGACACAGTTGATGGCACGGGGGTACGTGATTATATCCATGTGGTGGATTTGGCCAATGCCCATTTATGCGCACTGGAAAATCGTTTAAATGCACAAGGTTGTCGCGCTTGGAATATTGGGACAGGCAATGGCTGTTCGGTGCTAGAAATTAAAAATACCTTTGAGAAAGTCAATGGTATTGAGATACCTTTCGAATTTTCACCGCGTCGTGCAGGGGATGTCGCAACATCATTTGCAGATAATGCGCGTGCAGTTGCTGAATTGGGTTGGACGCCAAAATTGAATTTGGAAGATATGTTGGCAGATAGTTGGAATTGGCAAAAACAAAATCCAAATGGCTATCGTGAATAAAAAAATGGAGCGTTACAACGCTCCATTTTTTATGCGGTTTTAAGCCTGAATGAGTTGAGTGAGCTCATCGATATAAGCTTGCATCGGCTTTGGATTTTTGTCTTTACGGCTTTCAATATTTAAACGGAGTAAAGGCTCAGTATTCGATGCACGAACGTTTAAACGCCATGCACCAAAATCCAAACTGACGCCATCCGTTTCATCAATGGCTGGATTTTGATTTGCGAAATGATTAAAGATTTTCTGAATGGTTTCTTTTGTATCCGCAACTTTAAAGTTAATCTCGCCAGAACATGGGAATTTTTCAATCATTTCCTCAACTAGAGCAGAGAGTGGTTTTGCTGTTTCAGAGACAACTGAGATTGCTAATAACCATGGAATCATGCCACTGTCACAATAGGCAAAATCACGGAAGTAGTGGTGTGCTGACATTTCACCGCCATACACTGCATTGTGTTCACGCATTTTATCTTTAATGAAAGAGTGGCCTGATTTCGATTGCACAGCTTCGCCTTGATATTGTTCAACGATATCGAAGGTATTCCACACCAAGCGCGGATCATGCACAATTTTTTCACCTTTTTGTTTCAGTAAAAAGGCTTGTGCCAAGAGACCGACGATGTAATACCCTTCAATAAATTGACCTTTTTCATCAAAAAGGAAACAACGATCAAAGTCACCATCCCAAGCGATGCCCATGTCAGCATGATGTTGAAGTACAGCATCGGAGGTGCTTGCACGGTTTTCAACTAAGATAGGGTTGGGAATACCATTTGGGAAGTTGCCATCCGCTTCATGATGAATTTTGATAAATTCGACTGGAATATTCAAGGTTTTAAATTTCTCTTCGATCGCATCGATCACATGACCTGCTGCACCATTACCCGCATTGACTACGAGTTTTAGTGGTTTGATTTTAGCAGGGTCAATATAGGTCATCAAATGATCAATAAATTCAGGCAAGATATTATAATGCTGAGTTGTGCCTTTAATTTCGACTGCTTTGAACTGATTTTTTTCAGCAAGAAGTTGGATATCTTTTAAACCCGAGTCTGCACCAATCGGACGAGCATTTTCACGTACAAGCTTCATGCCGTTATAGTCCATCGGGTTATGGCTGGCTGTTATTTCGATCCCGCCTTGCACATCAAGATTGAATGCACCGAAATAAACTTCCTCAGTCCCAGTCATGCCTAAATCTAAAACATCAACACCTGCATCATTCAGGCCATTGATGGTAGCTTGTTTAAGTGCTTCACTGGTTAAGCGAACATCGCAACCGACTACCACTTTTTGAGGTTGATAAATTTCGCCATAAGCACGTCCAACACGGTATGCGATATCTTCATTGAGTTCTGTGCCCAATTTTCCGCGGATATCATAGGCTTTGAAACAGGTTAATTTTTCCATGTTAAGGTTCTAATCTATTGAGCAAATTGAATACGAAAATTATAGCGATTTTGATCTAAGTACGGCATGGGTTGAGATGAAAAATTACATTTAAATTCAGTAAATTAATTTACGTTATGATGCTTATTGTTGGTTGTAAATCAAGCAGCGCTCATAAGTGAATGAATTTTTTTGGAAAAAATGTAGTGAAACTTTATTGGATGTAAAAAATTGAATTTACAAAAATTTAATAATAAAAAAGCCCTGATATTGATCAGGGCTTTTTTGAATCTGGAGCGGGAAAGGAGACTCGAACTCCCGACCCCAACCTTGGCAAGGTTATGCTCTACCAACTGAGCTATTCCCGCGGAGTCTATCAATTTTTTAAGTGAAAAAACTGAATGAAAAAATTTTGAGCGGGAAAGGAGACTCGAACTCCCGACCCCAACCTTGGCAAGGTTATGCTCTACCAACTGAGCTATTCCCGCATGCCGTGTATAATACAGCATGAAAAATCAGGGTCAACAACTTTATAAAAAAATATTGTGTGATTGAATAAAATTAAAGCATTTCAATGTATTTCGCTTAATTTTTGATAGGTCTTAAGCTCAAGATTAAAGCGCAACTCTCCAATGGCGGTGTGGTTTATTTACTTTTTATTCTATAACTTCACGGTATACTGCTGGCAACCAATGAATGCGAGTGGAATTTAAGCATGACTTTAGAGCAACAATTAATTGAGCGTTTACAGCAATTGTCTCCTGTGCACTTAGAAGTGGTGAATGAGTCATCAGGTCATGGTGGCTATTTCCCTGGTAAAGAATCGCATTTTAAAGTCACTGTTGTGAGTGAAGTGTTTCAAGGCTTACGTTTAGTTCAACGCCATCAAAAAGTATATGCGCTGGCGGGTGACTTATTGAGTCCAGGAAAGATTCATGCTTTGGCAATTCATGCTTATGTGCCAACTGAATGGACTGGTCAAGCGCCAAATAGTCCTGAATGTGCACATGCACCGAAAGCTTAAATTTTAAAAGTAGGAGAGTGGCTGCAATGGATACACACTTAGTCATTAAAATCGTGCATATGTCGAGTTTGCTCTTGTTGATCATTGCTGTATTAGCACGTGCGACAACTTTATATTTTGGCGTCGAAAATCAACAACCCAATCCGAAAGGACGTAAGGCTTATGTTGCGCTTCAACATTTGGCATTTACTTTGGTCATTGGGACAGGCTTGATTTTATTGTTTTTGAATAATTTTCAAGTTCAACCTTGGTTCTATGCCAAAGTGGTCTTGGTGATCGTGATGTTATCTTCATTAATTAAAGCATATCGCCAAGATGCGTCTGTACTGTTAATTCAACGTCGTGCGGGGGTATTGATTAGTTGTGTCGCATTTATGGCCATTATCGGCATTGTGATGATTAAGCCAACTTTCGGTTAATTGTTAGACACAATCGCTTAGGCTCTCACCCCTCTAGGTTAAACTTGATTCATAGAATGAATTGAGCCTAGAGGGAATGATGCGTACACGTGTGGTGTTTAATCAAAAAGGTGGCGTTGGTAAATCCAGTATTACAGTAAACTTGGCTGCACTGAGTGCACATCAGGGTTTTAAGACGCTTGTCATTGACCTCGATCCTCAGGCCAATTCTAGTCAGTATCTATTGGGGGATGATGCGACTTATAATGCCGACAAACCTGCACTAGAACCCAATATTGAAAATTTTTTCGAAGATGTATTGGCGAATCAGTCCAGCAAAGGTTTGATTGGTCAAGCCATTGGAAATTTACTCAAAAATAAAAATAAAGGCTTAGAAGCCTATATACATCAGTCACCATTCCCATCTCTCGATGTTTTGCCTGCAAGTCCCTCGCTTGGTGCTTTAGAGCATAGCCTCGAATCCAAACATAAAATCTATAAGCTACGTGACGCGATTCAGCATCTAGCAGGGACTTATGATCGGATCTATATCGATACACCGCCTGCATTTAATTTTTTTACTTTGTCGGCATTAATTGCAGCAGACCGAGTGTTGATTCCATTCGATTGTGATGTCTTTTCTAAGCGGGCATTAAACACGTTGATCGAAAACATTATAGAAACCCAAGATGATCATAATGATCGATTGGAAATTGAAGGTATCATTGTTAACCAGTTTCAAGCGCAAGCAAAACTTCCTCGTGAAGTGGTACAGCAGCTCAGAGATGAACAACTACCTGTGCTCAATGCGATGTTGCCACCGTCGGTATTGATGAAAGAGTCTCATCATAAAAATATGCCGTTAATCTATTTAAATACAGATCATAAATTGACGCAGGCCTACCAATCATTGTTCAATGAAATCGAGAATAAATAAGATTTGAGAAGAGTATGAACTCACGCGCGATGAAAATGGTCATGCAACTTAGTGCAGTCGGTTCGGTTGCTGTATTGATGACTGCTTGTGCGACGACGGTAAAACCGAGTTATGTTTCTCCGACGCAATATCAAGCATTGAACTGTGTACAACTTGGTGCTGAATTCAATCGTATTCAGCAGTATATCAATAATGGTGTACAACCGCCTAAACGTACAGGTGTTGGCGTTGGTCTAGGTGTTGGTGGTGGCTGGGGCCGTGGCGGTTGGGGCTTTGGTCCTTCAGTTTCCGTCAATATGGGACAGTCATCGAATACCAAAAATACTGAATTGTCGCGATTATATGGTGAGCAAGATGCGATCTCACAAGCGGCAACATTTAAAAATTGTCCTTATGTTCCTAAGCGTCAACAGCAAGCTCAGTAATTTAAAAGGGCTGTTCAAACTGAGCTTGAGCAGCTTTTTTTTAGCAAAATGTTTCAATGTAAATTTATTAAAATCAATATTTTATAAAATTATTAACTGAAAATAGACGCGACATTCATCATTCCTTCACTTTAAAAACTTGTCTTTAAATTCGTTTTTCGTTTAAGGTGTGCCTCCTCTAAATCTCTGATTTTAATCTATGGTAGAAAGTTGGCTTTATATTTTTGCAGTGTTCGCGGTATTACTTATTCCCGGTCCAACCAATGCATTATTGGCTAGCGCAGCACATCACCATAGCGTATTAAAAGCATTCTATTTCGTACCTCTTGAATTACTGGGTTATATCTACGGCATTAGCATTTGGGCACTGTTGGTGCATTTAACCCTACCAATTTGGCCAATGCTGATTCATATCTTACATTTGGTGAGTGCAGTTTATGTGATTTGGATGGCTTTTCATTTATGGAAAGCTTCACACCTTAAGCAATTGAGCCAAAAAAACATTCGAATGAGTCGCAGTCATCTTTTTAAATCGACTCTGAAAAATCCAAAATCTATTTTGTTTGCAGTTGGTATTTTTCCAGCATGGACTTGGGATTCTTTTCAAAACTATTTTTTAGTTTTGGGTGTATTCACCTTATGTTTAATTCCATGTGCTTTATTTTGGATGTATTTTGGTCGTAAAGTCTTGGCAGGGAATCAGACGGTGGTCAGCGCAGATCGCTTATACAAAGGTTCTGCCATGTTACTTATGCTCAGTATGTTACCTGTCATTATTGGATTTTTCTAAGCCATTCAATATTTTGTAGTGATAAAAAAAGCAGATTCTTGGTGGGGAATCTGCTTTTTTTGACGTCTAAGATGATTACATCATTTCGGGATTTTTCTTTGGGAAAAACTTGTGGCGAATAAAGCCAATGATCCCCGGCAATACGCTTAGAATAATGATTCCGAAAATTAAATGGGTGAAATTGTCTTTCACGATCGGCATATTACCGAACAAGTAACCCAAGGTGATAAACGAAGAAATCCACAAGAAAGCACCAACGACATTGTAAGTAATGAAGTATTTGTAGTTCATGCTTCCTGCACCAGCGACGAAGGGTGCAAATGTACGCGCGAATGGGACAAAACGCGCAAAAATAATGGTTTTACCGCCGTGTTTTTCGAAGAATTTTTGCGTATAAACCAAATGTTTTTTATTGATAAATCGAGATTCAATCTCAAAAACACGTGGTCCGATATATTTTCCAATATGATAATTTAAGGTATCACCCAATACTGCTGCCGTGAATAACAACACGCCCAAAAGCCACGGATCCATTACACCTGTTGAGGCTGCTAAAGCACCTGCTGCAAACAGTAAACTGTCCCCGGGTAGAAAAGGCATGACCACTAAGCCCGTTTCTACGAAAATAATCAGGAATAAAATTCCGTAAATCCAAATGCCATAATTGGTAATAAATTCAAGTAGATGATCATCTACATGCAGAATAAAATCGATTAAATCCATGAGGGGTGAACTGAGCAAAAATGTGTTCAAATGCTAACAGCCAACGGCGCTGATGTCAGTAGTCAATTGATTTAAATTATAGGTGAATGATTGTTCTGATTATGCAACGCTGATTCTTTATATTGATTATATATCCTAAAAATAAAAGCTACTAATCTAGAGTCATTACCAAAAACAAAACATAGATAGGTCAGCCCAATGTTTAATCCAAATCAAGTGATTCAAAAAATTGTTGCTCAACCCACAGTGCATGCAACTTTAACCCTCGTCGCACGTGTCCTTTTAGCATATATCTTTATTGTGGCGGGATGGGGCAAACTCGCAGGTTATAGCGCGACAGTTGGATATATGGAAGCGATGGGTGTGCCAGGTACATTATTGCCAATAACCATTTTGGTTGAACTGGGTGGAGGCTTAGCACTGTTGTTTGGGGTGCAAGCACGATTATTCGCAGCAGCTTTAGCTGGTTTCAGTTTAGTTACCGCATTTATTTTTCATGGTACGCCTGAAGATTCGATACATTTCATGAAAAACTTTGCTATGGCGGGTGGTCTAGTCTTCCTCGTATTGCATGGTGCAGGTCAATGGAGTGTTGATCAGCTTTTTGAAAAATAAATGACAAATAGGCAATGCAGGTGAAATGACAGAATTATTCGCCTGCTGCATCGTGATCTGAATGTAACTCCAAGGCTTATATGATCAGAGCAATCGACTGAAATTGTTGAATAAAAAGACAATATTTAATAATAATGTATTGAAATATAGAGAGATTTGAATAGTGTGCGTAAGCTTAATAAAAATGATAGAATAGCGCGCTAATCCTTCGTTAGCCTTTCATAGTTGTTATCATGACTACCAATACTCAAATTACCGAAGATCGTATCCTGATTTTGGATTTCGGCTCTCAATATAGCCAATTGATCGCACGTCGTGTACGTGAATCAGGCGTATATTCTGAAATGTATGCTTTTGATATGTCGGAAGAGGACATCCGCGCATTTAATCCAAAAGGGATTATTCTTTCAGGTGGTCCTGAGAGTGTTCACGTTGAAGGCAGCCCACGTGCGCCAGAAGTTGTGTTTAACTTAGGCGTACCAGTATTGGGTATCTGTTACGGTTTACAAACGATGTCTGCTCAGTTGGGCGGTAAAGTTGAACCGGGTACAGTTCATGAGTTTGGCTATGCTGAAGTCGATATTAAGGTACGTGATGCTTTAATTGGCGATCTTGAAGATTCAGCAGACAAATTGAAAGTATGGATGAGTCATGGCGATAAAGTGACTCAAATTCCAGAAGGTTTCCAAATTACTGCAAGTACACCAAGCTGCCCAGTGGCAATGGTGTCTGACGAAGCTCGTCGTTTCTACGGTATCCAGTTCCACCCTGAAGTAACCCATACTGCTAAAGGTAAAGAGTTACTTGAGAACTTTGTACAAAAGATCTGTGGTTGCCGTAGCCTATGGAATTCTGAAAACATCATTGATTTGCGTGTTGAACAATTACGTGAACAGATTGGTGATCAGAAGGTTCTTCTTGGTCTTTCAGGCGGTGTAGATTCATCTGTTGTGGCTGCATTGCTTCACAAAGCAATTGGCGACCAGTTGACATGTGTATTCGTTGATAATGGTCTTCTTCGTTTAAATGAAGGGGATCAAGTGATGGAAATGTTTGCGAAAAACATGGGTATCCGTGTGATTCGTGCTGATGCTGAACAACGTTTCCTTGACGCTTTGGCAGGTGAAGTTGATCCTGAAGCAAAACGTAAAATCATTGGTCGTGAGTTCATCGAAGTATTTGCTGAAGAAGCACGTAAGCTTGATGGCGTAAACTTCCTTGCGCAAGGTACGATTTATCCTGATGTGATTGAATCTGCTGCAAGCAAACAAGGTAAAGCACATGTGATTAAATCACACCATAATGTGGGTGGTTTACCGGAAGATCTCGCTTTTGAATTGGTTGAGCCAATTCGTGATTTATTTAAAGATGAAGTACGCCGTTTGGGTACGACTTTAGGTCTTCCATTTGAGATGCTTTATCGTCATCCATTCCCAGGGCCAGGTCTTGGTGTTCGTATCTTGGGTGAAGTGAAGAAAGAGTATGCTGACATTCTTCGTTTAGCCGATGACATCTTCATGCAAGAACTTCGTGCAAGTGGTTGGTATGACAAAACTGCACAAGCATTCGCTGTATTCCAACCAGTAAAATCTGTGGGTGTAGTCGGTGATGGTCGTCGTTATGCATGGGTGATTGCACTTCGTGCGGTTGAAACGGTTGACTTTATGACGGCTCGTTTCGCACATCTCCCTTATGATCTTGTTGATAAAATCTCTACTCGTATCATGAACGAGATTGCAGAAGTTTCACGTGTTGTTTATGACGTATCGTCTAAACCACCAGCTACGATTGAATGGGAGTAATTTAGGGCTTTCAAGAAACAACGTTTCTTGCCTAAATTACGCCAAGAGCTATGCTCGCGGCAGTGAGGGATTTCGGACAGCATGGCTGTCCGCTTGAATTACCCCAAGCGCTGCGTGAGCGGCAGTATCTGAATCAAGACATACCCCAATAAAAAAGGACGCTTAGGCGTCCTTTCTATTTATTATCTAAAATTTAATTCAGAAGAATTCTATGTTTGAAGAATTAGTCAAAATACGTAAAGCATAGGAAGTCATTAGCCCAAATAACGTTGTTTTAAGAAATTTCCCAAACTCAAGCAATTTGATTGCTACTTACTTAGAATCTAAAGGATATGGTGAATTCCAATATATTTTAGGAAAAAATATAAAGGAAACAGAAAGTCTGCTTGGCTTTTAAATGTAGGAAGTAGATATATATAGTTGATCTAACAGCAGATCAATTTAGATTGGATAAAATTATTTATACGTTAGAGCATGAGTATCCTTTATCACAGTTATTTCCAAAACTATTAAATCAAGGGCGGGCAAGCATTCTATTTTTAATACATACAAAACTCCAATTGTCCTACCTATAGTATTCAGCGTATTAAGTCTAAGGTGGTTCAATTTGCATGACCTTGTTAATATCTATAACAAAGATAGCCATTTGCCAAACTTTTAGGATAACAACATGACCAATAATACTTATACCGAATTGTCTCATTCAGAAGACTGTGAAAAGCACGCCAACCAATTTATTCAGGAATTTCCACTGCGCCGTGCAGAAATTGGTCAAGGGACAGTGATCAAACGCGCTTTACCAAGTCGCCATAAGCGTATGATTGGCGCATGGTGCTTCTTAGATCATGCAGGTCCTGTAACATTTGAAGCTGGACAAGGTCTAGATGTTGGTCCACATCCACACATTGGTCTACAAACCTTTACTTGGATGATTGAAGGGACTATGTTGCATAGCGACAGCTTAGGGACAACAGATCAGCTCATTCAGCCCAAGCAAGTTAACCTCATGACCGCAGGTCGAGGTATTTCACATACTGAAGTCGCGCCAGCGAATGAAACAAAAATGCATGCTGCCCAACTTTGGATTGCATTGCCTGATGACAAACTTACCATCGATCCAGCTTTTAATCACTATCCAGAATTACCCGTCGTCAATCAGTCAGGTATCGAATTTACGGTATTGGTCGGTGAGTATCTAAATACAGTATCACCAGTCAAAGTACATACTGAGCTTTTAGGTGTTGATTTATTTGCGCAAGCAGCCACAAAAGCACGTTTACCTTTAAATCCAAAGTTTGAATATGGATTTATGGCGCTTGAAGGTACAGCAACTATTAATGGTCATCATTTTGATGAAGACAATATGGTGATTTTAGAGCCAGGGCTAGAATATGTGGAAGTAGAGATCCATGACAATAGTCGTGTACTGCTTTTGGGCGGTGAGCCATTTGAGTCACCAATTTTATTATGGTGGAATTTCGTTGGACGTACGCAAGAAGAAATCAAAATTGCACGTGATCAATGGATAGCAGAAGATCCACGTTTTGGGTCAATTCCATCATACCAAGGCGAGCGTTTGAAAGCTCCGATATTGCCTGATAGCATGCGTCCATCTAAATAATAAGACACAGAAGGAAAATAAAATGGCAACGATCGCAAATGCAAAGGTCACCACACTACCTGAAAAATGGGGTGGTGAAATTCAATCTGGTCAGCACACATTTCTCACCGATAAACCTGAATCATTCCAAGGTTTAGATCGTGGGCCTGCACCGTATGATTTTATTTGTTCAGGATTAATTTCCTGCACAATGATTACATTACGAATGTATGCAGAGCATAAAGGACTGGATTTGGGCGAATTCAGTGTCGAGGCAGATTTTAAAGCCAATAAAGAAGGGCAGGAATGGATTGAGCGTCGTTTAAGTTTTAAAACTAACTTGGATGAAGCGCTACAAGAAAAAATTTTAAATGTGTGCCAAAAAACACCCGTCACTAAAACATTGCTCAGAAGTGTCGAAATTAAAACAACAATTGTTTAAATATAGACAACTTAATAGGCATCAACATTCTGTATTTTTGTAATTTACAGCTAAAAAGAAGACATTTTGTGTAAAGCAGGATGTCTTTTTTTTATTCAAAATGGCTATATAGAGAGAAATAAAATTAGGTGGTCTTATGCTGACATTACATCATTTAGAAAAATCACGTTCTTCAAGAATTATTTGGGCGCTAGAAGAATTAGGTACTGAATACCAAATTCAACATTATAAAAGATTGCCAACTTACGCCGCTCCACCAGAATTGAAGAAGGTTCATCCTTTGGGGAAATCACCAGTGATTACTGATGATAATTTAGTGATCGCAGAATCTGCGGTGATTTTAGACTATCTGGCTGATCGCTATGATACACAGCATCAATTTAAACCCCAGTCACAGCCTGATTTAACACAATATCAGTATTGGATGCATTATGCTGAAGGTTCATTAATGCCACTTTTAGTGATGACCTTAGTTCTCTCGTTTGTACCTCCTAAAGTACCTTTTGTGATTCGACCAATTGCCAATAAAATTATTGATGGGGTGAGTGATGGATTTATACAACCGCGTCTCGCTGAACATATTGAATTTTTAGAACAGCATTTGGCGCAACATGAATTTTTTACATCTCAGTTTTCATTTGCAGATATCCAAATGAGTTTTCCCTTGATCGCGATGGATGAACGCTTAAATGGAAAATATCCGAACATTCATGCCTATGTAAAACGCATAAAACAAAGACCTGCTTATCAGCGAGCGGTTATCAAGGGTGGTGATTAAGATGGCGGATCAAGCAGTGAAATTAATCTTCCTGCCCGGAGCATCTGGCAGTACTGCATTTTGGAAACCTGTTCAATCACATTTTGAATCTGAGTACGACACGCATATCATTGCTTATCCCAGTTTTGGTGAATATCCTGATCATCCACATGTAAATTCAATGTCAGATTTACAAGATTATGTATTTGATCATCTTCAACACCCAAGTATTCTGATCGCTCAATCTATGGGTGGGGTCATTGCTGTTCAAGCAGCATTGAAGTATCCAAAATTGATTCAAGGTTTAGTGCTGGTCGCTACGTCAGGTGGCATAGATTTAACACCATTTCATGTTAAAGATTGGCGTGCAGAATATCAAAATGAATATGAAGTGCCGCACTGGTTTATTGATGATGAAACCAAATTAGATGAACGGCTTGCTGAAATTGAATGTCCTGTACTATTAATCTGGGGCGGAGATGATGACATTAGTCCTGTCGCAGTAGGTGAGTATTTAAATCACGCTTTTAAGTATTCAGAGCTGAATGTGATCCCGAACGGACAACATGATTTAGCTAAAGTTTATGCGTCAGAGTGTATTTCTTTTATCCAACGCTACTTAGCAAAATTTTAGGTTTGCTCTAGACTAAAAAAGGATGCTAATCGCATCCTTTTTTATGATTATCGTTTTACAACGATTGAATCAATACCGCTGTGTTGTAGGGTTTGCTGAGCGATAACAGCTGCTTCTTGAGAGTCATAAGGTCCAGAGACAACCCGATACCAGGTTTGACCGCCTTCCGTGGTTTTAATGACATCTGCAGATAAGCCGTTGAGAATAATTTCAGCACGACGTGCATCAGCACTATCTGGATCTGGATAACTTCTGACTTGTAAAAGGTAGCTACTCGCTACGGGTTGAGGTTCTGCATTTTCAATCAGCTCACCCTCTGTCGTTGTAGCATCAGCAACCACAGGTGCTTCCACGATGACAGGTGCGGTGTTCACTTGCTGATTTTCAGGTACAGCTTGATCGGGGATTGGAGTCACTTGTTGTTGAGGCAATAAATCGTAGAAGCGATAATCTTTATTCGTATCTTCTTGATAATGTTCAGATTGAATATCATTGCTTTTTGGTTGGACTGGCGCCCACGGTTTCCATAGCATTAAGGCTACGGCAAAACTCAGTACAATTAAAATCAGAACAAGCATACCTAACCATTTTGGTATTAATGGTTGTTTAGGTTTGTTAGGTCTTTCTGATACACCACGCTGCGTTTTTCCAAACACTTGGAAACCTCTCTTATTTTAAGATCATGCAATGGAAAATTGGATTACCATCACATGGAGTTTTTATCTCATTTTTTTCAATAATAAAAGTCTAAAGAGGTGAATCTTTTAAAAAGATTCACCTTCGATGACTTACATGCTTTCAGGTGCAGAAACGCCTAAAAGCTCTAAACCATTTTTCAAGACTTGACGAACATTTACCGATAACAACAAACGTGCTTGGGTCAGATCAGCATCATCACCGAGTACTTTATTTTCGTTGTACCAACCATGGAACAATGCTGCAAGTTCTTTTAAGTAGTTACCTACTTGATGCGGTTCATGGCTGTTTGCAGCACGTGCAATAATTTCAGGGTATGCTGCAAGTTTTGCTAAGATTTCAGTTTCAGCTTCTAATTCAAGCTTTGCGGCAAAACCACGCGCAGTGGTCGCATCGAAGTTGATGTTCAAGCTGCTTGCTTTTTCTAGCATACGACAAATACGTGCATGAGCATATTGAATGTAATACACCGCATTGTCTTTACTTTGAGAAACCGCGAGATCTAGATCAAAGTCGATGTGCTGTTCAGACTTACGCATGACATAGTAGAAGCGAGCAGCGTCGTTGCCGACTTCTTTACGTAGATCACGCAATGTGACGAATTGACCTGAACGAGATGACATTTGAACCATCTCACCACCGCGCCATAGGCTGACGAATTGTACTAATAACACAGTCAGTTTTTTTGAGTCATATCCCATCGCATCAATCGCTGCTTTTACACGTGCGATATAACCGTGGTGGTCTGAACCCCAAATATCAATAATGTCAGTATAACCACGCTGAAGTTTATTCAGATGGTAAGCAATGTCAGAAGCGAAGTAAGTGGTTTGACCATTACGACGTTTTACAACACGGTCTTTTTCATCACCAAATTCTGTTGATTTGAACCAAATGTTGCCATTTTTCTCATAGAGGAAGCCGCGTTGATCAAGTGTTTGTAATGCTTCTTCAATTTTTTCAGTCAATGATGCTTCACTAAACCATTGGTTGAAAGTCACACCAAACTCACCAAGATCATCTTTAATATCATCAAGAATTGCTTTTAACGCAGCTTGATGAAAAACGCGATAACCTTCACCTATTAACGTCTGCGAGTTAAAAATTAGACCATCAATGTGTTTTTCTTTATCGCCAGAAATTACAACCTTGTTGCCTTCGGCATCAAGTTCTTCAGCATACTGCACATCTTCTGGCACATCTTTATAAACATCAGCTACAGGGCGAACATATGCATCGCCGTCTTGATCAATAATGCTTTGTGCAATTTCTTTAACGTAATCGCCTTGGTAAGCATTTTTAGGGAATACTAATGTTTGACCAGTTAACTCAAGGTAACGTAGATAAGTAGACGTCGCTAAAATGTCCATTTGACGACCAGCGTCATTCACATAGTATTCACGATCCACTGTAGCACCAGTTGCTTCAAGTAAATTCGCAACCGTCATGCCATATGCTGCGCCACGACCGTGACCCACATGTAAGCTTGATGTCGGGTTCGCAGAGACAAACTCAACTTGGATTTTTTTCGTAGCATTAACTTGCGTACGACCAAAATCATTAGCTTGTGCCTGAATAGCATCAAGAACAGCAAAACGTTGGTCTGCATTCAAGAAAAAGTTGATAAAACCAGGACCAGCGATTTCCGCTTTACTGATATCCGCAACTTCTGGCAGTGCAGCAAGAATTTTTTCTGCTAAATCACGAGGCTTCATACCTGCAGCTTTAGACGCGATCATTGCGATATTGGAAGCGAAGTCACCATGGCTTCGGTCTTTGGTTCGCGTTAAGTTTCCGCTGTTGTTAAAGTCAGATGGGAGGACCCCTTCAGCTTGAAGAGATTGCACTGCATGATCGAGAGCTGCTTGTATTGCCGTATTCATAATTTATCGAAAAATTAATGTCGCAGAAAAACGACAAATATAGCAAATTTAGCGCTCATTAGCGAAGCAGATTTGCGTTGAATAAAACTTATCCGACATAAAAAATAATAAAATAAGTTTTTTTAATCACTATGCGCTATTTGCAGAATTAACGATGATGAAATTAATCTTTTACATCTAATGCATATCGATGATTGAATTGAGCCTGATTGTCTTTATCTCATTTAATGTGAATTTAAATAGAAATCAGGCAATTTTATGACTCGAAATTAAGCCATACACGTGACAGGCTTATTTAGTAATTCTGCTTTACCATTTTGGAAAGTGTATAACTTAGATGCATGGAAGATTTTAATGGTTTTGGCCTTTTGAGCAGCAGTTTGAAATGTCGCTAATTTTTTTTGATTCGTCAAACTAAAAGGATTTCCGTAATTCTTATTGTCGAGTAGTACTTGGATCGTTCCAACTTCAGGCTGAAGACTATTTAAAATTTCTGATCCTTCCGCATTTTGTATGCTGAGACTTGGTTTTTGGACACTATTCTTACAATTTAAACGCAGGAACAGCATGTGACCATCAACAGCTTTGTTTTGTAAGTCATAAATTCCTTGAAGGTCATTTTCGATATATACCCACTGACCAATCGGCATATTTTGTTTAAGTTTCTCAATTTGCTCGAGTGTGGTTTTACTAATATCGACAATGCCTTTTTTATCAATTTCAGGGGTTTTATCAGCGCGTGCTAAACCCACCATTGAAAGTGCTTTATCACCGACCTTTGAAGTCGTTTCAGTGATAGTTTGGCAACCCGTTACATTTAGCAGTGAAATAATAGTTAATGGCAAAATGGCAATTTTAGCTGTAATTTTCATGTGGATCTAATAATGAAGTAAAAATACGATTGAATCCGATATTAGCTGAATCGTTCAGATTAGTTTGCAAAAAAAAGTTAATAAACATGAATAATACATTTGAAATGTGACAGTTTTATCTATTTTTCTATCAATAGAATGATGGATTGAAGTTATAAAATTTAAAAATACTGCCAATATTATTATCAATTTTATAAATATACATTTGTCTTCATTTCGGCTTAAGCTATTTCTTAAATAAATGGTAAAAATGAAATGAAAAGGGTCTGAATTTAGGCCTGATCCATGAGATTAGAGATGACAACTGAACACACTGAAGTAAAACACCCTCTTTATACCCCTTATGCTGGCTTTACTTTGCTTGAACTACCTCTTCTTAATAAAGGCTCTGCGTTCACTGAGGAGGAGCGAGCAAGTTTTAATCTCAATGGTTTGCTGCCTCATGTGATTGAAACGATTGAAGAGCAACACCAACGTTCATATCAACAATTTACGTCATTTCATGACGACATTAATAAGCATATTTATCTGAGAAATATACAAGACACCAATGAGACTTTGTTTTATCATCTCATAGAAAATCATTTATCAGAAATGATGCCGATTATTTATACCCCAACGGTAGGTGAGGCTTGTCAACGATTTTCTGATATTTACCGCCGTCATCGTGGTGTATTTATTTCATATCCTGATCGTGCCAACATTGACGATATTTTACAAAATGTGAATAAGAATAACGTCAAAGTCATTGTAATCACAGATGGTGAACGCATTCTTGGTTTAGGTGACCAAGGGATTGGTGGGATGGGAATTCCAATCGGAAAATTATCTCTCTATACCGCATGTGGTGGTATTAGCCCAGCTTATACATTACCCATTACATTGGATGTAGGAACCAATAATGCACAGTTGCTAAATGATCCAATTTATTTAGGTTGGAATCAGCCTCGTATTAGTGGCGATGAATACTATGACTTTGTGGATGACGTACTTCGTGCTATTAAACGCCGTTGGCCAAAAGCTTTGATTCAATTTGAAGATTTTGCTCAAAAAAATGCAATGCCATTGCTGGAAAAATATCGTGATCAATATTGTTGTTTTAATGATGATATTCAAGGCACTGCTGCTGTTGCAGTCGGTAGCTTAATCGCAGCAAGTCGAGCTGCAGGAAAACAATTACGTGACCAGAAAGTGGCATTCTTGGGTGCTGGTTCAGCGGGCTGTGGTATCGCTGAGCAAATCATTGCGCAAATGGTGGCTGAAGGTTTGAGTGATGCTGAGGCAAGATCACGAATTTATATGGTCGATCGTTTTGGGTTATTGACCGATAATCAACCAAACCTTTTAGATTTTCAGCGTAAACTGGTTCAAAGTTCAGAAAATGTATCCGCGTGGGCTGATGCGGAAGGCATCATTTCATTGCTAGATGTTGTAAAAAATGCACACCCGACTGTGTTAATTGGTGTCTCTGGACAACCGGGTTTATTCACTGAAGAAATTATTCGAACTATGGCATCCAATTGCGAGCATCCTATTGTATTACCATTGTCGAATCCAACGTCGCGTGTAGAAGCTGTACCAGCAGATATTATTCAGTGGACGGACGGTCGCGCTTTGATTGCAACTGGTAGTCCATTTATGCCTGTTAATTATCAAGATAAGCTACACAATATTTCTCAGTGTAATAACTCTTATATTTTCCCAGGGATTGGCTTAGGGGTGATTGCTGTGCAGGCAACGCGTGTTACAGACAATATGCTGATGGCATCAAGTATGGCGTTAGCAGATTGCTCTCCAAAATTGCAAAACCCTGACGACGACTTACTTCCTGATCTTAATGATTTGCAGAAAGTCTCCCGAATCATCGCGTTTAAGGTTGCAAAAGCGGCAATTGAGGATGGTGTTGCTTTGCCATTGAGTGATGAGCTGATCGAAAAAAGTATTGAAGATAATTTCTGGAAGCCTGAATATCGCCGTTATAAGCGAATTCCATTTTAAAAAAACTTGAATTTTCAATATAAATTCATTGGAAATAAATAGGAATCAATGCGTTGGTTCCTATTTTTTGTTTAGAATAATTACAATATTTAAAAGCAAGATTGAGCGGAATACGCTACAATTTTCAAAAATCATAATAATAGCTTTAATCATTCTATGCTCAATAATATCAATTCAATTATAGAAGGCTTGGGTCTTAGCCCGCAAAAGCGCGCCTTACATATTAAATTTTCTAATCCAATATTAGATAGCCAAGTTTTCATTCAACGAATTCAGGGTCAACACTTTATTAATCAAGGCTTAAAAGCTGAAGTATTATGCTTATCGACGAATGCGCATTTACAACTTAAGCAATTCATTGGTTGTTTAGTGGCTGTCGATCAAGTTACGGATCTTGGAAAATTAGCTCGGACTACTGGGATTGTGACAGGGGTGAGCCAAGGTCAAAGTGATGGAGCGTTGACCTTATATAAGTTGACTGTTGAAGATGCAACTTCACTTTGGCACAAACGCCGTAACAGTCGCGTATTTATGAACAAATCCGTGGTTGATATCACTGAGATTATTTTTAAAGAGTGGCAGACGAAAAGCGTGTTATTTAGTACCGCTTTGAGTCTGTCAACGGCGGGTTTAAAAGCATCATATGATATACGTCCATTTGTGATGCAAGCCAACGAATCAGACTATGATTTTCTAACACGCTTATGGCGGAGTGAAGGCATTAATTGGTTGATTGATGAGACAGATCAAACTGTGCCATTCTCAGCGAAAGAAATTCAATCACAAAAATTAAGGCTAATAGATGAAAATAGTCAGTACGAGCCTTTAGATCGACGCACGCTCAGATTCCATCGCAGTCATGCAACAGAACGTTTTGATACGATTACCAGCTTTATTGCTCAACGCTCAATACAATCTACAGCAATTCAGGTACAACGTTGGCAGGGCGATATACTTGCGCAAGATCAAGATGATTATCAACTCAGTGCTCATCAACATAGTGACCAGTTGGATAATGAAACCTTAAGTCTAGAACAAGCATGGACTGTGAGTCCTGCTTGGATTGCTGATTTAAAAGGTGAAGATCAAGCCACTCTATCAAACAATTCACAACTGCAAAAACTGAATACACAACTCAATCAATACCAAGATTTGCAGGCTAAATACTTTACTGCGGTGAGTAGCGTTCGAGATGCCAATGTTGGGTATTGGTTTGAATTTATGGGGCATCCAGAAATAGATCAACATCAAGGGGTAGATCGCCAATTTATTATTTTAGGAAAACATTTTTTTAATCAAAATAATTTACCTAAAGATTTAAATAATCAAATTGAAACATTAATTGATTTGAGTCGTTGGAAAAAGACAAAAACAGATGAGCGTTTATCTACAGAACTGAGTTTAGTGCGCCGAGCTATACCTATTGTTCCAGAATATGATCCATTGAAACATCGTCCAGTTGCTTATCCTCAACGGGCAAAAGTGGTTGGTCCTGAAGGTGAAACGATCTATGTGGATCAATGGGGACGTATTAAGGTTCGCTTCGTATTTACACGTAATGATGATCATCAACATGATGGTGGTGCAGGGTCGAATGATAATGATACAGACTCTGCATGGGTTGATGTTTTAACTTCTTGGGCTGGGGAGGGGTACGGATCAAGATTCCATCCACGTATAGGTGAAATCGTAGTCATTGATTTCTTTGATGGAAATGTTGATCGACCTTTCGTTGTTGGGCGTTTACATGAAGCAGAACGTCATCAAACCATGTTTGATGTTAAGGGGCAGTTACCGGACACCAAAAAACTGAGTGGGATTCGTTCGTCTGAAGTTGGTGGTTCTGGATTTAACCAACTCCGATTTGATGATACGACAGGACAAATTAGTACTCAGTTGCAAAGTAGTCATGCGGCAACTCAATTGAATCTGGGTAATTTGAGTCATCCTAAGGATAAGGAAAAAAGTGATGGACGTGGAGAAGGATTTGAGCTGAGAACTGATGCGTATGGCGCTGTTCGTGCAGGGAAAGGAATGCTCATTACGACTTATGCACAAGAAAAAGCAATTGCTGATCATCTTGAAGCTACACAGGCTCAATCTCTGTTGAGTCAGAGTGAGCAGAGTATGAAAGTGCTCAGTGAAATTGCAGTAAAACAACAATCGGATGCATTAAATGTAATTAGTAGATTACCTAAATTTATTCAATCATTAGAAATCAAAAGTAGTGCTCAAGCTTTGCAGTCTACAGTGAATTTATTTAAAGAGGGAATAGCGAAGGATCCATTAAATGCACTGAAAGATTGTGGTGGTTTTATTAAGGATATTGGTACTTTAGGTGGTAATACTGCTGGAATTGTGGATGAGTTTAATAGTTACTTTGAGCATGCTCAAGAAGCGGTTGATAATCTCAAGGAATTTATTGATAACGTACAAGAATATGGTTCTGAAGCGATAAAGAGGAAATTTGAAAGTATTAAAAATGGGATTAAAGATAACCCATTTCAAGCACTTCAAGATGTGAGTAAAGCAATTTCAAGCGTTGACTTGAATATGGAAGATCAGCTTGTGTTATGCACTGGTTTTGGTGGTGCAAACAAAAAAGATGATATTAATCCAATAAAAGCCTTAAGCACACTGACAGGTTTTATGGAGGGATATACTCAAGGATTAGAAAATAGTTCTGATCAAAAAAAACAAGAGCAAGGGCGTTTATTTAGACAGGCACTCATGCTTTTGGCTTCACCCAATGGGATTGCATTAACAACGCCTGAGGACATTATTCTTCAAGCATCACAAGATATTGCGGAGAGTGCACAGGGTTCAATTAATTTAAGTGCGCAAAAAAATATTGTAGGGCACGCTCAAGACAAGATCAGTTTGTTTGCTGCACAGAAAGGATTTCGAGCGTTCGCAGCTAAAGGTAAAGTTGAATTACAAGCGCAAGATGATGCGATTGAAGCAATTGCACGTAAGGTGATTAAGCTTATTTCAACCGAAGATAAAATTGAAATTACCAGCCCTAAAGAAATTGTACTGACCGCAGGTGGCTCGCAACTCAAGATTAATGCTAGTGGAGTATTTAGCACGACGGGTGGAAAATTTGAGAGTAAGGCAGGGCAACATTTGTTTACGGGTGGGGCAACTGTAAATGCGCAATTACCTAAGATGCCTGAGAGTGGGATATTTAGTAGAAGATTTGATTTTAGTGAACTAATTTCAAAAGAACTTTTAAAGAATGACTATAAATATAAAGTCATTAATCATGATAAAAAGACAGAATATATAGGTTTTCTTGATGAAAATGCTCGCACAGAGAGAATCTTTAGTGAGAACCCTGATAATGTTGAAATAGTACTATTGGGTAAATCTGAGGATGAATCAGATAAGTTGCTTCTAATTGAGGAAGAATTTACTCAAGATAAAAGTGATAGTTCAGATGAAGCATGTTGTGGAGGGCATGATGAAGATGATCATGACTATCATGATGAAGAATTTAACGATGAAAGTGATTTAGAAGCTGATTTCAACAGTTTTGGACTTTAAGGTGGATTTATGAAAAAACTAAAAAAAATAATGACTATGTTCGTGTGCTTAAGTAGCCCAACACTATATGCTGAAAGTTCGAAAGAGTGTATGAATTATTGGAATCAACCAATAAAAAAGATCACGGTATTAGAAGAAGTTGAATGTGATCATATCTGGGATTTTGGTAAAAGTAAAAATAGTTTGAATCGCTTCAAAGTGGTAAATAATTTAAATCTTAAAACAACTAATACACAATGGATGTCAACAGGGCAGTGTCAAAAAGTATCATACAATAAAAAACAGTTTAATATTTACAATTCAGAGTACAAAGAATATGGGCACAATATTTGGCTAATTTACGATGACAAAAATGCTTTTGCATATTTTAGAAAAGTGAATAGTAAAGATCAATCAGTGGAGGTGAGTTGTGCTCAAGAGGGGGCGGACACAAATTTGAAATTTATACTCAATACTTATTTAAAAAATAATACATCTGTAAGTATGCAAAAATATAAAGCAAATGATTGGTATAAAGAGTAATAAGAATGAAAAAAACAATAACTTTTAAAGATGGGACAACTAGAACGTTTGAAACAAATTTGGAGGGTTTTATTCAAGCTGTAAGTTTTAAAGAATCTTCATCAGATTTGTCTTTGCCATTAAGCAATCCAGTCAATATAAGGTGTGCAAGAAAAGTAAACGAGGCAGGTTATTTGGGCCTATTTCAATGGGGAGAGTCTGCTCTGTATGAGCTGGGGTATTATTTAGGGGATAAAGGAATTTCCTATGATGATATTAAAGATGCAAGAAGAGGATCTGCTTTACACAATAGTTGGAAGAGTCAATTTGACTCTAATAATTGGTCGGGTAAGTGGTCAGGTAAAAGAAATATAAATTCCAAATCTGATTTTTTAAATAATCCTAAGGTTCAGTATGAGGTTATCAAAGAATGGATTGGTTATTTATGTAAACAAATAAGAAATAATAATTTAAATGAGCATTTTGGTAGAACGATTCAAGGCGTTGAAGTCAATGAGTCTGGAGCAATTGCTGGGATGCATTTGGTTGGTATAGGAGGTTTGGGTGCTTTTTTAGGGTTTTCAAAATTTTCTGGTGAAAAACAAACGGATGGTAATGGAACACATATTAAGAAATATATTCAAGACTTTGGTGGCTTTGATCTGGAGCAGTGCTGTAATCGGAAAATATATATAAATTTGAAGGATAAAAATGATAATGTATTACCAGATAAGGAAGTTACAATTGTCTCAAAATATTCTGGAAAAAGTTTTTCTGGTGAGACCAAAGTTAAAATAAAAAGCGATGAAAATGGATATCTTCCTGTCATTGTTAGGCATCCATCAACTGAAATTAAAATTGTGGCTGATGGCAAAGAGTCAAATCCTATTGTTCAGAAAGCTGACCAAAAACAACGTGCAATTTTAAAGGATTTTGAAGTTTCAAAATTTCCAGCAACCTTAGAGCAAAATAGTACTCCTCAGCCTAAACCTCTACCAAATAAAACACCTCAACAAGTAAGAAATGAGAAAAATCAATCTGAAGCTAAGCAAGAAGGAGCTGCTGAAAATAACAAAGATATTAGTTTCAATATTCAAATTGTAGAGGGTGATACAGGGAAACCAATCTCTAATATGAATTTTTTTCTTACATATAAAGCAAATCAGAAAAAACATACAGCGAATGATCAAGGTATTAAGCAAGGTATTATTGCTGAAGTTGGACAAGACATAGAAGTTTCAGTTTCAGGTGAAGTAGGAAATCAAAAAATACATCACTTTAAAGTCGAACAAACTTTGTCTAATCAGACAGTTAAAATTAAGTTACCAGTTCAATCTTTCAAAATAATTGTAAAAAAAGACAATAGATTGGTGCCGAATTTGCCAATAACATTATTTTATAGAGGGCGGGAGATTCCTAAAAAAACTAATGCATTAGGTGAAGTTTCTGTAAAAATGCTAGTTGGCTTTGTATATGGATTTGGTACTAATAGTAAGTCTTTTATTAAAGTAAGGGCGATATATGGTAATACATCGCGAATATTTCGAATAAATGAAGGTTTTGAAAAACTTTCTAAACAAAATACTACAACTCAAACTAAACCGAATAATCAACAAACAAATTCAGGATCACAACCAAATAATACAACAACTCAAACTAAACAAGCTGAAGTAAAGCAGGAAACACCGAAAGCAATACAACAAAATACGCATACAGAAAACGGTGGTAAGCCTTTAACTAAAGTTAGTAATCAGTCCCCACCTACAAGTGATACAACGCGTTATCACATTTATCATGATGGGAAGATTAAAAGAGAGAACAAATCAGCTACAGGTTTCGCAGAATATATTTATTATGATTCTACAAGTAAGTCTCATAATTTAGGTAAATCAAAATATGTTGTAGCAAAAAGATGGTCTTCTAAGGGCGTCTTAGGCAGTGGGAATGTTTATTTAATCGATGTAAGACATTTTCAGAAATATCGCTCAGGTGTAGTCGGTTATAAAATGTTAATGAATTCTGGGCAGCAACGATATTATTTAGGTGGTATAGAGTTAGCAGCATTTTTAGGAGCACTATGCAAATCTGGGTATGATGACATTTCCTTTAATGGTTTTAGCAGAGTCAATGGTGATCCTGGTGAAAGTAAATCTCATATTAATGGTGAAGCAGGAGATTTGAGATATTTAAGAACTGATAAGAAGGCTTTATCGGTTATTTTACAAGATGCTAATTATGACCATGAAAGAACTTTAAATTTGATTAATAACTTTATAAAATTTGGCTGGGGTAAATCAAAAAAAATGCTAAGTGAGTATTTCACAAACTCTAAGGCCGGAGTCAAAAGTAATTATATTTTCCCAAATTGCAATCATTTAGCTAAACCAAGGCACAATAATCACCTTCATTTACAAGGGCTGTCTCCAAATCTAGAGGATATTTAATTTATGAAAAAATTATATTATATTTTTTCTATTTTATTATGTTGTGGTTGTTCAAATAGTCAAAGTAATTCATCTGATTTACATAGTATTAAGAGTAAAGAAAATGAATTAAACGGTATTAAAATAGGAGATAATTTAGACGCATTGAAGAGTAGATTTAAGGGGGATATAATTATTCAAAAATATAGTGATATGACTGACTTAAAAGAATGTCAAAACAGAAAAAATATTTTAGTTAATAATACTCTTACTAGTGTTGATGTTGATAATAATGAAATTGTCACCTCTATTCATACTCGAGATGTTAAAGCGGTTGATGCTAATAATATAAGTATTGGTAAGGGTGAAATTAATGTTGCGAAATTAAATAATAATATCAAACCAAAAAAAGTTTTTAGTGGGGATGAATCACTAGACCTATTTTTATATAAAATCCCTATGAAAGAAAGTAAAGGATATTTTATATATAATATCGATAATAATAAAATTGAGTCTATCTCAATTGAAAGCTTTGATCACATTTCCTGTAATTTGGAATGATTTGAAGTTGAGTCAAAATTTTCAAATCTAGTTTTAAATTTTAGAAATTAAAAATGAAATACTTTTTTAAAGTTAAATCTTAATAAAGCCGACTCTCGTTGGCTTTATTGATTAAACTTCTAACAATTCTTCAATCGGAGCAAATAGTATGCTCCATCTAAAGGCGCAACAAAGTGCAATAAACGATCATGAATACCATCGCCACTAGTTCCAAACATACGTGTCAGCATGCGATTAATACGGGTTAAATCTTTCGTATAAGCGATAAAATATAAACCTTGATCGCCGCGGCCATCCCCATATGGCAAAGAGTGGCGAAGAATTTCAAGCTCCTCACCTTCATCATCTTCAACCACGGTGCGAGCCACATGTGCATTGTCAGGTTTAACATCGTCATCAAGCTCAATGGTTTCGAGTTTGGTGCGCCCAATCACTTGCTCTTGTGCATCAACTTTAAGTTTTTTCCATTTATCTAAATCATGACGATAACGTTGAGCAAAAACGAATGAGCCATCAGTGAAAATTCCTGCATCTTTGACTAATAAAGCTGTTTTAGTATGATCATCTGGAAATTATTTATACAGTCGATACTGAAAATAAAACTGTAACAATTTTAGCGGCTATAGGCTTTGTTGGTAGTGCTGAAGAAAGATTCAATACAGAAAATGGTGGTTGTGTGTAGAAGGGGTGCAGTAGAACATCTGTTTATACGATTTCGGGTAAAGCTTTGGCATCTCATGCTGGACGGGTGGGATATTTTAGACCCAATATAAGTGGAAAGAGAATATGAAAAAAAGTACAGTAGTTATTTCTATCATGGTATTAGCAGCTTGTACTGCTAATGCTGATAAAAAAGATTTAAATAATGTTCAGTTAGATAGTCTATTGACTTGTTATGGTGAGAATACTGAATATACAAATTTGGATGGTTATTATTATTTGCCAGATTATGGCTGTATATATAATGGTAAGACTAATAAGCTTGGGAATGCATTTGTTTTTTTGATTCCAAGTGTGGATAAAAAAAAGATCTAAATTACAAGAGTATAAAAGCAGTTAAGGAAAAAATTATTTTTTTAATTCCAAAAGATAATTTAGTTAAGACAAATAATTCCGATTCCAATTATATACCTAAAGCAAACTATAAATTTAAAGTTTTTTTAAACTCTGGGAAAGGTTGGGTTGAGAATAGTCAAGTTTCTAAATTAGATCAAATGAATGATTTTGTTGAAAATAGGGTTTTATCTTATAGCGGTGCTTTTTTAAAAAGAAAAATGGATGTTAATAAAGATGGGGTTGGTGACTATATTGAGGTTTTAGGCGGAAAATATTCGTTGAAATCAATTGTTATTAGGGATGGTCTTAATAATAAAACATTATGGAAAAATAATATTTTATTTGATGATGGTTTTAATAATTGTCAATATAGTGAGTTTAAGAATATAGTAATCAGTGAAAATAATTTTACATTAGAGTATAATACTTGTGCAGATAACTCTATGTTAGGTCATAGATATACAACATTTAGAGTCGACTCTAAAAATGAACCAGTTGTAATTCAAGATAATTATTTAGTTAATGAATTAAATGGAAAGGACAATAAAAAGCCTAAAAAAATAAACTGCATGTCTAATTCAAAGGTTTTTTTCTCTACTTATAGAGGGCGATGTGGTTAGGGGAATTGTTAACATATATTTGTATGTAACTACTACCTCCCCTATAAAAGCCGACTCTCGTCGGCTTTCTATTGTTTAATCTTCCAATACCTTTTCTAGCAACTCTTCACTTGGGGCAAAATAATAAGCTCCATCTAAAGGCGCAACAAAGTGCAATAAACGATCATGAATACCATCGCCACTAGTTCCAAACATACGTGTCAGCATGCGATCAATACGGGTTAAATCTTTCGTATAAGCGATAAAATATAAACCTTGATCGCCGCGGCCATCCCCATATGGCAAAGAGTGGCGAAGAATTTCAAGCTCCTCACCTTCATCATCTTCAACAACGGTTCGAGCCACATGTGCATTGTCAGGTTTAACATCGTCATCAAGCTCAATGCTTTCGAGTTTGGTGCGCCCAATCACTTGCTCTTGTGCATCAACTTTAAGTTTTTTCCATTTATCTAGATCATGACGATAACGTTGAGCAAAAACGAATGAGCCATCAGTGAAAATTCCTGCATCTTCACCTAGTAAAGCTGTTTCAGCACGATCATCTGGAAATTGAGGGTTTTCGGTGCCATCAATAAAACCAGTTAAATCTCGACCATCAAAATTTCGGAAGCACACGCGCTCATCTAAAACCTCAACCAAATCCTGAATTCCTTCAAAAAAAGCTTGGCTTAAGGCAAAGCAAATATCAGTACGCTGTGCTGCGATATGGATTAAAACATCAGCAGGGACCACAGGCATGGTGAAAGAGCCTTGAATTGGTTCAAGCTGTTTAAAACCTTCTGGTTGGTGAGGGTAAAGTTGTGACCAAAGTTCTGGTCCAAAAGCCACCGCAGTTTTAATTTGAGCATGAGGATGTTGAGTAATTAAGCGATCACGAGTCGTAAAGAGATCTTCAAGTTTTTCTTTTAGTTGATCTATTGATAAATCTTTTAAACGCAAAGTGATAAAGCGAGCATGATCTGAGGGTAATGGTAAGATTACGGATTGGGAAGTCATTCATGGCTCCTGAAATTATAATATCCTAATTTTGCTGATCACATTGTGCCTGATCATCATAGTGCTGAACAGACAGACGTTTAAAAAAACATTCAAATTTTAAATCTTAAAAAAGTCGAATTGTCATATAATCTCATCAAAATAAATCTCCCAAATCGTTATGTCTTATCAAATGTGGTTTGCCTACATGCTTGCATGTTGGGTTATTAGTATTTCGCCTGGTGCAGGTGCTATTGCATCTATGTCTAGTGGTTTGAATTATGGATTCAAACGAGGTTATTGGAATGCAATTGGTCTGCAGCTTGCACTTTTGGTTCAAATTGGAGTTGTCGCTGCGGGAGCAGGCGTACTTTTTGCTACGACTCCTTTGGCATTTTTGATCGTCAAATGGTTTGGGGTTGGGTATTTATTATATTTGGCATATTTACAGTGGAAAGCCCCAGTGCAGTCCATAGAAATTCAGTCTGATTTAAAGCAAAAGTCAGCGATGAAGCTAGTAATCAGCGGTTTCTTTGTCAATATGAGTAATCCAAAAGCAATTGTATTCTTATTGGCAGTATTGCCACAGTTTCTGGATCTTTCAAAGCCTCAATGGCCACAATACCTCATCATGGCTTGTACAATGATTGCTATTGATCTTATCGTTATGGCTGGATATACAAGTCTTGCAGCGAAGGTATTGCGTTTACTTAAATCACCTCGTCAACAAAAAGTGATGAATCGTACCTTTGCAGGTTTATTTGCAGGTGCGGCTTTTTTATTGAGTTTAGTGCATCAATAAGACACAATAACATAACGAATGAGGGTTATTTTATTGAAAATTATAATATTAATTTTGACTATTCTGTTGGGGCTCGGCTTAATTTAAACTCCCTATATCTGGGCGTATTTTTATTTACAGCCTGAAAGTGTGTGGGAATGGATCAAGTTTGTGATGTGGGGCGCGGGTGTTGGCATATGCGCCACATTTGGTCTTACAGTGATTTTAACTTTGATCACCACCCTTATAAAAAAAATGATTGTGGATGATACTTCGCAATATAAGATGTTTTTCAAACAAATGGTTTATTTGATGTGGATCAATGTGGTCTTATTTATCACGGCTGCAATCGGTTTACTATTCGAATGGTTGCCTTTCTATATTGTTGAATATTGGTTTATGCCTGAGACCTTTTTTGGCTTTTGGCATGTGATATGGATAAAAGGCCTCATTAATTTATTGGTTATGGTGGTTTTTTTATTCTCTTGTTATATCTTTCTCTGTCTTCATAAATATTTTATAAAGAAGCAAGATTAATGAATAGCCCAAATAAATCAGGCTATTTTTTTTAATTTTTGAATGATAAAAATCACAGCAAATACGATTGCCATGGTTAATACAATGCTTAAACCTGTCGCAATATTTAAACCTGCACTCGACCATAAGCCCACAGTCACACCAACTTGAGCCACAATAAAAGACCATAGCACCATGTGTTTAGGTGAATGTGCTAAAAGTCTTGCGGTTAATGCAGGTATAACCAATAAAGCACCCATGAGTAATGAACCTACTGCACGTAACGCTAGTACTGTAAATAAGGCAAGAAGCAGCATAAAAATAAGGCGCTGCCATTTCGCATTCACACCTTCACTTACCGCAATATCAGGATCAATCGCAATTTGAATTTGAGATTGCCAACTTTTATAGAGCACAGAGAGTGCAATGACAATCACCACTGCAAATGTCGGTAAGTCGGACCAAGATATTGTTAAAAGATCGCCAAATAAATAACTCAGCAACTCAGGTCTTAGCGCAGGGAGGTGTTGGATGACCAATAGTCCTGAGCAAAGCAGCGTTGCTGAACATAACGCAAGTAATGCATCGTTGGGCAGGCGAGGATCATGCAATACCCAAAGGACTGCGACCAAGAGTAACGCGGTAAACGTAACCCCCATCCATAAGGGGAGGGTGAGTAAGCCAGCAATCGCCACACCCAAGAGAGTTCCATGCGCCATTGTGTCTGCAAAGAATGACATACGGCGCCATAACATAAGACAACCGAGCGGTGCAGTTAGAAACACTAATAATGTTCCCATAATCCATGCGGGTAATAGAAGTTGTAACCATTCCATCATGATCTAAGCTTCCGGTTCTGGATGAATATGGGGGCGAGGATCGTGTTGACATGGCGTTGCTGTATCACCATGTGCACAATGATCGTGATGATGTTGGTAGAACACTCGATTAGTGCCGAAAATAGCCTGATACTCAGGGTCTTGTTGAATATTTTCAGGCAAGCCGCTACAACATATATGTTTATTGAGGCATACCACACGCTGTGTACCTTGCATCACCCACTGCAAATCATGAGAGACGATTAAGATCGAGCAGCCGTAGCGCTCAGGTAGACTTCGAACATAATCATAAAGTTCAGCTTCAGATTGAATATCTAAACCTTGCATCGGTTCATCGAGTACCAATAAGTTGGGTTGGCGCAGTAGAGCGCGTGCTAAAAGTACACGCTGGCGTTCCCCACCAGACAGCTGTTGGACTTTCGAATCTTGTAATTTTATGATCCCAGTATCTCGAATAATTTCTTGTTTAATCGCAAGATCACACTTTTCTAAATCGAGTAAATCTTTCACTCGAAGTGGCAAGCTGTGGGATGGATTGAACTTTTGAGGGACGTAAGCAAGCTTTAAGGCTTTATGATGTTTAATTTGACCAGAATTGGCCTTCACAATTCCGAGAATCACTTTGATAAGCGTAGATTTACCCGCCCCATTGGGACCAATGAGGGTAATAATTTCTTTGTCATGAATCTGAAAGTCAACATTCTTTAAAATGTCTCTTTCATCAATTCGCACATTAATTTGCTGCAGTTCAATTAATGGCAATGCAGAACTTACTGAGAGCACTGCTGACATAATCCTGAAATCTCAATAATGCTATGTTGAGCCTGAAAATGATCAGAGGAAGCCAATTGATCAAGTTGTTGAATCAAACCAAGAGCTGAAGCCTCTTTCACTGTATTGCATTTAGAGCAAATGAGAAAAGCGGCTTGATGTCCAGCACGAGGATGGCAACATGGAATATAGGCATTAATTGAAGTTAAACGATGAATAAAACCTTTTTCGAGCAAAAAATCGAGGGTGCGGTAAACAGTTGGAGGTGCTGCTGGACGTTCAGCATTACCTTTTAATTTCGCCAACAAGTCATAAGCGCCCATAGGCCCTGAGGCCGTTAAAATTAACTCTAAAACTTCTTTGCGAAGCGGAGTCAATTTAGCGCCTGAAGCAGCGCAGCTTGCTTCAGCTTCTAATAAACGAGCTTCAACATTCGGGTGATCATGCACACCGTGTAAAGTATCATGATGTTCGTGTGAACATGCGCTCATGGACTGACCTCAAGACTTCGAAAAGGGAAGGGGATATCTCATAAATAGTATCATGAGACCTTGCAACTTACGAACAGCATAGGCATTTTTAACTGTTTGTTATATTATAACGTCAAAATTCGAGTGGTAATTAATTTCATGTTGCGTCTGCTAGCACTATGCTTTACAGCATTATTCACAACCTTGGCTTGGGCACAAGCACCCTTGGTGGTTTCGACACACCCAGTGTATTTGATTGCAAAAGAAATCACTCAAGGTATTGAAGAACCAAAATTGTTGCTAGAAAATCAAACAGGGCATGATGTTCATCTGACCCCTGCGCACCGTAAATTAATTCAAGATGCAGGATTGGTTATTTGGCTTGGTAAAGCGCATGAAGCGCCATTAGAGAGTATTTTGGCGAAAAACTCTAAAGCAGTTGCCTTATTGAATACAGGAATATTGCAAACATTGCCGCTTAGAAATAGTCGAGGGGACGTAGTAAAAGGAACTGTCGATACTCATGTATGGTTAGAACCAAATAATGCAGTTCGTATTGGCTTTTTTATAGCGGCATTACGCTCACAACAACAACCTGAGTTTAAAGACAAGTATTGGAGTAATGCTAAACTTTTTGCACATGAGATGCTGAAAACCTCACAAAGTGTAAAACTCAATCATGGTGTTCAGCCGTATTGGTCATTACATGATGCATACCAATACTTGGAGCGTGCGCTGTTGCTAAAATTCGCTGGTGCGATGACAGAAGACCCACATATGGCACCTACAATTGCTCAAATCAAATATTTAAAAGACAATCGCCCACAGCAAAAGATGTGTCTTTTGGCTGAAACTGTAGCTAATAAGAACCAATATAAGTCTCTAGGTCATGTGAATTTTCTCGCAGTTGATGAGAGTTTTGCTAAACACCAGAATTTTATAACAGCATGGCAGACTCTAGCGATACAAGTACGTGCATGTGTAGAAAAAGCACAAAAGTGATGTAAAAACAGCCGATAATTGTATAAGTGCTCAGCAATAAACGATCTAAAAATACCAGACTTAGGTCGGGAAAAGATTGCATGTTCAGGGGTGTAACTCTATAATGCCTGCGATTAAAAATAATCATCAGCTAAACTTGTCAAGCATTATTGCTGTGAGTGGATAATAAATGAGCCGAACTAGTCGCTTGATTGACCGACGATTAGCGAAAGCTTTAGTCATCTTGCAAGCATGTATGATACCTGTTTCAGCCTTGATAGCGTGGGTCTTGAAAGACTCGACTGCGGCTTTGAGTGCAGCATTAGGTGCACTCGTATGTTGGCTAGCCAGTTGTTATTTTTCATGGCAGTCGTTCAGAGCTGCAGGTGCAAGAGCTTCGAAACAGGTTCTATCGAATATGTATCGGGGGTTGCTCGGTAAGTTTGGAATTGTGATTGTTGGCTTCATTTTGATTTTAATCAATGTGAAACCGTTGTCAGCGGTCGCATTGTTTTGTGGTTTCATACTCGTTCAGACCATGTCGTGGGTCGCACCTTTTTGGGCGTCGCGTCTATCAAAATGAGTTGAATTGCAACGAAAAATTGAAAAGTTTTTTAGATGTTTAACGAGATATCAAGCAGCACGCGATATTCGTTAACTCTAATTTGTATTTGACATTAACCAGGTGTGATTTATGGCTGCTGAAGAACATACCCTTACCTCGTCTGAGTATATTCAGCATCACTTAACGAACATGACCTATGGTAAAGCACCAGATGGTACGTGGAAGTTAGCTGAGACTGCTGAAGAAGCGAAAGAGATGGGGTTCACTGCTATTCACTTGGATTCTATGGGTTGGTCAATCGGCCTTGGCGTCATTTTCTGTTTGTTGTTCTGGTTAGTAGCGAAAGCTGCAAACTCTGGTGTTCCGACCAAGTTCCAGGCTGCAATTGAAATGATCGTTGAGTTTGTTGACTCAAGTGTTCGTGATACCTTTCATGGTAAATCACGTTTAATCGCGCCTCTAGCTCTTACCATCTTCGTGTGGATTTTCCTCATGAACTTGATGGACCTTATCCCTGTTGACTGGATTCCTTATACAGCTCAACACATAATTGGTGGGCTATTCGGTATCGACCCGCATCATGTTTACTTCAAGATCGTTCCATCTACTGACCCTAACGTAACCCTTGGTATGGCGTTATCAGTATTTGCGTTAACTATTTTCTATAGTATCCGTGAAAAAGGTCTTGTCGGTTTCGGTGCAGAATTTGCGCTTAACCCATTCAATCCAAGTAACCCATTTTTAAAAGCATTATTAATTCCAGTAAATATTCTTCTTGAATTAGTAACTTTTATCGCGCGTCCAATTTCATTGGCTCTCCGTTTGTTCGGTAACATGTATGCGGGTGAATTGATCTTCATTTTGATCGCATTATTACCGTTCTGGATTCAATGGGCGTTGTCTGTGCCTTGGGCAATCTTCCATATTCTTGTTATCACGTTACAAGCATTCATCTTCATGATGTTAACGATCGTGTATATGAGTATGGCTAGCGAGAAGCATTAATTAATATTTGCTCGACTACACTATGTAGTTGGGCTAAAGTTTTTTTGTTTGATTTAAACTCAACCTCTGAGGATTTTTTCATGGATTTAGTAGTTGGCTTATCTGCTGTTGCAGCTGCTCTTTTAATCGCGTTCGGTGCTTTAGGTACTGCGATCGGTTTTGGTCTTTTAGGTGGTCGCTTCCTTGAAGCTGTTGCTCGTCAACCAGAATTGGCTCCACAACTTCAAACTCGTATGTTCTTAATCGCGGGTCTTCTTGATGCTGTGCCTATGATCGGTGTTGGTATTGGTTTGTTCATTATCTTTGCAAATCCGTTCATCGGCCTAGTAGGTTAATTAGCTAAATTCCGAAATCAACTATTTGAGGAATAGCAATGAATATTAACTATACTCTGTTTGGTCAAGCGATTGCGTTTGCGATCTTTGTCGCATTCTGTATGAAATTCGTTTGGCCTCCACTAATCAATGCGATTAGTGAGCGTCAGCGTAAAATTGCTGATGGCTTAAATGCAGCTGAAAAGGCGAAAGCTGATCTTGCAGATGCGCAAGCTCAAGTTAAAGCTGAATTAGATGCAGCGAAAGCACAAGCGGCTCAATTGATCGAACAAGCGAACCGTCGTGCGGCTCAATTGGTTGAAGAAGCTCGTACTCAAGCATCTGCTGAAGGTGAGCGTATTCGTCAACAAGCGAAAGAAGCTGTTGATACAGAGATCAATGCTGCTCGTGAAGAATTACGTCAACAAGTTGCAGCTCTTGCTGTTGCTGGTGCAGAGAAAATTCTGAACCAACAAGTTGATGAAGCAGCTCACAATGCCATGCTTACTCAGCTGGCTGCTAAACTTTAAGCGAGGCGATTATGGCTGAACTCTTGACGTTAGCACGCCCGTACGCTAAAGCAGCATTTGCTTTCGCTTCTGAGCAAGGTGCAACTGACAATTGGTCAAATGTGTTACAAGTGCTTAGTGCTGCGGTGCAAGATGAAGCATTTTCCGCTTACTTGAGTCGCCCTGAGCTTACTCCTGTGGAGCAAGTAAGTTTATTTGCTAAGGTTTTAGGTGCAGATCAAACTACTGAAGTGTCTAACTTTTTGACACTTTTGGCTGAAAATGATCGTTTAACTTTGTTACCTGAGATTGAAGCAGAGTACGAACTTCTTAAATCACAAAATAACAATGTGGTAGATGTCGTGATTGAATCTGCATTACCACTTTCTGCTGAACAAGAGCAATTACTTGCATCTGCGTTAGAGAAACGTTTCAACGCAGCTGTAAATGTTTCAGTAGAAATTAACCCAGCGTTAATCGCGGGTGTTGTTATTCGTGCAGGCGACCAAGTGATAGATGATTCTGCGCTTAATAAGCTTGAAAAAATGCGGACTCGTCTTCTTGCATAATTGCGTAAAAAGAAGACTGAACTTAATAAAGATTGAGGTATAGCGCAATGCAACAACTGAATCCATCCGAGATCAGTGCGCTCATTAAACAGCGTATCGGCGATCTGGACACCAGCGCGACCGCTAAGAACGAAGGAACCATTGTTATGGTTTCCGACGGTATTGTGCGTATTCACGGCCTTGCTGATGCAATGTACGGTGAAATGATCGAATTCGACGGCGGCTTATACGGTATGGCACTGAACCTAGAACAGGATTCAGTGGGCGTCGTTGTTTTAGGTAACTACTTAAGCCTTCAAGAAGGTCAAAAAGCTCGTTGTACAGGTCGTGTATTAGAAGTTCCGGTTGGTCCAGAACTTTTAGGCCGTGTAGTAGATGCTTTGGGTAACCCAATTGATGGTAAAGGCCCAATTGATGCAAAATTATCTGATGCAGTTGAAAAAGTTGCACCAGGCGTAATTTGGCGTCAATCGGTAGATGAGCCTGTACAAACTGGTTATAAATCAGTTGATACAATGATTCCAGTTGGTCGTGGCCAACGTGAATTAATCATCGGTGACCGTCAAACTGGTAAAACAGCAATGGCGATCGATGCGATCATCGCACAGAAGAATTCTGGCATTAAATGTATCTACGTTGCAGTTGGTCAAAAACAATCAACTATCGCAAACGTTGTACGTAAGTTAGAAGAAACTGGCGCTATGGCGTATACGACTGTTGTAGCAGCAGCGGCAGCGGATCCAGCAGCAATGCTTTTCCTTGCTCCGTACTCTGGCTGTACAATGGGCGAATACTTCCGTGACCGCGGTGAAGATGCGTTAATCATTTATGATGACTTGTCTAAACAAGCAGTTGCGTATCGTCAAATTTCATTGCTTTTACGCCGTCCACCAGGTCGTGAAGCTTACCCAGGTGACGTATTCTATCTTCATAGTCGTCTACTTGAACGTGCTTCTCGTGTATCTGCTGACTATGTTGAGAAATTCACTAACGGTGAAGTTAAAGGCCAAACTGGTTCATTAACTGCATTACCGATTATTGAAACTCAAGCGGGTGACGTATCTGCATTCGTACCAACGAACGTAATTTCGATTACTGATGGTCAGATCTTCTTAGAAACATCATTATTCAACGCAGGTATTCGTCCTGCTGTGAACGCGGGTATCTCTGTATCTCGTGTTGGTGGTTCTGCTCAAACTAAGATCATCAAAAAATTGTCTGGTGGTATCCGTACTGCTTTAGCACAATATCGTGAATTGGCTGCGTTTGCTCAGTTCGCTTCTGACCTTGATGAAGCAACTCGTAAGCAACTTGAGCATGGTCAACGTGTAACTGAATTAATGAAGCAAAAACAATATGCTCCATATTCAATTGCTGACCAAGCTGTTTCTGTATATGCATCTAACGAAGGCTACATGGCTGACGTAGAAGTGAAGAAAATTGTAGACTTTGATGCTGCATTAATTTCTTACTTCCGTTCTGAACATGCTGCGTTAATGCAACAGATCGATGAAACTGGTGATTGGAACAAAGACATCGAAGCAGCATTCAAAGCTGGTATTGAAAGCTTTAAAGCGACTCAAACTTACTAATTTTCAAACTGTTGAAATTTAGTGTCGGTTTGGTTCACGGAATCAACCTTCGAGGGCTCGAAAGGGCCTTCGAATACTAGGTTAAGCGTATGGCAAATTTAAAAGAAATTCGCGCCAAAGTAGCTAGTATCAAAAGCACGCAGAAAATTACTCGCGCGATGCAGATGGTAGCAGCTTCTAAGATGCGTCGTGCGCAAGAGCGCATGGCTCAGGGCCGTCCGTATGCCGAAAATATGCACCGTGTAATTGCTCATTTAGTACAAGCGAACCCTGAATATAAACATCGTTATATGGTTGAACGCCCAGTTAAGCGCGTTGGCTATATCATCGTGTCATCAGATCGCGGTCTTGCTGGTGGTTTGAACATTAACTTGTTCAAGAAAGTGGTAAAACACGTTCAACAGCAACAAGAGCAGTCAATTGAAGTTCAATTTGCTTTGATTGGTCAAAAAGCGGTTTCGTTTTTTAAAAACTACGGCGGTAAAGTACTTGGTGCAACCACTCAAGTGGGTGACACTCCAAGTCTTGAACAGTTGTCTGGTTCTGTACAAGTCATGTTGGATGCATACGATAAAGGCGAATTAGATCGCATTTATTTGGTGTCTAACGGCTTTGTGAATGCCATGACTCAAAATCAAAAAATCGAACAACTTGTTCCTTTAGCAGCTGCTGAAGATGACAAGACTCTTAACCGCCAATACGGTTGGGATTATATCTATGAACCAGAAGCTGAAGAGCTTTTAAATGGTTTATTGGTTCGTTATATCGAGTCTGTGGTATACCAAGGTGTGATTGAAAACATCGCGTGTGAGCAATCTGCTCGTATGGTTGCAATGAAAGCTGCAACGGATAACGCGGGTGAATTGATCAAGAACCTACAACTTATTTATAACAAGCTGCGTCAAGCCGCGATTACTCAGGAAATTTCTGAGATCGTTGGTGGTGCCGCTGCCGTTTAACATTATTTTGAATTGAGGAGACAGCAATGAGTAGCGGTCGTATCATTCAGATCATCGGCGCGGTTATCGACGTCGAGTTTGAACGCAACAGTGTTCCTAAGATCTATGACGCTCTTCAGGTTGATGGCACTGAAACTACATTAGAAGTTCAGCAACAACTTGGTGACGGCGTTGTACGTACAATTGCGATGGGATCTACAGAAGGTCTTAAGCGTGGTTTGAACGTAACTAACACTAACGCTCCGATCTCTGTACCAGTTGGTCCAGCGACGCTTGGTCGTATCATGGACGTTCTTGGTCGTCCGATCGATGAAGCTGGTCCTGTTGCAACTGAAGAGCGTTTACCGATTCACCGTCAAGCGCCTTCTTATGCAGAACAAGCTGCTTCTACTGACCTTTTAGAAACTGGTATTAAAGTCATTGACTTACTTTGCCCGTTCGCGAAAGGTGGTAAAGTTGGTCTGTTCGGTGGTGCCGGTGTTGGTAAAACTGTAAACATGATGGAGTTGATCAACAACATCGCTAAAGCGCACTCAGGTTTATCTGTATTCGCTGGTGTTGGTGAGCGTACTCGTGAAGGTAACGACTTCTATCACGAGATGAAAGACTCTAACGTTCTTGACAAAGTAGCAATGGTTTACGGTCAGATGAACGAGCCACCAGGTAACCGTTTACGCGTAGCGTTAACTGGTCTTACTATGGCTGAGTATTTCCGTGATCAAAAAGACGAAAACGGTAAAGGCCGTGACGTATTATTGTTCGTAGACAACATCTACCGTTATACACTAGCAGGTACTGAAGTATCAGCACTTCTAGGTCGTATGCCATCTGCAGTAGGTTACCAACCGACACTTGCAGAAGAGATGGGTGTTCTTCAAGAACGTATTACTTCTACTAAGTCTGGTTCGATTACATCTATCCAAGCTGTATACGTACCTGCCGATGACTTAACGGATCCATCTCCAGCGACTACGTTCGCTCACTTGGATGCGACAGTTGTATTGAGCCGTGACATCGCTTCACAAGGTATTTACCCTGCGATCGATCCACTTGACTCTACTTCACGTCAATTAGATCCATTAGTTGTTGGTACTGAGCATTACGAAATCGCTCGTTCAGTTCAAAACGTTCTTCAACGTTATAAAGAATTGAAAGACATTATCGCAATTCTTGGTATGGACGAATTGTCAGAAGAAGACAAACTTACTGTATACCGTGCACGTAAGATTCAACGTTTCTTCTCTCAACCGTTCCACGTAGCAGAAGTGTTTACTGGTGCTCCTGGTAAACTTGTACCGCTTAAAGAAACTATTCGTGGCTTTAAAGGTCTTCTAGCTGGTGAATACGATCACATCCCAGAACAAGCGTTCTATATGGTTGGTGGTATTGACGAAGTTATTGCTAAAGCCGAGAAACTTTAATTAGCTACCTAATTTAGGAGGTTCTCATGGCGACTATGCAATGTGACGTTGTAAGTGTTAAAGAGTCTTTGTACTCAGGCACTGTAACTATGTTAATTGCTAAAGGTGCTGGTGGTGAGTTAGGTATTATGCCTGGCCATGCTCCACTAGTAACTTTACTTCAACCGGGCGCGATTCGCGTTCAGTTGGAGAATGGTACAGAAGAATTAATCTATGTATCTGGTGGTGTTCTTGAAGTTCAACCGCATGTTGTTACGGTTCTTGCAGATACTGCAGTCCGTGCAGAAAACTTAGATGAAGCTGCAATCGTTGAAGCACGTAAAAATGCTGAAACTTTGTTAGCAAATCAAAAGAGCGATTTGGACGCTGCTGCTGCTTTGGCTGCCCTTGCAGAAACAGCTGCACAGTTGGAAACCATCCGCAAAATCAAAAACCGCGCTCAATAAGAGACGGTTTGAGATTGAAAAACCACCCGAAAGGGTGGTTTTTTTTATTGGTTTAATTTTTCCCATATTTGTTTTGATAAATATTTTCGTAGAAAAAAACTAGGTTTTTTGATCTTACATAGTGATTACCTGATCCATAAGTCGCAACTACATATAAAAACCCAAACCTTTCTAATTCAGATAATGAAAAATTACATTCTTCATTTTTAAGATGATAATTTTTATTAGTCTTATTTTTTTCAGTCAATGTGTAAGCTTGATCTAACCCTTTTAATAAAAAAGATGTTAATTGAGGGATGATATGAGCATACCTTAAAAAATTCTCACGATTTATTTCTTTGACATCATATAGAAGAGCTAAGCGAGCAAGCATCTTAGATTGATGGACTAAATATGTTTTATCCAAAGCATTAAGTAACTCACCACCAATTTCTAAATTATTTTGATCTTTGAATATTTTTAATAAACTTCCTGGTTCTAGGTTTTCACCTTCCTTTATAAACTCCAAGATATTCTTTAATTTTTGCTCCTCGTTATAACTTCTAAAAAGTCGGTAAATCGCAATGCCTGATGAAGCTAAAGGGAATGCTTTGAGAATTTCTTGAAAAATAGTATCAGTTGTTTCTAGAACTGTATTATCAAAATAATTTTCCGCTGTTTCAGCTAAAGTTTTTATTTTATCCATGTAATTATTCCTTATTATTAATCTTGATAAATAGAAAACTCCCCATTCTCAACAATCTTTACCTTAAAATCTGATCAAGCCCTTCATCTAAACTTGGCACTTCAAGCTTTTTTATAAATCGTTCGAACATCCATGTCAGGAATATCGGCTTGACCTTCAAAGTAGCTATTACGCTGTTACGTAAAATTTAAATCTGTTCCAAAATAATAAGAAACAACTTCAAAACTGCTTATTAAGAAGCTGAGTTTAAAACAGCACGTTCTACTTTGATTGATATTGTTGATCACCATCTTACTAGTTGAAGTTAAACAGTAGGAGTTATGTACATCTACTTATAACTTTACCAAGCACTACGTAACGATTTGCACCAAACTGTAAACGATGCCCGAGTTGCATAAAAATAATGCTAAGTTGATTGATGTAAACAAAATTTTTGAGCACTTTGAGCTTATCTAAAGTTTGCACAGCTAACGCGCACTTCAATGAATACGTTTAAATCAATACATAGCATTGAACTTTAAATTTTTATTGGCATGAAGGGAAGAATTATGAGTTATCAATCCATTAACCCATTTACCAATACTGTATACAAAGAATATCCATCACACCAACAACAAGATATTGATCGTGCTTTGGATTCAGCCGAATCTATTCTTAAATCGGATTGGGTCAAAAATGTAGATGAGCGCGTAAAAGTTTTACAACGTTTGGCAGAATTATTTAGAGAAAACAAGAGTGAATTAGCCAAGCTCATTACTTTAGATATGGGTAAGCTCATTGAGCAAAGTGAAGGTGAAATAGAATCTTGTGCTCAAATTGCTGAGTACTATGCAAAAAATACCGAACAATTTCTGAAATCAGTCCCCTATAAAACTGATTTAGGTGAAGCTTGGGTGGAACATCATCCATTAGGTATTATCATGGCTGTCGAACCATGGAATTTCCCATTTTATCAATTGGTCCGTGTATTTGCACCAAACTGTGGTATTGGAAATCCTGTATTGGCCAAACATGCAGGTATCGTTCCGCAATGTGCAGAAGCATTTGAAAAACTTGTGTTAGAGGCAGGAGCACCTAAAGGTGTTTGGACCAATCTATTTATCAATACCGATCAAGTCGCAGATATTATTGCAGACAAACGTGTGCGCGGTGTTGCATTAACTGGTTCAGAAGGAGCAGGTAGTGCGGTCGCTGCGCAAGCAGGCAAACACATTAAAAAGTCTACGCTTGAATTGGGTGGGAATGATGTCTTTATTGTGTTAGATGATGCGGACTTAAATAAAGCGATTGAGATTGGTTGTAAAGCGCGTGTAAATAATACAGGGCAGGTGTGTACTGCAGCAAAACGATTTATTTTGCATAAAGACATCGCTGATCAGTTTAGAATGGGTTTGGTTGAAGCATTTAAAGCACTCAAAATTGGCGACCCATTAGACCGTAGTACCACATTGGGACCACTCTCATCGGAAAGTGCGCTTAAAAACTTGATTAAACAAGTGGATAAAGCAGTTCAGCAGGGTGCAACTTTGGTTATCGGTGGCAAAGCAATTGAACATGATGGTTATTTCTATGAGCCGACAATTTTAGAAAATATTAGTCGAGATAATGAAGCTTGGTACGAAGAATTCTTTGGGCCAGTTGCTCAGATTTATGTTGCGGAAAATGAGGATGAGATCGTTGAAATCGCCAATGACTCTAATTATGGTCTTGGAGGTGTCATTCACTCTCAAGACATAGAGCGTGCAAAAAAATTAGCTTCGAGAATTGAAACAGGAATGGTGTGGATCAATTGGTTAACGGATACTGCTCCAGAATTACCATTTGGTGGCGTAAAGAATTCTGGTTATGGTCATGAACTCGCAGATTTAGGTTTTCAGGAATTTGTACAAAAAAAATTAGTGGTGGTGAAACAATAAAGTCTTTGAAATAAAGTGATCTTCGGGTCGCTTTATTATTTGGAGTCTAATATTAAATGGTGGTATTCACCTGCGCCTTTTATCTTAATATGATGTATTTCATCAAACCCCTCTTGAAAATCAGGTACTTCTAACTTCTTATATGTTGCTCGAACACCGACTTCAGGAATATTGGCTTTACCGCTTCGTTGACCATTGCGTTCTAGCGTACTTTTCAAATCTGTTTCAAAGTAATATGAAATCACTTCAAAGCCTGCTGATTTAGCACGTTGAATATAACGAGCACGGTCTGCTTTGGTTGGGTTTGTATTGTCGATCACCGTTTTGGTTTTAGAGGCTAGACATGCTTCAAAGATCATGTTTTCCCGATGGCGAGTTTTTAGCATGTCTAAGTTAATTCTTAAATGTGAATGCGCCAAATGTAAAAGATAGTAGCTTGATTTGCCTGAAGCTTGAACTCCAGTGAAGATGATCAGTTGCATGGTTCAATTACATTAAAAGTATAAAGCTGAATTAAATCACGGCTTAGACTTTGCTACAATTCAGGTATAAGTCTAATAAATCCAAATAAAATAATGTATCGTCAAAGTCTAATTATCGCGCTAAGCATATTTATCTTCAGTCAGCTCACCGCATGTCAAAATTATTATTTAAGTCAGCCCAATGAACCTACTGAAGCGGCCTTGGTTGCCAACTCGTATAAAAATGGTTTAAGTGCTGAAATCGAGTTGGATTATCTCAGCGTATTTCAAAATCTGAGACAAGCATATCGGCGATGTATCGGTTTCACACGTGATGATGACCTAGTCTTTACTGAAAACAAGCTTGAAGAGCATATTGAAATGGCAACCCTATTTGCTCGAACAGAACGTGGTGAATACGTTCATAAGGCAACTGTAGAAAAGCTATCACCTACGTTGACAAGATTTACCTTGTATTTGCCTCAACGTTATCCTTTTCCCAATGCACGTTTTGAACAGGATATTAAACGAGCATTGGGCAAAGATGAATACTGTAATATTTAAACCTTGTTAAGCCCCATCTGAACTCATTTGTTCAGGATATTCCTTGCGTTTACCACCTTCATAGCTTGCAAAACGGGGTGTTTCACGTGAAAACGTTGGAGCATCACTTGGCCAAGGCCAGTCACCAAAATGGGTCTCACGATATCGTTTGAATGCAACATCAAGTTCTTCTTTGCTGTTCAATACAAAAGGCCCTCGCATTGCAACTGGTGCACCAATAGGTTCACCTTCTAACCATAAGATTCTCGCTTCTTGATCACCTGCTTCAATTTGAATTTCGGTGTCAGCTTGAAGCTCTACAAGATGTTTGAATTGAATGGTTGAATCAGCAATATTTAAAGTTGAACCCTGATAGAAGTAAGCAAATCGAGTGGAGGTCGCGGTGGTAGCTGGAATTTCAAGATGTGCGCCAGCTTCTAAAGTAATTAAGTATATATTCACTTTATTTTCTGCTGCAGCTGCCCAAGAATGTGGTGGGCGACTTAATGCATTTTGATTTTGATATTGTCCTGAAATAACTCGTACATCAATGCTGCGAGACTGGTGATCAGTCGCTTTCACATGTGGAATTTGTTCACGCCAAAACATTTTATAATCAGCAGGTTGTTTTTTTTGTTCTGGAGATGAGTTAAACCAAATTTGAAATAATTCAAAAGGATTCTCTCGATCCTGATGAATTAACGGGAACATTTCACAGTGTTCAACACCATTTCCCGTACTTAGCCATTGCACATCGCCTGCAGCATATCGTCCACCATTACCCAAGGAATCAAAATGATCGACATAACCTTGTTCCACTAAAGTAATGGTTTCAAAACCTGTGTGTGGATGTTCGGGAAAGCCGGGAACAACACTACCATAATACATATTGAATTCTTGATTGATTGCAGGATGAACTGGTCCCATTTCAGCATTCCCGGCAGGGTAGTGATCAATATGATGAGCAGTAAAGATGAAAGGATCTTTTAAATCTAAACGAAAAGTAATAGGAGTTATATTATAGATGGGTGAGGTAGACATGCCGACTCCATGATATTTGAATTATTTAAGATCCAAATTAAAGAGAAATCCCTCACTCCACCATGTCTATTTTGTGAGAATAATGTATATCAATCCTCGGCTTGATTATTTTTTGTAGATGATCCGGATTGAGTCAAAAGCATACTGGCTAATTTCACCATTTCACCTTGGATATTACCCATTTGCTTTTCTAAAGCTGCAAAATCGATGTTGTTTAAATTCACTTGGCCGTTTAGTAATGGTGAAGCTAATACATTTTCATTTGCCGTTAAAATATTAGAACGAATCTGGGCAATTTCTTCGCTTTTTAGGTCAAGTCCTGTCAATGCCTCATTAAATCCTAGTAATTGAGATTTCAAACTTTGCACTGACTGATCTAGCTTTTGTGGATCTTTATTATTTACAGCTTCTTCTAAATCAGATTGTAGCTGTTGAATTTGCTCAATATATCCACCGGCTTTCAGTTGTACATCTGCCACATCACGTACAATATAAAACATATTGCCTGACTTTAAGTCAGCTGGATCAGTGACTTGGACAGGAGAAGATTCTTCAGCATTAGCTGCTGTTGATTCCTTTTCTTGATCGGGTTGTGGTTGCGGCTGACAACCTAACATCACGACACCGAAGCCAAATAATGCAAAAGGGGTAACAATGCTTTGAAATACTTTCATTAATAAAACCAAATCGTTAATCACTTCATTCCAAGATACGATACAAATATGAGTTAAATCTGAATATTTGCAAAGCAATAACAAAAATTTTGATGTGAAAGAGTAACTTATGATTTTGACAGATTAATGAAGATATTTATTGAATTGAATAAGAAATAATCAAGTGACAAGATCGTCACTTGATCTTGATGAGATTATTTCGCCAGTTCAGCATTAATTACATCAACAATACGCGCATCATCTGCAGTGATGTCTGGTGCAAAACGAGCAACGACTTCCCCTGTTTTTGAAACTAAGAATTTCTCAAAATTCCATAATACTTCAGGGGGATTATTAGGCGTTAAACCATAATCAACCAGATCTTTCCACCAAGGCCCCTCACCAATACGCTCTGGAATGGCGTTTGTTAAAGTTTCATATAGCGGATGTTTATTCTCCCCAACCACTGGAACTTTCGCAAAAAGAGGGAAGTCCACTTGATAATTTACTGAACAAAATTGTTCAATCTCTTCATTGCTTCCTGGTTCTTGTTCAAGAAAGTCATTGGAAGGAAAACCAAGAATTTCGAATCCTTGTTGTTTTTTTTCACTATAGAGTTTTTGCAGACCTTCGTACTGAGGTGTAAGGCCACATTTAGACGCTACATTCACGATCAATAATACTTTGCCTTCGTATTGTGATAAATCAACAGGCTGCCCCTGAATTGTATTTACTGGAATGTTATAAACTGAAGCCATTTCAATGTCCTAATCATAAAGTACTTAAAATATGTAGATTGAAAATACCATGGCATATAGATCTCACCAAGGTGTCTACAGTGAAAAAAAACAGGCCTGACGGCCTGCTTTATGAGTTAAGATTTTGTCCCGACTTGGTTTTTAAGATTCTGCATGTCCTGTAACAAGCTTTGTTGTAACTCAACAGCTTTCTTTTGTAGTTCAGTGATTTCATTCATATCAGGCTTTTCTTTAACACCTGCTTCTGCGAGGTCCAATCCAAGCTCATTCGATTCTTTCATTTTATCTCGAAGAGATGCGCCTTCAGTACTTTTGAGCGCAAGTTTGTCGAGATCATCATTAAATTGATCCACATAGTTATCCATCTTCTCAACCACTGCGTCTAATTCAGCTTTATTATTGTTTTGCGCAGCTTGTGTCACTTCGTTTTGAAATGCCAAAGCCTCTTGAGCTTTTGTATTTGAAATTTGATCCAGTAAATCTAAGTCATGTTGAATATCTGCATTTACATTGGTACTTAATGTATTGCTTTGAACTGTTTCAGCGGCAGTAGGTGAGGATTGATCGTTAGACTTTTTATCACAAGCGGTTAGAAAAACAGCTGTAGTGCATAGTGATGCAATGAGAAGTTTTTTCATAATTTATCCTTTTTATATGCTCGGTTCAATGCACTCACATTCACGATGAAGCACATTAAAAAATATTCAGTTAACCCGTTGATGGGAAATTCAAGCATTTACGATCTCATAGCTCACACACAGCTTCTAGTGTTGTTTTGTAGAGGAATCCCTGTAAAAAAGTGAAAAGTGTTTTAAAATAGAACAGCACTCTACTTAATTTTTTAAGTAAAAATCTCAGACTTAGATGGCTGTTCTGCAGTCATTAACAATGAAGGGGGAGTGTGTTTCATGGAATGAAAAAGTCTAAAAATTGATGAAAACTTGATCTTAACGATTAAATAAAAATTAGGATGAAAATATGACATTTGAAAAAAAGCATTTGCTCTGGGCTTTATCATTGCCAGTCATTGCTGTATTGATTTGGTCGTTGAATATAGCCATTACACGATATGTTGCAGAGTATATTTCACCTGTCAGTATTAGTTTTTATCGTTGGATTATTGCTTTTTTGATTTTAACACCCTTTATCCTGCCTAAAGTCATCAAACAGCGTACTTTGGTACGACAAAATATAGTGAAATTAGCAGTGCTGAGTGCATTTGGGATGGTGCTTTATCAGGGGTTAGCTTACACCGCAGCACATTACACGACTGCAACCAATATGGGCATAATTAATGCCTTTATTCCAATTTTCACCATTTTTGTTTCACTGATGATTTTAAAAGAGTTCCCAACTCGATTTGCAGTGGTGGGTAGTATTTTATCATTTATCGGGCTGATTTATGTCATCGGTCAGGGGCGTCTAGATACACTGATGCATCTGGGTGGGCATTGGGGCGACATGATTATGATCGTCGCGGTATTCTTCTATGCTTTTTATGGTGTATTTCTCAAAAAGTGGCAACTCGAGCTCCCTTTAATGATTAGTCTTTATATTCAGATTGGTTTTGCAGTGTTGTACCACTTACCATTCGTTGCCGTATTGGGGCTCGATGCAATTGATCTGGATAACGGCTTGAGTGTGTTATATGCGGGAATTTTCCCTTCGATTATTGCGCCGTTAGTATGGATGTTGGCTGTTCAACATTTAGGCCCAAATCGTACCAGCATCTTTATGAACTTAATGCCAATCTTTACCGCTATTATTGCTTATGTCTGGTTAAAAGAAGCATGGACGATTTATCACAGTTTAGGCGGAATCGTGATTTTGATAGGTATTGCTTTAGCACAGAAAAAAACTTCATTCATAAAGGCTAAAAGTGTTTAAAAAACAGACAATCGATTTATTTTTTTATTATACTTAAAATCTATAAAAGCTTATTGATCTAAATTAACTATCATTAGGCTTTTTAAAAAGTAAAATTAATAATTAAAAATAGGTACTTAATTATATCAATTGAACTAATAATTAATGTTTATAAGAAAAATGATGATTTGAAACTCTAAGTCTTAGTAATTGTGTAATATTTTTTTTTGTAGCATAATATGCGTACTGCAGAGAAAGCGATAATACACTCTTTTTCTGTACAGATGAATTTCTGAACCCTCTGGATGTGATTAGCACATCCTTTTATATGCTCAGTCAATACCTTTATGACTGAGCTTTTTTTTGTCTTAAATAATAAGTTTTAAGTCTCAGCATATCATGCTTTTTAAGCACGAATGACATCACCTGTTTCTGCATCTAATATTCGGCTAGGTTCTTGGCTCAGGCCTAAATCTCCATTTAAATAATTTAATTCAGCACCAAAGTACTGATTGACTTCTTGCAATGAGCGAGCGGGGTCTAAACCAGCAGGATTTGCACTGGTTGAAACAATGAACCCATCAAATGCGTTACACAGTGCGATGCAAAGAGGATGGTTGGTGACTCGGATAGCAACCTTAGGATGTTTGCCTCGAATCCAAAGTGGTATTTGCTCATCAGCTGGGAGAAGCCATGTGGTGGCGCGATCTTGATAAGATGTTTGTGACCAACTTTCAATTACCGCATCACGGCGGTCTTGAGGAAGCTTTGATAATAAATGTTCAACCTGACTGACTTGACCAGCCAGTAAGATCACGCCTTTTTTGATAGGGCGTTGTTTTAATCTTAAAATTTCTTTAAAAGCATTTTCATTAAAAGGGTCGCAACCTAAGCCCCATACTGCTTCTGTAGGATAAGCCAAAACGTGACCTTGTTTTAGACATTGAGCAGCCTCAGCAACTGAGGTTGTTAACATAAGCGTTCACCATTCTCTTGATTGAAAAGACTATTGTGAACCTTAATTTTAATTACGGCAACGTAGGTATAACCCAGATTGTTGAATACAGCGTCCTAAAAGTTCTAACTCCATCAAGTGGCTGGTGAGTGTCGCGGTGTCTAAATCAAGGGTTGCTGCAATTTGATCGAGATCGCGACCAACCCAATCTAATTGTTGAAATACAGCTAACAAATGTATAGGAATCGAATGTTCATCATCCTCATGCTTACTTAACTTTGGATGGTCTACTGAATGAACTATTTCGTCATTTTGGAACTCATTAGGATTGTTTTTTCGTGACAGAGATGCTTGTTGATGTTGCCATTGAGTCGGCAGGGCTAAATCTTCAATGATCTGATCAGGATGATCAACTAAGATGGCACCTTCACGAATCAACTGATGGCAACCTTGATGAAATTCACTATAAATATGACCTGGAATTGCAAAGGTCGTTTTACCTTGATTTGCAGCAGCTTGGGCCGTAATTAATGAACCACTGCCCAATTGAGCTTCCGCTACCAATATTCCTAAACTTAAGCCACTTACGATTCTATTTCTGCGTGGAAAATTATGCTGAAGCGGTTTTGTACCGGGTAAAAACTCAGAAATGATGGTCCCGTTCTGCTTCAAGATTTGATCATGTAATGGGCGATTTTGTGATGGGTAAATTAAATCTAATCCTGTACCGATAACGGCGATTGTTCTGCCATGTTGCAAAGCACCCTGATGGGCTGCTTCATCAACCCCTTGTGCTAATCCACTCGTGATATAAAAACCTTGATCACTCAGATAATACGCAAAATCATATGCGACTTGTTTGCCATGTGGACTTGGTTTACGGCTTCCAACAATGGCAATTTGTGCTTCAGATAAATGTTGTGCTTTACCTTTCCCAAATAAAATTGGGGGGCGGTCATGATAGGGCATCAATTGCTGAGGGTAGTCTGGATCTTGCTCAGTGAGTATAAAATCAGAATGTTGATGAATTTGATACAGAATTCGCTCAAATTCTTGTTGCTGTTGATCAGAGAAAAATTGAGATGCACGCTCGATATGGTTTTTATGTAAGTTGAGCTGATGCCATTGATTTAGATGATTTTTCTGTACAGCATCTTGAGCTGAACCAAAATGCTGAACAAGTTTTTGATAAGCACTGAGTGAATGTTGAACGAGGTACCAGAGCTTAATATAAGCCAACTGATGGTCGTTAATCTCGTTCAACATATCCGCACCTAATTTTAATTTTCAACCATTGGTGATGGTTCTAATACAGCACCTACTTTAATTGGAAGTGCGCTGTCTAGCACGTAAGCGTAACTTAATTGATCGAAAGTTTTAAAAATCATTAAGTTGCCCACACGCTGATTAGGCAGTTGAATATTTTCTTTGGTCTTCGGGTCTTTAACCACTTCGCCTTGTTGGAAAATACTTAACACGTGACCATTTTTTGCACCGTGAACGTTTCCTCGGTTAATTGTGACAACACTATGTTGAGCTGCTGTACCAATAGAACCCATAACACGAATCACTTGACCGCCTGGCTGAATATCCGTTGTTGCCGTTGGATAGAAGAGGCTTGGTAATTCATTTTGAAATTTAGGTAAAACGTAATCACCACGACGAACTTCAGCATTAAAACTTTGTTTAAGCTCTAAGGTTGAAATTTCATTTTCGTTGGCAACAGCGACTGCTGTAGCCACTTCAATCAGTTCAAGTGCACCTGTGTACTTTTTCCCTTTTTCATCTAAGAAAACATACGGTTCAGCTTCACGATAAACACCGTAGCTTTGTCCAGGATTAATCCCTTGACCACGTGCATATACTGTTTGGCCTTCCCCTGCAACGATACGACGATCTGCTGAACCGAGAATATAAGGTGTGCTTTGCAAAGCATCAGGCGCAACGATAATACTTCTTTCTAGCCAAGGTTGAATATCATCCAAGGGAATAATTGGAATGGTATTCCCTAAGCTTTCAACACGTACTTGAGGTTTTAGATTGATAGCACCAAGATGACGACGAATAACGCCTTCACAACCATCACCTTCATCTTTACCAATCAGTGGACGCCCATCTAATGTACAGAGTAGTAAGCGATCACCCGGGTAGATCCAGTGTGGATTTTTGACATGTTTATTGGATGCCCAAATTTCTTTCCAACGCCAAGGTGAGCGCAAAAATTTACCTGAAATGTCCCACAAAGTGTCGCCTTTTTTGACCACATAAACGTGAGGAGCACCGGCCTTAATTGATGGTGGGCTTACATTTGGACTGGCTTGTGTCATTTGCGCGGTAAACAAGCCCGCACTAATGCAAATTGCAAGTGAAAGGCAGTGTTTCTTTAACCCCAGAGCATGTGAAAAAGCCATGCCATTGAAAACCTTTTTCATTATCATAATTCCTAAAATTATGTATCTATTTGCGCTATAATACGCATATTACACGTATTATTTGATGAAGCATTAACTTCATTTAATTTTTAAGATCAATGGCATAGCCGGTGAGGAGCAGCATGGCCTTATTACCAATTTTAAGTTTTCCTGATCCCCGTTTGCGTACTATTGCCAAACCTGTAGAGGAAGTGACGGATGAAATTCGTCAACTTGCTGCAGACATGTTTGAAACCATGTATGAAGCACCAGGTATTGGTCTAGCTGCAACCCAAGTTGATCATCATATTCAGCTTATCGTCATGGACTTGTCTGAAGATAAAAATCAGCCGATGGTTTTTATTAATCCTAAAGTCACCCCATTAACTGAAGATACCCAACCTTATGAAGAGGGTTGTCTATCAGTTCCACAAATATACGATAAAGTTGAGCGTCCGTCACGCGTCAAAATTGACGCAATTAATTTAGAAGGGCAAGCTTTTGAATTAGAAGCTGATGGTCTTTTGGCAGTATGTATCCAGCACGAAATGGATCATCTGAACGGGAAATTATTTGTTGATTATCTATCTCCTTTAAAACGCCAAAGAGCGCGTGAAAAGGTAGAAAAAGTCGTTCGTCAGCGTCAAAAAGAAAAAGTTGCTGTAAAGCGTTAATTTTCTAAGAACTTTAAATATATTGATAAAGCCCAATTTCGATTGGGCTTTGTTATAATTGCTCAAATTTTATTTGGAATGACAATTTGTTCCGCAATGGGTTGCTGCTGAGTTTCGCAGCAGTATTATTACAGATCGCTGTTTTTCTTCAGCCTTTGCTTCCAGCGCAATATCAAATTGCGCCGGTCTGCGAAACGATCACCCGTGCCTTATTCGAACAGCCTAATCATTCTAGTATTACAACGCTCGCTCATCATGCTCATCATGCTCATCATGGTTCCACTTCACATGCGTTACATGAACATCATGAGTCTAAGCGCTATGTTGAATCCTCGCATAGTGGGCACGATCATCATGACCCAAACCATCAATGCCAATACTGTACTGTATTTGGTAATTTGATTTTGCCACCTGAGCTGAATGTTAAAGAAGTTTTTGTACGTTTGAATATACGTTTGATCGCATTCCAAAAAGCGTTCAAACATATTTATTTCGACTTACAGCGTTTATTCCTTTTACCTCAAGGTCGGGCACCACCACTCTTTTCTTAAATATTGTCTTTATTTTAGGGTCTTGAATGACTCTAGCATTGTCATATTTAAATTTTGAGTGAATGTATCATGGCTCAGCCAAAATTCTATTTACAGCCACTAGCGGCTGCGATTTATATTGCCTTTATTTCGCAAACTTCATTTGCTGAAGTCCAATCTACAACTTTAAATCCAACACCTGATACACGCACGACGAACTTAGCGCCAATTGTTGCTACAGCTCTACAAGGTAATGATGCTAATGGCTTGATTGTACGGGCAAACCCGAAGCAACCCATTCAGCCTATTCCTGCGTCGGATGGCGCAGATTACTTACAAAGTATTGTAGGGTTTAGCAGCGTAAATAGTGGTGCAGGTACGAACGGTGATGTGACCTTTCGTGGAATGTTTGGATCACGAATCAAAATTCTAACAGATGGAACTGAAAATTTAGGCGCATGTCCGAGTCGTATGGATTCACCGACTTCGTATATCTCACCTGAGAGCTATGATCGAATCTCGGTGATTAAAGGTCCCCAAACTGTCCAGTACGCCAACACAGGTTCAGCAGCAACAGTGATTTTCGAGCGACGCCCAGAACAATTGAATGATGAAAAAAATTATCGAGGTCAGGCAAGTGTATTAATGGGCTCTTTTGGGCGTTTAGACCAAAATATTGAGGCAGCGGTAGGAGATGAACAAAAATATATTCGAATCAATAGCAACCGATCAGTCTCAAATAGTTATCGAGATGGTAATGGGGCGACCGTACCATCAGATTGGAAACGATGGAATGCAGATTTATCATTGGGCTGGACACCTAATGCAGATACATGGATCGAGTTAACTGGCGGTAAGGCTGATGGTGAGGCTGTATATGCTGGGCGAGATATGGATGGTTCTAAATTTGCCCGCGAGAGCTTGGGATTAAGATTTGAGAAAAAGAATCTCTCAGAGGTATTTAAAAAAGTTGAGGCGCAAGTCAATTACAACTTTAATGATCATGTGATGGATAATTTTAGTTTGCGTGATGTTGATGGCGCGGATCGCGCTATGAATGTGACACGTCGTACTTTGAATGCACGTTTAGCCACAACGATGGAGTGGGATAAAGCAATATTCATTACGGGTGTTGATACTCAGAATAATCAACATGCTGGTGGAATGTATCATTCAAGCATGCCAATGATGAATACTCCACTGACAGAGGATATGAAGTTTCAATCTTATGGCGGGTTCACTGAATTATCATATCCATTGAATGATCATAATAAGTTGGTCACAGGTGTTCGGGTTGATCAAGTTAGGATTAAAAACTTAAAAATGGTTCAAGAACGTCAGGAAACATTACCAAGTGGTTTTATACGGTTTGAAAATCAGCATCCAGAGCATGATGCTAAAACCTATATTGGTCTAGGCTATGTAGAGCGCGTACCAGATTATTGGGAGTTGTTTAAGACAGATTATCAAGGCAATGCTGTTGCTACCTTCAAGGATTTAGAAACAGAAAAAACTTTACAGTTGGATGTTGGATACCAACATAATCACGGGGCATTCAGTTCATGGGCATCAGCTTATGCGGGTTTGATTAATGATTTCATATTATTGAATTATGACCCAGCAAAAATGACTGGTCATGGTAAAAATGCTGCTGATTCTAGAAATGTCGATGCGACAATCGCAGGGGCAGAAGCTGGAATAGGTTATCAATTTACCGATGCTGTTCAGGCAGATCTTAGTGCGATGTATGCTTGGGGAAAAAACACAACTGATCATCAACCTTTACCTCAAATATCTCCGCTGGAAGCACGTGTAAATTTAAGATATGTGCAAGAGCGCTTTAACTTAGGTTTATTGTGGCGTGTGGTAGATGGGCAGGATCGTGTCAGTATTAATCAAGGTAATATTGTAGGTAAGGATTTTAAAACGAGTTCAGGTTTCTCGACGCTGTCTTTAAATGGCACTTATCAAATTCATCAAGGTGTCGATTTGAGTATTGGAATTGATAATGTTCTGGATAAAGTCTATACGGAACACTTAAATAAAGCAGGTAGTGCTGGATTTGGTTTTGCACAGAATGAGCAATTTAATAATATAGGACGTAATTATTGGGCGCGTGTGAGTATGAAGTTCTAGTCATATTCAGTTTATTTGACGTATTAAGCCTAACACCCATTTAGATCGCCGTCTGAATGGGTGTTTTCTTTAAAATTGTCAGACATAAAATATGAATGTCCTTAAATGATATTGTGATGAGTTTATCATTATTTTAAAAATAATAAAAAAGATGTAATGGATAATAAAATGACAACAATGAGTCAAGTTCATCAACTACATGGTCGTAAAGTAAAATTTGATTTCAATCATATTCCAAAGCATTGGATTGAAAATGACCCTGTTTCCACCCATATGTTGAATACAGCACATATGATTTTACCTGCGGGTGAGTTTTGGTTTTGCCGTGTATTCAATAAAGCTTTGCCGTTTGTCAAAGACGAACAATTAAAAGCAGACGTGAAAGGTTTTATTCAGCAAGAAGCGATTCATGGTCGTACTCATCAACATGCACAAGTTTATTTTGATCAACATGGACTAGATGTAAAGCCGTTCATTCAACGCATGCATTATCTTTTTGAAATCCTTTTAGGAGAAAATCCAGTAGGTATCAAAATGATGAAAAAAGTGGTTGGTGAAAAACGTTGGTTAATCTTCCGACTGGGTGTGATTGCAGCCATTGAGCACTATACTGGTGTGGCAGGGCAGTGGAGCTTGGACAATACTTCATTGGATAAAGCCGATCCAATCATGGCTGATCTGTTCCGTTGGCATCTTGCTGAAGAAGTTGAACATCGTACGGTTGCGTATGATTTGTTTAAACATATGTTTGAATCAGAGTTTAATTTCCAAATTTCAAAAAATGCTTTGATGACCTTTATCTTCCCTATTATGGCAGCGGTTTGGGTTGAAGGCGGCAAAACAATTTTGAAACAAGATAAAGATGCAGGTAAGTTTAGACATATGGGTACTTTAAGACTCATTATGCAAATGGAAAAAATTAGTCGTAAGACCGATCATATTCCTACCTTCAGTCATTTAACTTTAGCTACTATCCGTTGGTTTAGTCCAAAGTTTCATCCAGTGCAAGAAGGTAATACTCAACAAGCTTTGGATTATCTAGCACGTTCTCCATCAGCACTTCGAGCTGAGCAAGAGGCAACATTAAGAATGTCTTAAAAATATACATGAAAAAACCGAGCCTTAGCTCGGTTTTTTATTTATTGATGCATACTTGCCAGCTGTTTTCCTGCATTTTGATATAAATCGAGAGCTTGTTCTTGTTGTGATCGCCCTTTACGCTGTAAATAAAGATCAAGCTTTGGTATTTTTTTTGCGCCAGCATAAATCACAGTATTTTTAGTCAGTAGATACAGTGGATACCACGGCAGTATTCGAGGCTTAAGCCCTAAATTTTTCATTTTTTTACGGCCCATAAAGATTTGGGTAACATCTAAGTGATTCTGGTAGGCTTTCTTCTGCATGAAACGTTTAAAATGTTTATATTCGCGTTCAAATGGTTCTTTGGATAGGCTTACTGCAAGCTGACGACTACTTTCATCCACTTGAGGATGAGCATAATTCATCCATTGCAATAATTTCCAGCCTTCAGACTCTTTATCAATCAGCCAGTGTTCGTCAACACCCATTAACCAGCCTGTATATTTCCAAAAATGCATAATCGCATCGACTTCACTTTTAGTTGGAAAAATACCGATTGCTCGAATACCTAAAAGCATTACACCGCTGAAAGCAATATTTGTCATTGCCTGATCATATTGGTTAATCGGCATTCCCCAAATATCCCAGTCCCAATCTTTAGATTTTTTTAGATGGTAGCGAACTAAAGAATGGATGAAACGCACAAAAATTGTTGAAGTAAAGCCATCATTAAAGCGTTGAAATCCGTTCGGCTTAGTAACATCTAGCCACCATTTATGCGTTTCTGCTAAGCGCTTGCCTGCATATTTGCTTAGAGCACCTGTTAAAATTAAAGGTTGATTAAAGCCAGGGTATTGATAGCCAGTCATTAGCGCGAGATCACGCATAATAAAAGTGACATTCGAGCCTAAACGATGTGTGAATTGAATTGCACGATCAATTTTTTCTTGATCGAACCAAACAGGCTGTTGTTCCACGAGATCAAAGAATGCTTTGATTTCAGGGACTGGTTTGGGAAGAGCATCTAAGCCTTGATATAAGGCTGTTTCAAAAAGCTTTCGATTTTCGCGTGGATTGGTCATCACCCAATCCATTAAGCGATCCATCGGCACATCACCCGTATGTAAACTTTCATTTAACTCTAAATATTCAGCATAAGTTGGAATGAAGTTTTGATCGGTCATTTTGTGTAGAAGCTTGGACAATAGATCGCTACGCTTCATTCGCTCATATGAAGCCATACGTTTTGGAATGCTAAAATTTGACATGGTGTAATTAATCTGGTTATTGTTTGATCAAAGATTAATATGAATATTTATTCGCATTCAATTCGCATTATTAGAATGGCAGCTATGAGAAAAAGACCACAACAACAAAGAGCAAAGCTGGTAGTCGATAGTATTTTGGAAGCGACTCTGATATGCATTTCTGAAATGGGCCTAGATCAAGTCACTACGCCAAAAATATCTGAAAAATCAGGGGTGAGCGTAGGCTCTATCTATCAATATTTCGAAAATAAAGATCAGATAATTTTAGAATTGTTACGCCGTAAGAGTGAAAACTTAGGTTTGTCACTTAAAGCGCTGGCGATGAATCAAGAAGAAATGGATTTAAAAACCTTAGTCGATGTTAGTCTTCAATTCGGATTTGATGTAATGAGAGAAGATAATGGTTTCTTCTTTGAAGTCCTCAAGCATTGGCATGGCTATAACAATTCAGAAGCAGCAAAGGTTTTAGAAAAGCATTTTTTTGAAGTTGGTTTATATGTATTTAATCGTTTTTATCGTCATTGGGACTTTGAAACACTCAAGCATAAATCTTTTGTGATTATTAATAGTACCTTGTTCACAATGATGAGGTTTGTAAGCAATAATGATTTTCTTATTTCAGAACAACAGCTTAAGCGGGAATTAAGTGCAATGATTTTGTCTTATTTAGACAGTGACAAGAGTTAAAGGTTTATACAAATAAAAATTGTATATAAAAAACATATAGTTAATGTGTCATTGGTTTATTAACTATACAAACAAATAGAAAAGATTGAAAAAGTAGTTGCGTAAGAAAATAAATAGCCTATAATGCACATCCATCGGCGGTGATGTTGATTAAAACTTGTTGAAAAACAAGGATTTAGCTGAATAGGTTGGATCTAAGTTTTGAGAATGAGT